>NZ_CP085442.1:4166428-4479464 GCF_023824195.1 Priestia megaterium
CAATTTTCAATCCCTTTATTTTTTTCAATAATCTCATGTGCGATTCGAGTTAAAGCGCGGCGAATAGCTTGTTCGTCAAGTACGGTAGCTTTTACGTTCACTGTTTTTCACCTCGAGTTGTTGACATAAAAAAAATCCTCTTGCCTTGAGGCAAGAGGATTTGGTTTTAGACATATTTCTTCAAAAAGGCTATAAGTATGCCTTTTCTGCACCGTTTCCTTCTCAGCCTCTCTGGACTGTTCTTAAAGGTTCTTATTAAGTTAATACAAGTATGCCATCACTTATGGCAGTTGTCAACTTCTTTTTTCAATAAGCTCTAGCATCTCATTAAACTCTTTTGGAGCCGGTGCTTCAAATTCCATATATTCATTTGTACGAGGGTGAATAAAGCCTAATACGCCTGCATGAAGCGCTTGTCCGTCAATCGGAAGCGTTTTTTTCGGTCCGTACTTCGGATCCCCGGCAAGCGGAAAGCCAATATACTTCATATGAACGCGAATTTGGTGTGTTCGCCCCGTTTCTAGCTTACATTCGACCAGTGAAAAATCTTTAAAACGCTGCAATACAGTAAAGTGCGTCACTGCATCACGACTGTTTTCATCAGTCACCGTCATGCTTTGACGATCTTGCTTATCTCGGCCGATTGGCGCATCAATTGTACCGTGATCGTGCGCAATTACTCCGTGAACGATAGCTTTATAACGACGCGTCACTGTTTTAGCTACAAGCTGACTAACTAGTGATTCATGGGCTAAATCATTTTTTGCAACCATAAGTAAACCGGATGTATCTTTATCAATTCGATGAACGATACCAGGGCGCATAACGCCGTTAATACCGGATAAATCTTTACAGTGAGCCATTAGGCCGTTTACAAGCGTGCCGCTATGATGACCAGGAGCTGGATGTACAACCATGCCGCGAGGTTTATTTACAACAAGCACATCTTGATCTTCATAATAAATATCTAAATCCATTTCTTCCGCTACCACATCAAGCTCTTCTAGTTCCGGCACTTCAATAATAATAGCGTCTCCTGTTTTACATTTATAGTTTCCTTTGACGGTTTTATCGTTCACTTTTGCGTGACCTTCTTTAATCCACTGCTGCACTTGTGAACGTGACCATTCTGCATTTACAGTCGAAAGTACTTTATCAATACGTTCTCCTGCTTGTTCTTCATTTATAACTGTTTCAATTACATTCATTCTTTGTGCTCCTTCTTCATTTTCCCTTCAAACAGCGTCATAATAAACATGATGATTACTCCGACGACAAGTGCCGAATCAGCTACGTTAAAAATCGGAAAATCATACGTAAAGATGTATGTGTTTACGAAATCAACTACTTCTTTACGGACCACTCGATCAATAAAGTTTCCAATGGCGCCGCCTAACATTAATGCTAGCGCAATACCGAACCATTTATCTTGTTTTTTGAGCTTTTGAATATAAATTATTAAACCGACTACCACAACCACCGTAATGAGATAAAAGAACCACATCTGTCCTTGTAAAATCCCCCACGCGGCTCCTCTGTTACGATGAGAGGTAATGTAAAGAAAGTTTTCAATTACGGTGATGCTTTGTCCATAATACATTTCTTTTACAATCATCCATTTTGTTACCTGATCAATAAGTATAACAGCTAAAGCGATAAGATAATAAAACACAAACGTTTTCCTCCCGCAATAAAATCAAACGAATCCATACTAAAGCATTTTAGCACATAATTCATTTTTTTTCTCGCTTCTCACCATAAAACAAATAAATCTTCGTTTGTGCGGGCCGTCGGCATTACTTTTAATTTATGAATAGACATCACTTCGCCAGTTAGTTCATCAATTCCGAACGCACCAACGTCAAGCTTTGCTAACGCGTGTTCTACATCTTTTAAATCTGCTTTAATCATTTCTATTACATAACGTTCCTTTTCATCTATATAACCAGATTGTTCTGTAGCATATCTCACTAGGCGATCTTGTAATTCTTCTTTAATAAGAGCTAATTCCTGTCCAATGGAAAGATAATTTTCATACATGCAAACGCCTCCTGTGCTGATAAGATGAAGTATTAATGATGTTAGGTTTACCGAGTTTTCCATCGAATCTACAACACAAGTTTTTCCTAAGGCTTTAAATGCTTTATACCATTGTATTTGGGAATTTCGTACAGCAAAAAACACGCCCAAAAAGGACGTGTTTTTGTTAATTACTGCTGAACGTAGTGATTTTTTACAACATCCGCACAGCGTGTACATAAAGTCGGGTGATCTTGATCTTCGCCAACTGTTGGTGATACAACCCAGCAGCGCTCACACTTCTCACCTTCTGCTTTACTTACAACAATTGAAGCATAGCTGAATTTTTGTGCTTCAGCAGGTGCTTCACCTTCTGCTACCTCAAGATCTGAAACGATGAAGAGTTGACCTACATTTTCAGAAATAGATGCTAACAGTTCTTTCGTATCTGCTGTTGGATACAGCGTTAATTTTGCTTCTAAAGACTTACCGATTACTTTTTCATTACGAGCTTGTTCTAGCGCTTTTAATACTTCATCACGAAGCTCCATGAATGCATCCCATTTCTCTACTAATTGATCTGCTCCTTCGATTTCTTGAACCTCTGGCATATCAACTAGCTGCACGCTTTCTTCCGTTACATTTGGAATGTGAACCCATACTTCGTCTGCTGTATGAGAAAGAATTGGAGACACTAATTTCGTTAACGATAATAACGTTTCATAAAGGACCGTTTGAATGCTGCGACGCTCTACATTATTTTCTGCTTCGATGTACAATACATCTTTTGCAAAGTCTAAGTAGAATGAACTCATATCAATTGTACAGAAATTATGCACTGCGTGATAAATGCTTGAGAATTCATATGAATCATAAGATTTTTTCACTTTATCAATTAATTTGTTCAGCTTCACAAGCATGTAGCGGTCTACTTCACGAAGGTCTTCAACGGCTACAGCATCAGTTGATGGATTAAAGTCCGCTAAGTTTCCTAGTAAGAAACGGAACGTGTTGCGGATTTTACGATATACTTCTGCTACTTGTTTTAAAATGTTATCAGATACACGAACATCAGCTTGGTAATCTACAGAAGCTACCCATAAACGTAAAATATCTGCACCTAGTTGTTTCATTACTTTTTCTGGAATTACAACGTTTCCTAATGACTTACTCATTTTGCGACCTTCACCGTCTAAAGCAAATCCGTGGCTAAGTACCCCTTTATAAGGTGCTTCACCCGTTACAGCTACACTTGTAGAAAGACTTGAATTAAACCAGCCGCGGTATTGGTCAGAACCTTCTAAATACAAATCAGCCGGACGCTGTAAGTCTTCACGTTCTTCAAGAACAGCTTGATGTGAAGAGCCAGAGTCAAACCATACGTCCATGATGTCTGTTTCTTTTGTGAAGCGGCCATTTGGGCTTCCTTCATGAGTAAAGCCTTCTGGAAGCAAGTCTTTTGCTTCACGCTCAAACCATACGTTTGATCCATGTTCTCTAAATAGATTTGATACGTGTTCGATTGTTTCGTCCGTAATGATTGGCTCATCATTTTCAGCATAAAATACCGGAATCGGAACGCCCCATGCACGTTGACGAGAAATACACCAGTCTCCGCGGTCACGCACCATGTTATAAAGTCGCGTTTCACCCCAAGTAGGCACCCATTCTGTTTTTTCTACTGCTTTTAATAAATCTTCACGGAAATCTTTAATAGACGCAAACCACTGTGCCGTTGCACGGAAAATTGTTGGTTTCTTTGTACGCCAGTCATGTGGGTATGAGTGGGTAATGAAACTTAATTTTAACAGCGCGCCTTCTTCTTCTAGTTTGTCTGTAATCGGCTTATTCGCTTTATCATAGAATAACCCTTCAAATCCTGGTGCTTCATTCGTCATATGCCCCTTACTGTCGACTGGACAAAGAACTTCCAAACCATATTTTTGACCAACGATAAAGTCGTCTTCCCCGTGTCCCGGTGCTGTATGAACACACCCAGTACCAGCATCCGTTGTTACGTGATCGCCAAGAACAACTAAAGAATCACGCTTGTAGATTGGATGCTCAGCTACTACACGCTCAAGTTCTGAACCTTTTACCGTACGAAGCGTCTTATAGTCAGCCCATTCAATTTCTTTAGCAACTGTTTTAATCAGTTCAGTTGCCACTACATATTTTGCTCCATCTGCTTCAACTACGCTGTACTGAAGCTCAGGATTGACAGCAATCCCTTGGTTAGCTGGCATTGTCCATGGTGTTGTCGTCCAAATGATGAATTTTTCATCTTGTTCAAGCACACCTTTACCATCTTTTACGTTAAACGCTACGTAAATAGAAGCTGAACGCTTGTCATAGTATTCAATTTCCGCTTCTGCTAAAGCAGATTCACTTGAAGGGGACCAGTACACAGGTTTTAACCCTTTGTAGATGTAGCCTTTTTTCGCCATGTCACCAAACACTTTGATTTGCTGCGCTTCGTACTGCGGCTGAAGCGTTACATATGGATTATCCCAATCTCCGCGTACGCCTAAACGCTTGAACTGCTCACGCTGGCCGTTTACTTGTTCCCAAGCATACTGTTCGCAAAGCTTACGGAACTCAGCTACCGTCATTTCTTTGCGGTTTACTTTTTTATTTTTTGTTAAAGCTGTTTCAATTGGCAAACCGTGTGTATCCCAGCCTGGTACATAAGGTGCGCAGAAGCCTGACATCGACTTATAGCGAACGATAAAATCTTTTAAAATTTTATTTAATGCATGTCCCATGTGAATATCGCCATTCGCATATGGAGGTCCATCATGCAGGACAAATAGCGGACGGCCTTCCGTACGTTTTTGTACTTTTTCATAAATATTCATTTCAGCCCATTGTTCTTGCATTTTAGGCTCGCGGTTCGGTAAATTTCCACGCATCGGAAATTCAGTTTTTGGCATCAATAATGTATCTTTATATTCCATGTTTTACCCTCCCAAAAAAACGTAAATTTCATATCTTTTTGTACCATAACAAAAAGACCTCCTCATCCCAAAAAGGGACGAGAAGGCCTCCCGCGGTACCACCCTAGTAGATTTGCTGCACGCAAATCCTCTTTGCATTCGTAACGTGAATAAACCGCCACTGCTTACTATCATCAGTTCAGCAATGGTACTCTAGGGTGATTTTCACTTTTTTGTTTGTTATCGAGCTCGCACCATCCTCGATTCGCTTTGACAAACTAAAAAAGCTACTGTCCCTGTCTCCGTACTGTTTGATATGAAATTTCATCTGTTACCAAATTATATGACAACAAAACGTGAGAAGTCAAGATGATGTCTTGACTAGTCAATTTTTTCTTCTAGCGCTGGCATCTCATAATCCATCAACTGATCCCAGTCGTCGCTGTTTAACATTTCAAGCTGTGCTTCGATTAACATTTTGAAACGAGTTCTAAATACTTTAGACTGCTTTTTCGTCTCCTCAATGTCCATCGCAATTTTACGAGACTTAGACAGTGCTTCATTAATAATACGGTCCGCATTTTTTTCTGCTTCTTTTATAATGAGCTTCGCTTCTTTTTCAGCGTTTCGCTTCACATCTTCCGCTGCTTCTTGAGCAATTAAAATTGATTTATTTAACGTCTCTTCGATGTTAGTAAAATGTCCAAGACGATCTGTTAATTCAGATACTCTTCCTTCTAACTCCTTTTTATCACGCATTACCAGCTCATAGTCTTTAATTACTTGGTCAAGAAACTCATTCACTTCATCTTCATCATATCCGCGAAACCCGCGATTAAACTCTTTGTTATGAATATCCAAAGGGGTTAAAGGCATCTAGGCCACCTCCGTGTTGTCTCATTACATCATTAGTAATGGTTTATTCGACATATTTTTAAAATTTCCTGCTAGTAGATTTCTTTATTTCTGCTTTCCTACAACAATTCGCCATTTTTCTTTTTTGGTTTTGCCTTCAAGTGAAACAATACGACTTCTGCCGTGACCACGAAGCGACAAAATATCACCTTCATGACATTCAAAAGAAGGCTGTTCAATGACTTTAAAATTTACTTTTACCGCTCCATTTGCAATAAACGGCTGGACTTTTTGTCTTGATAAATTGTGAATGGTCGACAGCAAAACATCAAGCCTCATTGAAGAAACTGTATAAACGTGTTCAATCAGCTCTTCTTTTACCACATGCAGCTGCTCTCTTTGAATAGAAGAAAGTGAAACTTTGGCTTTTCCAATTAACGTTAAATTCATCTCAATATAAGAAGAAATTTCCTCTGCAGCTACAAGCTGAATATCGTCTCCCGCGACCAAAATATCGCCAAATTTTGAACGGCGCAGTCCTAAGGACATCGCCGAACCAAGAACTTGAGGATGTTCAATCGTCACAAACTTTTTAGGATAATTGAGCTCATACATATGCAACTGAAAATCTTCGCTTTCAGGTACATAGTAATCCGGATATAGCAGCGCACGCTTGCGTTCAGCAAACGGTTGTCCACCATCAAATGAAACTTGAACCTCTCCTTCAGTCCCGACAATAGCCGTCACAATCTGCTGCTCTCTTGGATCTAAAAAGTCCGTTAACTTTGGGCTGTATTGATGTAGGACATCTTCTTTCCACTGAAGAACCTGGTCAATAAATCCATGTTCTTCTTGCCTAAAATGTTCATAAATAGACATATTATTACTCCTACTATTGGTATGTAAAAAAGGAATCCAGCGATTCCTTTTTAAATAAATCCAACCATACTGTGAAGTGAACGTACACCTGCTTGCGCAAATCGTAGTAAAAAGATTGCAACAAGAGGTGAAATATCAATCATGCCAATAGGCGGAATGATTTTACGAAAAGGCTCTAAGTAAGGCTCACAAATGCTGCCAAGCAGCTGACCAAACTTAGACGCCCTTACATCGGGTACCCAAGACATCAAAATGTAAATAATCAGTGCCCATGAGTAAAGACCAATCAATTGTCCAAGAATCCCAAAAACGATGTCCAAAAACTACCACCTCTTTACGTTTGTTGTATCATGTTCTCCCATCATATCTGAAATGCTTCCGCTTACGTCTACATTATCAGGTGTACATAAAAAGATGTCGGTTCCAATTTTTTGAATGTCCCCGCCTAAAGCATAAACTGTACCACTTAAAAAGTCGACAATTCTTACTGCTTGATCTCGTTGAATGCGCTGTAAATTCACAACTACGACTTTACGATTTTTTAAATGATCCGTAATTTCTTGTGCTTCGGCATAGACGCGAGGTTCGCAAAGCATCATTTTTGATGATTTTTGAACGCTTTGCAAGCTAATCACGTTTTGCTGCTGATTCGGCTGCTGACTAGCTTTCGCTGGTCTCGACTGCTGTACAGGCTCTTCTACCGACTCTTCTTCTTCGTAATGTTCTTCTACATATTCAGTATCGTCATCAAGAGCAAAAAAACTTCTAAAGCGATTTTTCATACTCATCTTGAATTACACCTCCTTAACGTTCATTCCCAACTAACGTGGTTCCTAGCCGAATGAATGTTGCTCCTTCTTCAATTGCAATTGCATAATCGTTTGACATTCCCATTGATAGCTCTGTACACGGTGCATATGGGAGTTTTAGTTCTTGTATACGGTCCTGCAATTTCTTTAGACCTTGAAAACAGCTGCGAAGCAAGGACTCGTCATCTGTGTGAGGAGCCATGGTCATTAATCCAACCACTTGGATATTTGCAAACGCTTCAAGAGATTGAATAAATGGCATTACGTCTTCTACAGCAAGGCCATGCTTTGATTGTTCTTCGGCAACATTAACTTGTACAAAACATTTTATACGATGTCCTGCACGTTTATCAATTTCTTTTGCTAAAGATAATCGGTCTAGTGAATGAATATAGTCAACTTTATCAATCACATTTTTTACTTTTCTTGTTTGTAAGCTTCCGATAAAATGCCAGGTCGCTTTCTCACCGATTGATTCATACTTTTCTAGAAGACCTTCATCCCTGTTTTCTCCGAGATGTAAAATGCCTGCATCCACTGCTTCTGCTGCTCGTTTTGTGGAAACGTATTTTGTTACAGCAATCAGCTCTACATCTTCTCGATTTCGATTAACTTTTTTACACGCTTCAGCAATTGTTTGTTGAACTGCTTCTAGATTTTCACTTACGCTAGCTGTCACTATGTAATTACTCCTCCTTAAAGCCTATGAAGTTAAACATGCGTCCTGTTTTCCCTTGGTCGCGGCGATGTGAGAAGAACAGGTCATCTTCACAGCTTGTACAATACGACGATGTTAAAATTCGTTCCGGCAATACGCCTGCGTTTTGAATCAGCAGCTTATTGACTTTTTTTAAATTAAGCGCGTATTGTCCAGGGCTTACTTCTTGATATCCATTTTGGCCAACTACTTCGTTTACTTGTGTAATGACGCGGTTATCGACAACATAACAGCAATCTTCAATCGAAGGGCCAATCGCCACGTAAATATCTTCAACCGGAACATTTTCTTGCTCTACCCACCGTCGAATCATATTTCCTGCAATATCTTTTACTGTTCCCTTCCACCCAGCATGAGCAAGACCAACTAAATGGTGATCAGGCGCATAGAAGTACAGCGGAACACAATCTGCATAACATAAAGCTAACAAAATATCAGATTCATTTGTATAAATGCCATCCGTTGCTTTTATGCCCTCTTCATATTTGTAGAGTCCTTTTGCACAGTCGGCTTTTGTTACTTTTTGAACAGTTGCTTCATGTACTTGTTCAGCACATACAAAGCTTTCAAAAGACATGTCTAGTTCGGCTGCTAAAATTTTTCTATTTGTAATAACATCTTCTACGTTATCGTTTACGTGAAGCCCTAGGTTAAAAGAAGCAAATGGAGGTTTACTCACGCCACCATTTTTTGTGGTGAAACCAGCAACAAGCATATCATTCTTTTCTACCCAAGGGCTCAGCCACATAAACGACTCGTGATGGCTTTTTTTTAATGGCTCAGGATTCATGTATGTGACACATCCCTTGTTTCATTTGTTCTCACATATTGTACCACAGATTGCTAGGTGCTGTTGACAAAAAACTAATTCTCTTCAGGCTGAAATGCGTCTTTATAACGTACTAAAATGACATCAGAACCAATTTTCACAATATTTTTCCACGGAATCACAATTTCATCATCTTTTCCAAAGAAGCCCAATACACGAGAGCCTCCGATAATGACGGCCTGTATTTTTCCCGTTGTTAAGTCAATATCAATATCCCCTACATTTCCAAGTTTTTTGCCATCAGCTACATTCACTACATCTTTCAGCTGAAATTCTGAAATCTTTAACATGCTCTCTCCTCCTATAGCCAACTTTATTCCTTAGCCTATATATATTTTCAAATTTTCATTTCATGAAGGAAAAGCTTATTTTTTCTCTGCCACTCTCTTTCTATAGGCATTTTGTTCACTAATTACACAGCTTTTCATCAAGAGACATTCTCAACGAGTAGCTAGAAGTCCTCACAGCAATAGGAAATCTGATATGAATATCTTTTGGTCATGTATTATACATTGATACATACAAAATAAGCACCGTGTCTGTTTTTATAGACACGATGCTTATTAAGTTGAACATCAAATAAAGTGAATGGTAATTAATTATATGAACGTGAGCAGCTGCCAGTTTAGATAGCTTTTGTTAACTTTGAATATTTTTATTCATCTGTTTAATAGCAGCTTTTTCTAAACGAGAAACCTGCGCTTGAGAAATACCAATTTCTTCAGCAACTTCCATCTGTGTTTTACCTTGAAAGAAGCGCTTTCGTAAAATTAGTTTTTCTCGCTCGTTCAATCTTCTCATACCTTCTTGCAAAGCAATTTCTTCAATCCAAGTTGAATCACGATTGCGTTCATCGCTTAGCTGATCCATGACATAGATTGGGTCTCCACCATCATTGTAAATAGGTTCAAATAGAGAAACCGGATCTTGGATAGCATCTAAAGCAAACACAATTTCTTCATGCGGGACTTCTAGGACTTTTGAAATTTCCTCAGCTGTAGGTTCCTTGGATGTTTCACTCATAAGCCTTTCACGAACTTGAAGAGCTTTATAAGCAATATCACGAAGGGAACGAGAAACACGGATTGGATTATTGTCACGTAAATAGCGGCGAATTTCCCCTATAATCATTGGGACAGCATATGTAGAAAACTTCACGTTTTGACTTAAATCAAAATTGTCAATGGATTTCATTAATCCAATACACCCAACCTGAAATAAGTCATCAACAAATTCTCCACGATTGTTAAAACGTTGGATCACGCTGAGTACGAGACGTAAATTTCCGCTTACTAGCTTTTCTCTTGCTGTTCCATCTCCAGCCTGCATTTGTTTAAACAACTTTCGCATTTCTTCATTTTTTAATACGGGAAGTTTCGAAGTATCTACTCCACAAATTTCTACTTTATTTCTTGTCAACTCTTTCCCTCCTAACAGGAGATGATGTTCTGAATTCAGTATCTCCTCCGAAGGAAAAAATATGCACTTTTACAATTCTGACAATTCTCCACTAAAAAAGCTGATTGTATAAGATGCTTCTCAGCCCTTATACAATCAGCTTTTTTACTTAAACCATTTTATTAAATTCTTTTCGCAGCCGTTTAATAATTCGTTTTTCAAGCCTTGAAATATAAGACTGAGAAATGCCTAGCATATCAGCTACATCTTTTTGCGTTTTTTCTTCTCCGCCGGCTAGCCCAAAGCGCAGCTCCATAATTTGCTTTTCCCGATCATTTAATTGGTGCAGTGCTTTCAACAAAAGTTTTCGATCTACATTCGCTTCTAGGTCTTTTGTGATGATATCTTCTTCGGTTCCCATCACGTCAGATAATAACAGTTCGTTTCCATCCCAATCAATATTTAACGGCTCATCAAATGAAACTTCAGATCGAATTTTATTGTTGCGGCGCAAATACATTAAAATTTCATTTTCAATACAGCGAGAGGCGTACGTCGCTAGCTTAATTTTCTTTTCAGGATTAAACGTGTTTACTGCTTTAATTAAACCGATGGTGCCGATGCTAATTAAATCCTCAATGTTGATTCCCGTATTTTCAAACTTGCGGGCAATATAAACAACAAGTCGCAAATTACGCTCAATCAATAATGAACGTGCTGCTTCATCTCCTGATGGAAGTTTTTTTAAGAGCACTTCTTCTTCATCTTTTGTTAAAGGTGGTGGAAGAGCTTCACTTCCTCCTATATAGTACACTTCATCTGTTTTTAGCTTAAGTTTAATTAATAATTTGTACCACCATAATTGAAATCGAATTCGATATGTAGCCATTCTGTATCCTCCTTTATTTGTTCACACCTTTTACGATGCGGAACTTACTTCTCCAATAACGATAAGCTTCGGATGAACAATACATTCATATTGCTTCTCCACTGAAAGCGTTGTATGACTAATACCTACTAATACTTTAGTGACTTCAATCGTGTTGGACTGATGCACCAGCCTTACCATATCTGGCTTTAGAGCAAGCAGAAGCTGATTGGCTTGGCCCACGCTTCGATAAGGGACAAAGCGGACTTTTGAATACCACTCTTGATCAATATCTTCGCTGTGTGAAAAGGATTGGACATTTTTGCTTAATTCCATTAAGCCTTCAGGCAATATTTCTTTTAAAGAATCTGCTGTAACAATCATAACCGGGGTTTTCGTCAGCGGATCTACAAGCTGGTTTCCACTATCAATAAGTCCTTTCATCGACAGCGTCTGTTCGTTTAAAATAATTTCCACATCTACCAGCTGATCAAATGTAATATTTTTCATTCGCAAATCATCAACTCGTGTTTTTGAAAAATAAGATAATAGCGGAAAACCGATAAGAACAAATATCCAGCTAATAGGATCACCAAACTGTGGAGATTTCGTATCAACCATTTGATTAAGAACAAGGAACTGATCTTGAAATAAAAAGTGAACGCCCATTAATCCTCCACCCACAACAAAGGTTGCAAAATAAAACGTTAATAAATTCTCAAAGAAAAAGCGCAGTCGTTTATAACCAAACGTCATCAATACCATAAAAAAAGAGAATAAAATTTTAATAGCAGGGTGAACCATAAGATGAGAAAAAGGCGTAAACATAAGAAGGACAATCAATGAACCGATAAAGCCCCCAAGCAAAAGCCGCCACCACTTGTAATTCCGTTTAAGTACAACTGCACATAACATTAGTAAAATCGTATCTAACCCAAAATTCAGCATCCATATTAAATCTAAATAGATTGGCAATGTTTATAACCTCTCCATTCTTTCTGAATTTTTCTGTTAAAAATTAGTATATAGTACATCCTATTAGAAAGTCTGTCAGTTCATGCCGAGAAACAAGCAGTATTTTTGAGGAAATCATTCGATATTTGTCACACCACTTTTAGAAAGAAAACACAAACCCTTTGAAGGCATCATATTGACCATGTCGAATGTTTTTTATATTCTTTTGGAGTTTTCTAGCTTCATGGCATAAAAAAAGACCTCTGTATAAAACAGAGGTCTTGGCTTTTTATTTTCTTAGCGTCTACGATTACGGTTTCGTAAGAATGTTGGAATATCTAGCGCATCTTCAGACTGTGGCTGAGATGGACGCGTATATTCTTGCTGTACAGGTTCTTCACGCTTTACTTCACGCTTCGGCTGTGGGGCCGGCTGCTGTGTCGATTGCGGCATGCGATTCGCCGATAACGAAGGACGACCTGGTTTTGGCTGTGATAAATCTTGGTCACTAAAGCCAGTTGCAATAACTGTAACAACAATCTCGTCTTTTAGGTTTTCGTTAATAACAGATCCAAAGATCATGTTCACTTCTTGGTCAGAAGCCGAAGCAACGATATCTGCAGCTTCTTGTACTTCGTAAAGACTTAGGTTTGTACCGCCTGTGATGTTCATTAATACACCTTGAGCTCCATCGATAGATGTTTCAAGAAGTGGACTTGAAATAGCTTTTTTAGCCGCTTCAGCAGCGCGGTTTTCACCAGTTGCAATACCGATCCCCATAAGTGCAGATCCTTTGTTAGACATAATTGTTTTCACGTCAGCGAAGTCTAAGTTAATTAATCCAGGAACTGCGATTAAATCTGAAATACCTTGCACACCTTGTCGCAATACGTTATCCGCTTCACGGAACGCTTCTAGCATTGGCGTGTTTTTATCAACGATTTCCAATAAGCGATCATTTGGAATAACAATCAGCGTGTCCACTGCTTCTTTCATTGACGCAATGCCGCCTGCCGCTTGAGTAGAACGCTTACGGCCTTCAAACGTAAACGGACGAGTAACAACACCTACCGTTAGTGCTCCTAGCTCACGAGCAATTTGGGCAATGACTGGAGCTGCACCAGTTCCAGTTCCTCCACCCATACCAGCTGTTACGAAAACCATATCTGCACCTTTTAGTGCTTCTTGGATTTGTTCCTTACTTTCTTCAGCTGCTTTTTTACCAACTTCTGGATTAGCACCTGCACCTAATCCTCTTGTTAATTTAGCGCCGATTTGCATTTTTGTTTCAGCTTTTGATAAATTTAATGCTTGTGCATCTGTATTAACTGCAATAAATTCTACACCTTGGACGCCATGTTCAATCATTCGGTTAACCGCGTTGTTACCGCCGCCTCCGACACCGATTACTTTAATCGTCGCTAATTGGTCTACACTTGTATCAAACTCCAACATGATAGTTCCTCCTAATTCTTCGAAATTACCAATCCGTAACGTTAATCAAAGAAGTATCCAAAAAACTTCTTCATTAAATTTTGGTCATTTTTCTTTTTCGGCTGCTCAGCTGATTGTTGCGGCTGCTGTGGTTTCGGGCTAGGTTTGATCATTTCTTGCTCAATCGGCTCTTCTTCCACAACTGGCGCTCCAATTTCCCGGCCTTGTATTTTAGCATTTTTGTATGCAAATTTTATTAATCCTACGCCTGTTGTATAATGCGGCTCACGTACTCCAATATAATCAGGCACTGCTATGCGCACGTTATTCTTTAAAATCACTTGAGCTAGCTCAAGAATACCAGGCATCGCTACTACTCCGCCTGTTAAAACAAATCCTCCTGGAATATCTTTGTATCCTAGGCGATTTATCTCCTGCGTAATCATATCTAAAATCTCTTCTAATCTAGCTTCAATAATATCAGAGATTTCGAGCTGATTAAACTGCTGATGCTGATCGCTTCCAATGATCGGTACACTAAATACTTCTTCTTCAGAAGCATGATCGTAGAAAGCATGTCCATGCTTTATCTTAATATTTTCCGCATCTTCAGTCGATGTGCGAAGGCCAATAGATAAATCCTTGGTAATGTGCTCTCCGCCAACAGCTAGTACATTTGTTACTTTCAAATGTCCTTGGTCAAAGATCGCAACCGTTGTTGAACCTCCACCGATATCTACCAGTGCGACACCTAAGTTTTTTTCATCACGAGATAATGCAATTGAACCAGCGGCTAGAGGCTGTAAACAAATATCACTGATTTCTAAACCAGCTCTTTCTACACAGCGTAATAAGTTATGTAAAACCGTTCTAGATCCTGTTATGATTGTGCCTTCCATTTCTAAACGTACCCCAATCATACCTCTAGGATCGTTAATACCTTCTAAGCCATCTACAATAAATTGCTTTGGAATAACATCAATGATTTCACGATCTGGCGGGATAGACATGACTTGAGCAGCATCAATTACTCGATGAATATCTTCGTTTGTAATTTCACGATTCTCGCTTGAAACGGCTACTACTCCGTGACAATCCTGTAAAAATACATGATTTCCGCTTATGCCTACTACAACCTTTTTAATTGTAATGCCTACCATTCGTTCAGCTTGTTCTACTGCTTTTCTAATAGATTGAACTGTTGCATCTATATCAACGATAGAACCTTTTTTTAGTCCGTGTGATTTAACATTCCCTACACCAATGATATTCAATGAATCGTTACTCATCTCTCCGATGATTACTTTCACACTGGATGTACCGATGTCTAAACTAACGTATATTTCATTGCTGTTCATTCTTTGGCACCTCCTTTTTCTTTCTGCACATGTCATCTTAATAAATTAAGAAGAACAACAATATTAATTTTTTATTATATGAAAATATTCAACAAATACATCTGTTTCCCTTTTGTAAAATCAATTTTTTTCAAGTTTTTCACAGACTTTATCTCTTTCAAAGAACAAAACGTTCTGGTTTTGACTTTTTTTTAGATTTAAGCCTAAAATTCACTGAAAAAAGCTATTTAACTACAAGTCTACACTAAGATGTACACCGAGAAAAGCGAAACTTACCTAGAACAAATATTACATTTCCATTTCACAGCACCGGAGAAGAAAATCATATGTATGCAGAATACTTGCATGTGATTATACAATGTACAAGGGCTATTTTGCCAGTCTCAACTCATCTATTTCCTTTAATTAACACTTATAAAAAATAATTACTGCTTGCTCTTTTTATAAGGTTTAAATGCGTATCCTTCTTCTAAATCAATAATACCTTTTTGATCATCACTCAATTTACTTGCAATAGCTGGGTAATGAACAATTTTATCAGAGAAGTTGCTAATTTTCCCGCTTACTTCACGCGTATCATTCATAAATACCTCGATGTGAAGAGGTTCTGATTTTGTCGGCGCATAGTAAATCTCAGAAATAGCCCCTTTTATACTCTTAGGCGTTTTAGCTAATTCTTGAACCATGCTTTGTATAGCGTCTCCATCTTTCCAGTCAATTAGCAACGGAGCGTCGGATGACACTTTCTTAGCACTCACTTCTTTTAAAACTTTTCCATTTTCATTCACAGGGAAATATTTATTCCCCGAGGTTACATATGCAATTCTTGCGTACTCTTTTACGTCGATTACGACCTTATTAGGAAATGTTTTGTGAATGACAGCTTCCTTTACCTCAGGGTTTTTTTCGACTTTTTCTTGAATTTGATCAGCATCAGCTTTCCAGTAGCTGGTTTTTTTGGACAGACCACTCGCTTTGACAATATCCTTATCACTTACATGTTTATTCCCTTGTACTTCAATGTTAGAAACATTACTCAGAGAAGATTGAGAATATACAATAAATAAAATAAGGATGAAAAAGAGTGATAAATACAAAATAAGCCGTCTATTTGCTTTTTGCTTTCGCTGTTCTTGCAGCTTCGGTACACGATCTTCTAAAACAATTAACTTACCTTTTTCCATTTTTTTCACCCTTATCCATTTGAGAAAATAAACGAGGAATTACCATCTATTTATTTCCAATCTTTGCTTCATGAGAATATCCCCATTATAGCATAGAATAAACACATAAAAGCTACCTTTTCACGCATAACCATACAGCGACGGGCTGAGTAATTAGCGACCGATAATCTCAACTTCTGTATGAATATCAATATCGAATTTCTCTTTAATTGTTTTCTTAACGTGAGCAATTAAATTCAGCACGTCTGAAGCCGTTGCATCTCCTGTGTTGACAATGAAGTTCGCATGCTGCTCACTAATTTGCGCACCGCCTACTGAAAAACCTTTTAAGTTGGACTTTTCAATTAAGTCTCCTGCATAATTTGGAAGCGGATTTCTAAAAATACTTCCTGCACAAGGGAAATTCCAAGGCTGTGTTTCGCGGCGATAGTCTTTATTTTTCTGCATGACCGCCACAATATCATCTTTCGTTCCCTTTTTCAAACGCAGCACGGCTTCTACACATACTCCAGGACGGTCTTTTTGTAGAATTGAATGACGATACGAAAATTGAAGCTCTTCATTTGTCAGCCACTCCAGAGTGCCATCTTCAAATAAAATCAGCGCTTTTTCGACTACATGAGACATATCAGAACCATGGGCACCTGCATTCATATAAACGGCGCCTCCCACAGATCCAGGAATTCCACTTGAAAACTCCAATCCAGACAGACCTTGTTTTGTAATAACTGTTGCAAGCTTGATGCTAGGGTATCCCCCACCTACAGTAACCGTCTCTCCATCTACTGTTAAATCATCTAATCCGGCTCCGAGCTTAATGACCACACCTTCAATTCCCTTATCAGAAACAAGAAGATTAGACCCTCGACCAATCGCTCTCCATTTCACGCCGTGTTTTTTAATGATATCCATTGTAACTTTTAAGTGATCAACAGAATCAGGTTCTACAAGCACATCTGCTGGACCACCAATTTTCATTGTTGTATGTTTTGCTAGCGGTTCATTTTCACGAACCTTTCCAATATTCGCTTCGACTAACTCTTTTACTAACGCTTCCATAAGAACCTCCTAAAACCCTCTTTGCTGTTATAAAACTTTCATGTCAATGCGCCCTTACTTCTAATGCATAAGAATAATAAGAACAGATTCATAACTAAGCAGCAGCACCTTGTAAGATAACTTTTTTCTACGAAGGCACTCTATTCTGTTGTCAATTTCATCATTTTTATTTATCGTATGACATTCACCCATAGAATGTACGTTCATCTGCTATATAAAGTAATTTTGATTGTTTTTTTATCGTTTTTCATTTAGAAGTTAAACACATGCTGACAGTCATAAAAAAACGCTACGCTCATAAGTGCACATACGTTCACCTAATCACTAAGATAAAATATTTAACCTTACACATCATACCATAGTTGGACTCAAATTTGGTTATCACAACATTACATTTTAAAAACATTTCATACAAAAATATCATCTACCTGTAAAAAATCGAAAATAAACCGCCAACAAAATCCGGCTTGCACTTGGATTTAAGATGACGGTTTACTTCAGTAGACCATTGCCTACTTGACATTATACAATTTTTTTCAATTAATAGCGAGAATATCTACTAACATTTAACAAAACTCCAACTGCTGCCAGCATGAGCGTCAGCGATGATCCGCCGTAACTTAAAAATGGAAGCGTAATTCCCGTAACAGGCATAAGACCTGTTACCACGCCTATATTAATCATGACTTGAATCGCGACCATTGAAATAATTCCTAAGGCTAAAAACGTTCCGTAAAGATCAGGTGCTCCGAGCGCTACTTTAATTCCTCTCCAAAGCAATAAGCTAAACAAAAGCAGAACAAGCGTTCCACCGATGAAACCGAGCTCTTCTGCTAGAATAGCAAAAATAAAATCAGTTTGAGGCTCCGGCAGATAAAAGAACTTTTGTCTACTTTGCCCTAACCCTAATCCAAGCAATCCCCCCGGCCCAATTGCATAAAGAGATTGAATGATTTGAAACCCGCTTCCAAGCGGATCTTCCCAAGGATTTAAAAATGAGGTGATGCGTTTAATCCGATAAGGAGCCGATAAAACAAGCCCTACAAAACCGGCAACGCCAAGCAATCCCAGACCTGCAAAGTGACTTACTTTTGCTCCTGAAACAAAAATCATGACTAAACAAGTTCCAACAAGGACCGTTCCAGTTCCTAAATCCGGCTGCATCATAATAATGCCAAATGGTAAGAAAACCAGCAATAATGCCGGTAACATTCCTTTTCTAAAGGATGTAATTTTCTTCTGGTTTTCTGATAAATATTTCGCTAAAAATATAATCATAGCAAACTTCATAAATTCTGAAGGCTGAATCGAAAACGCTCCAACTCCTATCCAACTTTGCGACCCATTCCGTACTAGCCCTACTCCCGGAATCAATACAAGTACCAGCATAACAAAGCAAATGATTACAATTGGCTTCGCCCACGTACGCCACATCCAATAATCAATATTCATGATGACAAACATCGCGCATACTCCAAGCCCTGCAAATAAGAGCTGGCGTTTAGCAAAGAAAAAAGAATCATTAAACTTGTATGTAGCCCATACCGCACTTGCGCTGTATACCATAATAAGGCCGATGGTTAGCAAGGAAAGCGTAACGATTATGAGAAAAAAATCTGGGGTAGACCTTTTTGTCGACACTGTCACACACCTCTAAAAATAGATTAGGGCTAGTGTATTTTCTAGGTGTTTAGACAAGCCCTTATTTCAGTTTATGCACAGATTCAATAAAGATGTCACCACGTTCTTCAAAAGTTTTAAATTGATCCCAGCTTGCACAAGCAGGAGATAATAAAATAACATCTTCTTCATCTGAACAAGCATATGCTTCTGAAACTGCTTGTTTAACATTATCGACACGTTTTACAATTTGTATTCCCGCTTCTTTTGATACGCGTTCAATTTTAGGAGCCGTTTCACCAAACGTAATAACAGCTTTCACATTTTTAAACTCTTCTTTTAAATCATCAAACTCATTGCCGCGATCGAGTCCACCTGCAAGTAGAATCGTCGGCTGCGAAAAAGCGGAAAGAGCTACTTTTGTAGCAAGCATATTCGTAGCTTTAGAGTCATTATAAAACTTACGTTTGTTGATTGTTGTGACGTATTGAACGCGGTGTTTAACACCAGCAAACGTTGTGAGCACGCGGTAGATAGCTTCATTTGAACAGCCATACAGCTTCACAACGGATACAGCTGCTAAAATGTTTTCTTGATTATGTTTGCCTGGCAGCACCACATCTTTTAACGACATCACTTCTTCATCTTTAAAGAAAATCGTTTCGTTTTTAATATACGCTCCTTCTGTCGTTTGAGCTGTAACAGAAAAAGGTACTTTTGTGGCTTTAACATCTGCACTAGCTTTCATCACTAGCTCATCATCCGCATTAATAACGGCAAAGTCTTCACTTGTTTGATTGTTAAAGAGATTTGCTTTTGCTTTGATATATTCCTCTTTTGTGCCATGATAGTCTAAGTGAGCATCAAACAAATTCAATAATAAAGAGATTTTCGGACGGAATTTTTCAATTCCCATCAGCTGAAAAGAAGAAAGCTCCGTTACAATTACATTGTCCTTTGTTGCTTTTTGCGCCACTTCACAAGCTACTGTTCCAATATTTCCAGCAATCAACGGCTGCTTTTGATCTTCTTCTAACATTTTATAAATTAGCGTTGTTGTTGTTGTCTTCCCATTGCTTCCCGTAATTCCGATAAAAGGCGCTTCGCTAATTTCATAAGCTAATTCTACCTCTGTTAAAATCGGAATATTTCGCTTTAATGCTTCTTGCAATAGAACATTTGAATACGGAATCCCAGGGTTTTTTACAATAACATCCGCTTTGTCTAAAAGCTCAAGCGGATGATGTCCACAGACAACTTCAATGCCCGTTTTTTCTAATTCCTGTGCTGCTACGTTCTCTTCGTACGGTTTTTGATCATTAACGACTACTTTAGCACCAAGCTGTTTAACTAACTGAGCGGCTGCTAAACCGCTCTTGGCTAATCCTAAAATAAGTACTTGTTTACCTTGATACGTATTGACTGATTTCATTTAAATCCACACCTCGATATAAATTCCAAGCATTGCAAATAATAGTCCTACAGCCCAAAAAGTCATAACTACGCGCCATTCCGACCAGCCGCTTAGCTCGTAATGGTGATGAAGCGGGCTCATTTTAAACACACGTTTTCCTGTTGTTTTGAAAGATGCGACTTGAATAATAACCGATAATGTTTCAATGACAAACACACCACCGATAATAACAAGCAAGAATTCCATTTTCATTAAGACAGCCACCGTAGCGATAGCTCCTCCTAGCGCTAAAGAACCCGTATCTCCCATAAATACTTTTGCAGGATGGGCATTAAAAACTAAAAACCCTAACACAGCTCCTACTACAGCAACTGAGAAAATAGATAGTTCAAACTGCTCTGCATTCCAGGCAAGAACTGCAAATGCACCAAAAGCAATCGCACTTGTACCAGATACAAGTCCGTCTAATCCATCCGTTAAGTTGACCGCATTTGAAAAACCAACAAGCCAGATGATGAGGAAAACAACATAAAACCAACCTAAATCGATTGGGTCTTTAATTCCTGGAATCATCACTTCAGTTGAAAACTCAAACTGTCTTGCAATAAAGTAAAAAATAATTGAAATGACAACCTGACCTAAAAACTTTTGTTTAGATGTTAATCCAAGGTTACGCTTTAACACTACTTTTATAAAATCATCTAAAAATCCTAATAAACCAAATCCGATTGTGACAAATAATAATAGAACCGTCTTATATGTAAGTTCTGCATATTGATTGACCATAATAAGAGTTGCCACAATAATAGATAATAAAATCATGATACCGCCCATTGTAGGTGTACCTGATTTTTTCTGGTGAGATTTCGGGCCTTCATCACGAATACTTTGACCAAACTTTAATCTTCTTAAGAAGGGAATAAAAATCGGCGACAATACAACCGTAATCAAAAAGGCTACGCCGATTGTCAATAAAATTGATTGTTCTAGCACGATGTCCCCTCCTTAACTTCCAACTCATTCCGACTCATTTTGTTCTCTACCCATTTCATTACTACTTTCGCTCCTCAATCATTTTGCGTGCTACTTCTCGATCGTCAAAATCGAATACTTTTTTACCAATAATTTGATAGGTCTCGTGCCCTTTTCCAGCAATGACAATAACATCATCTTCATGCGCTGCTTCCACTGCATAGCGAATAGCTTCTGCACGATCAGCAATCGTCACATAGTTACCTGTATCCAAACCTTCTTCCATATCTTTTAAAATAGCCAATGGATCTTCACTTCGTGGATTATCAGATGTCAAAATAGCTTGTGTACTGTATTCAGCTGCAATCCGAGCCATGATTGGTCGTTTTGTACGATCTCGATCTCCGCCACAACCAACAATAACATATATATTGCGTTTTGCGAATTCTTTTACAGTTTTTAACACGTTCTCTAAGCTGTCCGGCGTGTGGGCATAATCAACGATAACCGTAAAATCTTGCTCCGCATCAACCACTTCAAAACGCCCAGACACGCCTTCTAACACTTTTATTTCCTCGACAATAACTGACAGAGGAATACCTGATACTAAACATGAAGCCGTAGCCGCTAACACGTTGTAGACGCTGAATTTCCCAATAAGCTTCATTTCTACACGAACCGTTTCTGTTGGTGTTGTCAAGTCGAACGTTGTGCCGCTGTTTGTAATTTGAATATTTGTTGCACGAATATCACTGTCACGGTCAATGCCATAGGTAATCACTGTAGCAGCCGTGTTCTTAATATATTCCTCGGTTGCCGCATCATCGGCATTAAGAACAGCAAATTTAGGACGATTATGGTTATAAGCGTTTCCTAACTGTGCAAATAGCAACCCTTTCGCACGACGATAATCTTCCATTGTATGATGATAGTCCAGGTGATCTTGCGTTAAGTTACTAAATACCGCCACGTCAAAGTCGCACCCGTGTACGCGTCCTAAGTCAAGTGCATGAGATGATACTTCCATCATCGCTACTTCTACATTCTCCTCCACCATTTGATGAAATGTTTTTTGGAGCGTCAGCGATTCAGGCGTTGTGTTTTTTACATCATAAGACGTATCACCAATACGAATTTCAATCGTTCCAATTAGACCCGTCTTTTTATGCTGTGATTTAAAGATATGCTCAATTAAATGTGTAATCGTTGTTTTTCCATTTGTGCCTGTTACACCAATTAAATGCATTTTTTGTGTGGGCTGATTGTAGAAAGCATCCGCTAGCACTGCCATTGCTCGCTTTGTACTCTTCACGCGTACAACAGGCACTTCTACATCCACAGCCTTTTCTGCTAAGATTGCTACTGCCCCTTTTTCCACAGCCATCTGTGCAAAGCTATGGCCATCAACCGTATAGCCGTCTATACAAATGAACAATGCTCCGGGCTTAACTTCTCTTGAATCCATTTCAATTGACGTAATATCAATATTCTGTTCAGGAAGCTGAACAAAATCATGTAAATGTGTTAGTAGTTCTCGTAAATCCATTCCTACCATGTCCTCTCTATTTGTAAAGTGAAACGTTTGTTATAAGACGCTATGGCAACTATTCTTCTTTTTCTAGCACCTAACCTATTACATTTTACAGAAAAAGAAGCCCGGAGGGAACACCCCCAAGGCTTATTTGTTGATTTCATGTTCACAAGCAGAGAAACCTGCTGATTATCATGCAAGGAAGAATAGTGGTTTATAGAGATTTTTATTTTCCCATATAAATTCTAACCGTTTCGCCTTCTTTAACTTTCGTTCCGGCTGCAGGAGACTGCTTGACCACTTTATCTCCTTCGCCACTCACATCTAATTTTAAATTAAGTAGCTGTTCTTGTAACTCTTTTTTTGACATTCCTACGACATTTGGTACTTTTATCATTGGTGTGTCCAGCCATGTTAACTCTTTTTCAATTTGTCCTTTACGCGGTTTAACCTCCATCACACGCAAACTGTCTTCAATCATTTTACCTACAATCGGAGCTGCTACAACTCCACCAAACTGAATGGTGCCTTTTGGATTATCAACCGCAACATACACGACAATTTCAGGGTTATCTGCTGGTGCAACACCGATAAAAGAAACGATGTGATTATTTTTCAAATACTTTCCATTTTGAGCTTTTTGCGCAGTACCCGTCTTTCCTCCAACGCGGTACCCTTCCACAAAAGCTCCTTTTCCGCTTCCTTGTGCTACTACACTTTCAAGCGCAAAACGCACTTGCTTAGACGTTTCCTCGGAAATAACTTTTCGCTTAGCAACCGGCTTATGACTGCTTACAACTTTTCCGGTAGTTGGATCCACCCACTCTTTTGCGATATACGGTTCATAAAGCGTTCCACCGTTTACGGCTGCGGAAACAGCAGCTACTTGTTGAATAGGCGTAACAGCAACCCCTTGCCCAAAAGCTGTTGTAGCTTGTTCAACCGGCCCTACGCGATCAAGCGGGAACAAAATTCCTTTTGCTTCCCCTTGTAAATCAATACCTGTTTTTTGACCAAAGCCAAATTCTTTAATGTATTTGAACAATTTCTCTTTTCCTAAACGTTCCCCAAGCTCCACAAAACCAGGGTTACATGAGTTCTGTACAACTTCTAAAAAAGACTGCTGTCCATGTCCGCCTTTTTTCCAGCAGCGAAGTCTCGCTCCTCCAACTTCCGCGGCTCCATCATCGTAAAATTGATCTTTTAGTAAATCCACTTTCTTTTCTTCAAGAGCAGCTGCCAGTGTAATAATCTTAAACGTTGATCCGGGCTCATATACGCTCCAGATTGGAAGATTGCGATTATACACCTCAGGCTTCACATTTTTAAAATCCGTAGGATCAAAGCCCGGACGACTTGACATACCTAAAATTTCACCGTTTTTAGGATTCATAGCAATGGCAATCATACCATCTGGATTATAAGCTGTCTGAGCATTATCCAACTCACGCTCCATGATCGTTTGCACACGTGAATCAATGGTCAATCTCAAATCCAGCCCGTCCACAGGTGCTGTGTAGTCATCGGCTATATTTGGCATCTTTTTACCTTTAGCATCAGAATACAATTTAACTGAACCTTTTTGTCCTTTTAGCTCTTTATCATAATATAATTCAAGGCCTGTTAACCCTTGATTATCTACTCCCGCAAAGCCTAATACATGCGACAAATAACTCCCAAATGGATAGTACCGCTTCGAATCCTCAGCTATATATACGCCTTTTAAATTTAAATTTCGCACTTCATTTGCTTTCGCATGTGAAATTTTTCTTCCTTCAGGACGCAAATATACGCTAGAAGAAGCTTTTGTTATTTGTTCATATACTTTTTCTTTTGATGCTCCCAGCACTTTTGCTAACTTTTCAGCCGTAACAGCTGGATTTTCAACTTGTCTTGGCATAACTAAAACGGTCGGTGCACTTTTATTTGTAGCAAGTGCCACATCATTGCGATCTAGTATCTTTCCTCTTTCAGGTTCAAACGGAATATTCCGACTCCATAAGTCTTTGGCTTTTTCAGTTAGCGTATCCCCAGTCAGCAACTGTACATATCCAAGCCTTGTATCAATAATCAAAAACACAATAAAACCGACAAACAAAACAATGGCTAGCCTTTTACGAACTGTGACTCCTGATACCCGCATATATTAGAACCTCCTCTGAATCGGCTCGTTCCAATATATGCTTGTACAGGATTCACTAGAACTTATTTTCTAGTCAAGTTGCTTATCGTCTTTTTTACTATCAGACTCACTTTTTTCCGTTTCTTTTAACTTATTTAACGTGCTTGAAAACTCTTTAGGCGTTTCAAGTTCCACTTTCAGGTACGTTCCTGCTTTTAGCGGATCGCCTGCTTTAATACTTTGACTTACAACATAACCATTTTCAAGTGCGCTAGGTCGAACGTTGACAAATTCACTAAAGCGAATAACATCACGATGTGAAAAACCTGTTAAATCAGGCATTGTGGCTTTTCCATTTGTCTTAATAAACACGCGTTGACCAGTGACAATGGTATCAGAAGTCGGTGATTGGCTTTCTACCGTATCTCCTTTACCTATTACAACAGGAACAAGTCCTTTTTGTTTTAAGTCTTTCACGGCACTATCAACTGATTCATTAACGTAAGATTTAAGCGTAATTTCTGAATCTACTTTTTTATCTTCTGTTTTCTTTCCGTCTTCGTCTGTTTTTTCAGGCTCCACCCCTAAGTACTGCAGGCTGTTTTTCATCACCGGATTAAATACGGCTGTAAGCGGCGCAGTACCCGTCTCTTGAGGCGTGAGAGTTGGATTTTTAACGGCCACATAGACAAGCAGCTTTGGATCTTTAGCAGGTGCAAAGCCCATAAAGGAAATGAAATTTTTCCCGTGTCCATGCAAGTAGCCTCCGTTAGGACCAGGAATTTGAGCTGTTCCCGTCTTTCCAGCGACATCGTATCCTTCAATCGCGTAAGGTTTCCCTGTTCCGTCATCAGAAGAAACAACGGTTTCTAAAATATCTAGCGTTTCGTTCGCTGCTTTTTTAGATATAGGGTGTCCTACTACGGTAGGTTTTGTTTTCTTAATCGTTTTTTTATTTGTTTCATCGACTACTTGTTTAATCACATAAGGCTTCATCATTTTTCCGTCATTTGCAATAGCAGTAGCCGCTTGAATTTCTTGAATAGGTGTAAAAGCAGACGCCTGTCCAAACGCAGTGGTTACTCGATCTCTCGGGTACTTCGTCACTAACTTGCTAGAAGCTTCGTTTGGCAAGTCAATTCCCGTTTTATCCATAAAGCCAAACTTGTCCAAGTATTTATACAAACGGTCGGTACCTAATTTTTCGTTGGCTAAAATGGCAACCGCTACATTTGAAGACCTTTGAATTCCTTCATTAAATGTAATAGCTCCCCAGCCGACCCCACCGTTGTGGTCGTTAATCGGAACGCTGGTTTTCGTTACTTTATAAGATCCGGACTGATAGCGGTCTTCGCCGTTATAGACTCCTGCATCAATCGCCGCCGCTAGCGTAAAGATTTTCATCGTTGAACCAAGTTCATAGCTGTTTTCGACAAACGGATTACGATAAGACGTGATATCACGAATATTTGGGTCAAATGAAGGGCGGTTTGACATCGCCAAAATTTCACCGGTTTTCGGATTCACTACCGTTGCCATTAGCTCTTCTGGTTTATATTCTTTAGCAGCAGCTGTCATTGCATCCTCTAAAAACGTTTGAATTTTTTCATCAATCGTAAGCGTGACGCTGTCTCCATTTTTCGGAGCTACAATTGACTCTTTTGGATCCGGAAGCTTAATTCCATTTTTAGCAGCTTCGTATTTTACATATCCATCTTCTTCAGAAAGCTGCTTATCAAATACTTTTTCAATTCCCATTTTCCCTACGATTTTACCCGTATCATCTTTTTGCGCATATCCTAAAATACTTGAGGCGAATACACCGTTTGGATAGAAGCGCTTCGAATCGCGTAAAAACGTGATGCCTGGGAGATTTAGTTTCTCAATTTTTTGCTTTAGCACGTTATCAATGTCACGGCCCCCGGGACCAAGTTCGACTTGGAAGGTACCACGTTTAATTCCTCCCGTTAACATGCTTTCAATTTTCGATTCGTCCATATTTAATAATGGGGCTAATTTTTTAGCCGTCTTTTCAGGGTCTATTACGTGCTGCGGGTGATCTTTGTCTTTTGTTTGTTTTTTATCTAAAATCGCCACAACCGTATAAGCACCCGTGTCTTGGGCGATTGCTTCTCCGTTTCGATCGTAAATCGTACCGCGCTGTCCTTCAATTTTAGACGTTCGCGTATGCTGTTTTTGTGCAATTTCGGCTAAAGCTTCTCCGTCTGCTTTGCCCGTCGCTTGGATGTAAAAGAACCTGATGGCTAATACAAAAAAGAGCAATGCAAATATTAAAATTAATATTGCTGCTCCTGTACTAATATTGCTATTTTTTCTTGGCGTAGTCATCGCAATTAATCGTTAACGACTTTTACGTTATTTTCATTCAATTTTAGTCCAAGTTCTTTTGCTTTTGTCCAAATACGATCGTATGCACTTAACTCTGTTACCTGTAGTTTTAACTCATTGTTTTTTGCTTCTTGCTTGTCAATCTTTCCATCGAGTGATTGCACTTCTTCACTGATGCTATAAAGGGAAGATTGATTTGAAATGATTTGCACAGACCCAAACAGCATGAGTGCGACAAATCCAGAATACACAATTTTTTCACCAACCGTGATTTTTCTTTTTGTCTTCCGAATAACTTGACGTACCGTCTTTTGCTGCTTCTGCTGCTGATCTTGCTCTCTTACTTTGTATGCTACATTGTTCATTCTCGTCCCCTCCTCTTTGATTAAACCCTTTAATTAAACTAATTTCTCAACAATTCTAAGCTTTGCCGAACGCGCTCGCTTATTTTCTTCTATCTCTTCTTCTGAAGGTAAAATAGGTTTTCTTGTAATAACTTTCATTTTAGGTTTAAATTCTTCTGGAATAACCGGCAGTCCATGCGGAAGCTGCGGAACCGTGCTTGCATTTTTAAACGCTACTTTACAAATTCGGTCTTCAAGTGAGTGGAAGGTAATAACACTTACACGTCCACCTTTTTTTATCACATCCATAGCCTGTTCAATTGCATCTTCAAATACTTGAAGCTCATCATTTACAGCAATTCGAATAGCCTGGAAAATTCGTTTTGCCGGATGTCCACCCGTTCGTCTAGCTGGTGCTGGAATACCATCTTTAATAAGATCAACCAGCTCTAGCGTTGTTTCAATTGGTTTAGACTCTCGATATGCTTCAATTTTGCGGGCAATTTGTTTCGAAAACTTTTCTTCTCCGTACTGGAAAAAGATCTTCACAAGTTTTTCATAAGGCCATTCATTTACTACGTTGTACGCAGAAAACATTGAGTTTTGATCCATGCGCATATCAAGCGGGGCATCATGGTGAAAGCTGAACCCTCGCTCTGGTGTATCCAACTGAGGAGACGAGACGCCGAGGTCAAACAATACTCCGTCTACTTCTTCAATTCCGTGTTTCATTAGCTGCTCTTTTAAATAGCGAAAATTACTTTTGATTAGAATAACTCTGTCTAGATACGGGGCTAATTTCTCTTTTGCATTTGCAAGAGCGACATCGTCTTGATCAAACGCAATTAATTTCCCTTTTTCTGATAGCTGTTTTACGATATATTCACTATGACCTGCTCCGCCAAGCGTGCAGTCGACATATACTCCATCCGGCTTAATATTTAAGCCTTCCGCTGCTTCTTTAAGCAAAACAGTTGTGTGATTAAACATTATGACACCTACTTCTTTCTAAACTACTTAGTTATGTATACAAAAAGCAAAAAACGGTGTTTTTCTTTGATATATATACACGTTTATATTATATATCAAAGTTCAACATTATTTCAGCTATTTATATAAGAATTAAGTAGAATTTTGTCTTTTTGTCACAAAAAGTGTCATTTTGTTAAAAGTAGGACATATTCGTAGAATAAAATGTAAGGAATATAAGGTTTTTTTGTGCAATTAGAAATAAATACCTTATAAGGATTCAATTGGTTGACATTCACCTTGTAGACTTTTTCTCTTTTCCAAAATAAAAATCCTGCTTTTCAGCAGGATTTTATTAGACATAACAGACTTTTAACTGGTGATTTAATTCGACTTCAGCACTTAGTAAATCTGACACAAATTGCATACCATAACCGTTTAAATAATACATAATATTCCACATGCGTTCTTGTGGAGCATTGTAGGGACGAAGAGCAAGTTCAATTTGAGCATATTTTGAATGCTTCACATCGTGCTTAATTAGCTGTTTGGATTCGACAATCTTTTGAATGGTTTCAAACTGCTTTTGAATAATCGCTCGATTTTTAAGCATGACTTCATCAAATGTTTTGTCTTCTTTTTGAATATTTTCACGAAGAGTTTTATGAATTTTTTCGAAATCTTCTTTCGCTTTTTCAAAATACATTTCGTATGGGTTGTGAACTTCTGTCTTAAGCCAGTGCTCCCTCTCTGCATCTACGCCTTCGTTCACTACGTTCGAAAGGTCTAACTGAAGTTCATCCATATACTTCTCAATATGTCTTTCTACGATTGCATAGGATAACCTAGGGACCACGGGAGGCATTTTAAAGCTAAATAAAGAAAATGCTTTTTCAAGTTCTGCCCAATACGCTACTTCCCCGGGACCTGCAATAAACGCAAGGGTAGGAAGTAAGTACTCCTGCATAAGGGGTCTAGTCACAACGTTGTTACTAAGAAGCTCAGGCGTTTGTTTAGCAATTTGAACCAGCTCTTCTTTAGAAAGCGCGAGTTCATTTTGCTTTCCAACAAACTGCTCTTGTTCTGCATCTCTTTCTAAAAGTACTCTGTTTTCGTTGTGTGAATAAAAGAGATGAGCAGTTTCTTCTCCCACTTCAATCATTCGTCCGTATTGTTTTTTAATCTCTTTTTGCTGTTCCATAACGGCTGACGATAATTTGTCATTTTGTTCAATTAACGTCACAAAGAAAGAAGATTCAATGCTGCGCACTTCTTTAGAAGCTGCATCCATTAAAATAAGACCTGACTCTGCGAACATTGTGGTAACCAAATGAGCAAAGAAATCGACATAGGTACGTGATTTATCTAACGCCTCTAAAACAAAGTGTAATACCTGATTTGTATGCGCCGTTTCGTTAAACGTTTGAAATACATCACGAACCCAGCTTCTACAGGCTTCATGGTCTAGTTCGATTTGAGAAACCATTTGCTTTTTCTTTAAAGAATGCTTTAACGTTTTCTTTAAAAGCTGGTTTTTACGCTCTGTGTATACATGGTTGATCTCAGCAAAATCATGATCTTCTCCAGCAATCCAAAATACCGGAAGCACGGGCACATTTAAAGCTTCCTCTTGTTGTTTAGCTAGCAGCACAATTGAAATCACTTTATGAATGGTGTACAAAGGACCTGTAAGCAGCCCCGCTTGCTGACCTCCAACGACCACTACGCTGTTAGGACCTTTTAGCTTTTCAATATTTTCAATCGTCTTAGAAGATGCTCCGTAGCGCTTATTAAAATCAAGCAGATACTCAGCAAGCTGTTCTCTTGGATAAGACTGCTTTTGAACATCCGCTAAACGTTTTTCATATACGTCTTTTTCGTGTATATTATAATGAAAAAAGGAAAGTGCTTGCTTTTCACCTTTTATGTAATCGTTCGTTAGTTTGTTTCCCGCCTTTAAAGAGACGTCTGTAATCTCCATGAAAGAACTTCCTTTCTTTTCCTAATACTTATATTCTCTACATATAGCTTCATTATCCATAATGTAACTGCTCACGTCTAGTAACATGCTTTACAGAGAGGAAATACGAAAAGCGATTCCACCTATATTTAATACAATATGTGCAATAAGAAACAAAACGAAATTCATCCGAAAGAACCCTTTCGCAATAAGCTTCATTTCTAAGTCATGTTTGACTTTCCAATGTACAAACATCATAATCATTGCTACAACTAAAAGGACTAACGCAATCAACCACAAAAAAGAGTGCCCGAAAATTTCCACAGCTGCATAATGTACGGACAAAATAAGAAAAACCGTAGTAATGTACGTTGCTATATGGACAGATTTCCTTTTATTTTTCGTCAGTTTGCGTAAAAGCATGTATAGAATAAAAAAACCAACGAGCGGCAGAGTGACAAACGTCGCAAAAACTCCAGCAATAAAACTTCCCATGTTAATCACCCTTTTCTTCTTCGATTCCTTTTATTGACCCATATAAAAAGTCAACAATAGGCGTCGACGTTCTTTTTTCAGCAGCTTGTGTTTGAATATAACCTAAAATAGCATCAATTTCTGTTTGCCGCCCCTCCTGTATATCTTTTAGCATAGAAGATTGATTTGTACTCGTGCGCGAACAAACCCCCAGCGCATTTTCCCAATAATTAAAAGCTGAATCCAGTTTTAACACATCCGCAATCTCTTCAAACAATAGACGCATCGTTTTATAAAAGTAGCTGTTGTGAATCAGCTGCCCATTTTTCACCCGATACAGCGCCGTAAGAGGATTGATGAGCGCATTTACAACTAATTTCTTCACCAGCATCGCATACCAATCTTTTTCAATCACCCAAGGAAAATTCACAATTGGTAAGATAGACTCCATTTCGCCTCTGTACGAAGCAATACGGGTTGTTCCTATTCCTGTATGATGGACGCTATCCATATTTGTACGCATTGCCCCGTGCTCAACTGTACCCAAATAGAGAGTGCGTTGCGGGAGGTTTTTGAGAATTTCAATATGGCTCATACCGTTTTGGATAAACAAAAGGGGAGTATGTATAGTAAGGGTTTTGATAAAAGGAATAATCTCTTTTAAATGATACTGTTTTACAGTAATAATGATTAAATCTGCTTCTTTTATGTTTTTTTCCAGAGGGATAGCACTGACTTTTTTAGTGTGATGTTCCCCTTGTCTATGTAAGGTAATTCCATTTTCGTTAATACACTTTGCTTGAGTTTTTGTTTTCGTGTACAAGGTTACATCATAACAATCTGATAAATACGCGCTAAACAACAGACCTAATGATCCGCCTCCAATAATACCTATAGTTTTCATCGTATTTTTTGTTCCTCTTTCTATTATTGAGTTTCATTTTAGCAAAAAAATGCTTTGAATTAAATGCATTCTTTAAATTTTACCTATTCATATAGCCCGTGTGATTAAAAATCACCGGGCTTATTGTAAATTATTTAGAGTGATCCCGTTTTTTTCTATTATACGGGATACACCGGATGTTTACGACGGCTAAAGGTCACATTCTTTGTTTCATATAATCGAAAGCGGTCAATTAAAGTTCGACGCAGTTCGTTAGCAGGAACGATGTCGTCAATAATAAGTTCAGAAGCCAGCGTATAGATATCGATGTGTTCTTTATACTCCTGCTGTTTCTGTTTAACAAACATAAACCGCTCTTTCGGATCTTCAATTTCATTAATTTTATTAGAATAGACGGCATTTACTGCAGCTTCAGGACCCATTACGGCAATTTGAGCAGTAGGCAATGCAAGGCAGCAATCCGGTTCAAAAGCTGGACCAGCCATAGCGTAAAGCCCTGCGCCATAAGCTTTACGCATGACTACGGAAATTTTAGGAACTGTAGCTGAACTCATCGCTGCAATCAATTTTGCTCCATGTCTAATGATGCCTGCTCTTTCTACTTTAGTCCCAATCATAAATCCAGGTACATCCGCTAAAAATAGCAAAGGAATATGGAAGGCATCGCACAGTTGAATAAATTTTGCTCCTTTATCTGCTGAATCTACAAACAGCACTCCTCCTTTGACCTTCGGCTGATTGGCGATAATCCCTACTACTTTTCCATCTATTCGTGCAAGCCCTGTTACCAATTCGGCGGCAAACAGTTTTTTCACTTCAAAGAAGCTCCCTTCGTCAATAAGGGTATCAATTGCTTCATAGATATCAAACGGAACATTTTGATTCTCCGGAATTAGTTCTACTAAATCCTTTGTCTGCTTAGGCTCTTTAGCTTCTTGTACTTTAGGCTTCTCTTGATAGTTTTGCGGAAAGTACGTTAAATAAGATTTGGCATACGAAATAGCTTCTTCTTCAGAATAAGCTAACACATCTCCACACCCGCTAACGCTGCAGTGCATATGTGCTCCTCCCATTTCCTCTAGCGTAACCTTTTCCCCAATAACAGCTTCGGCCATACGCGGCGAACCCAAGTACATAGAAGCGTTTCCATCTACCATCACAACAATATCACAAAATGCAGGGATATAAGCCCCTCCAGCTGCTGACGGACCGAAGAGCAAACAAATTTGAGGAATGACGCCGGAAAGTTTTACTTGATTGTGAAAGATCCGTCCAGCTCCTCGGCGGTTTGGAAACATATCTAATTGATCCGTAATACGCGCTCCCGCAGAATCCACTAGGTACAGCAAAGGCACATGCAGTTTTTCTGCTACTTCTTGAATCCGAATAATTTTCTCTACTGTTCTAGACCCCCAAGACCCTGCTTTTACAGTAGAGTCATTAGCCATTACACAAACCGTTTCACCGTTTACTTTTCCAATTGCGGTTACAACACCGTCTGCCGGCAACCCTTCGGCTTTATTATTTGCAAACATGCCGTCTTCTTCATATTTCCCGTCATCAAATAAAAGAGCTAAACGATCTCTTACAAAAAGCTTCTGTTGTTTTGCAAGTTTCTCTTTATACTTCTCCGCGTTGCCACGCTCTACTTTTTGACGATTTTCATCATATTTTTTCTGAGATTCACCTGTATGTATCATGATATCTCTCCTTTATGAGTTATGAAATAGTCACCAAAACGTCGCCTTCGTTAACAAAATCCCCTACCGCTATATGGACAGTCTCTGCAATACCAGCTTGATCGCTTTCAATAGGAATTTCCATTTTCATAGATTCTAATACAACAACAACTTCTCCTTTGGCTACACTTGCACCTTGTTGAACAAACACATTAAATACCATGCCTGCCATTGTCGCTTTGATTTCACTCATTGTGGTGCTCCTCCTTTATTTAATACTGTTGATAATAACGATGTGTTATAGGTGCCTTTTTCATATAACTCTTCATTTAACAACTGCTTAAATAGAGGAATATTCGTTTTGATTCCCTCTACGACAGCTTCTGTAAAATATGATTTAGCTAGTTCAATTGCATTTGAACGCGTACGACCAGTAATGATAACTTTTGCAATCATTGGATCATAAAAAGGTGTAACCGCATTCATATCACTGTAGCCGCTATCTACGCGCGCATAGGTTCGCTCCGGCAAGTGATAACCCGTAATTTTTCCCGGAGCCGGTAAAAAAGTAAACGGATCTTCTGCATAAATTCGAAATTCAATGGCGTAGTTATTTGCTGCTATTTCCTCTTGCACACGAGGAAGCTTTTCTCCGCGCGCAGCTAAGATCTGCCACTTAACTAAATCAACCCCTGCAATTTGCTCGGTGATCGGATGCTCAACTTGCAGCCGCGTGTTCATTTCAAGAAAATAAAAATTTTCGTCTTCATCCACAATAAACTCCACCGTACCTGCATTATAATATCCGATTGCTTTAGCCGCTTGAACGGCTTGGTTTTGCATGGCTTGTCGCGTACTTTCTTTTAAAGAAAGCGCAGGGGCTTCTTCAATCACCTTTTGATTTCTTCTTTGTACAGAACAATCGCGTTCAAAAAGATGAACGACATTACCATGCTGATCTCCAAACACCTGTACTTCGATATGTTTTGCGTTTTTGATAAGCTTTTCAATAAACATTCCTTCATGACCAAAATATGCTTTTGCTCTTGCTTTTGTTGAGGCATACACTTGTTTTACTGCTTCTTCGTTATCGCAGCGCACCATCCCAATTCCTCCGCCGCCTCCGCTTGCTTTTAACATAACGGGATATCCAATTACGCCGGCTACTTTACAAGCCTCTTCAACTGACGTCACATCGCCTTCGCTGCCGGGGACAACAGGTACACCCGCTTCTTTCATCGCGGCACGAGCAGCAATTTTGTCGCCCATCATCGAAATGATTTCGGGAGAAGGACCGATAAAACAAAAACCTTCATCAATCGCTCTTTTAGCAAATGCACTATTTTCCGATAAAAATCCATATCCAGGATGAATGGCATCTACTTTTTCTTCATGACTAATTCGCAGCAGCTCTTCTACATTCAAATATGATTTTTGCACAGGAGGCTCTCCAATTCGACGTGCTTTTGTAGCCGCTTGAACATAAGGAAGTTCTGCATCTGCATCGGAATAGACAGCCACCGTTTCAATGCCCATTTGTTTGCATGTATAAATAATACGAAGAGCAATTTCTCCTCGATTTGCAATCAGTATTTTTTTCACCTTTCTCTCCCCTTTCCTCAAATTTCTACTTTCCCCCATATAATTCTACAATAATTTTAAAACTCCTCTACATTTTTTGAAAACGCTTTCCATTTGAACCTCCCTTTCCCTTTGCTTCCTTTCTAAAAAGTGATGCTTATAGTAATGTATTCTTCGTATTTAACTGAAAGAATTCATTTTTCTTTATGCGCATTGAATATTCGTTCACCAATCACGAAAACAGAATATTTTGTATTTTTGTTATATAATATTAGATGAACGAACCAAGCCAGTTCGTTCATCTAGCAAGGAGACATAACAAGGGGGATATGGGATGAATTACGAAGTGAAGCATTTAAAAATTAATTTTAAAACGCTAGAAGAGTTCAAGAAATTCAAAGAATATGGCATTCAAGAACTTTCAATGCTAGAAGAATTACATGCTAAGATTTCCGATAATGAAATAAATTCTCCGTTTTACGGCATTTATTTTGGAAATAGCTTAGTGGCTCGCATGAGTCTCTATAAGCGAAACAAACAGTACGATCAATATTTTGAGCCGCCTCAAACGTATGTTGAAGTATGGAAACTTGAAGTGCTCAGCGATTTTCAGCGCAAAGGATTAGGTCAAACGCTCGTTGAATATGCCAAATCCTTTCAATTACCTATCAAAACAAGCCCACGAGTAAAATCGAGTGATTTTTGGTCAAAAATGGGGTTCGTACCTGTAACGTATGATATCGATCGTGATTTGGGAGAAAACCCTCTTATTTGGCTACCAAACGGTGTAAGCGAACAAAAATAAACAGCTGATTTCCAGCTGTTTATTTTATATCTATGTGGTATATATGATCAACATGAAGTAGGGAGCATTCAAACTATCGCTTTACTTTTGAACTTTTTCTAAATTTAAATTTTTATCCACTTGAAATTTCACTTTTCTACTTTTTTCATCCTCTTTTAATACAACCATTTTACGAGCCCTCTCCATAATTTCAATAAGAGCTTTATAGTCATCTTCCACAATTAACAAGTTGTTTTGCAAAGCTTTTTTTTCTTTTTCCAAAATCGTTACTTTCTCTTGTAAACGTTCAATCTTTTGCTGCAGTTCTTCATTAGCTTCGAGAAGCTCCGACGAGTGTTTTTGCCCTTGATCTACATTTTCTAAATACTTAATTACCTCATTAAGCGAAATATGTTTCTCTGCTTCCATATATGATAAGCGTGCAGGCTGCTCGTCATCTTTTGAAACAGTTCTTGCTTTTAATTCTTTTCTCTGTTTTTTCGCAAGATCAATACCAGTCTTGTATTGTTTGCGCACAAAAGAATTCCAGCGGAAGCCACAAGCTGCTGATGTTCGTGTAAGTTTCTTCCCCACTTCTTCAAATGCAGCTAGCTGAGTGCCACCTTCACGTATATGACGCAGTACAATTTCTGCGAGTAATAAATCTTCATCATGAGTCCATGCATCTTGACGAGAAGAAGTCATTTTTCTATCCCTCCTTATCCGTACTTATTAAATGAATATGCACCTACTAGATAAGATAGACTATTGTTCCTCTTCTCAATCAAGAAAATCTTTCATATACTTTGAAGCAAAATGAGAAATTCGTGATTCTTTCATCTTTCGCTTATTAACTATATTGCTATGGAAATGCAGTTCATAACTATGTTTTTTTAACGATGACCTTTTGAACCGCTTCTTCATGCTCAGGCGACTCCCACAATATCGAACAGCGATGAATTTCTTGTTCCATCCGATTCCAAACCCGGCTTTGCTCCCATTTCTCAATAGCGATTTCTTTGTAAGCTTGCAATACCTGGGTCGGTTTATGAGTGATAGGCGCTAACCACTCCTCACACCTCATAGTTAGTTCTTTAAACGACGTGACATAGGAAAGAAACCCAATTTGCTTTGCTCGTTCTACTCCATACAGCTGAGCACTGTAGATCATTTCCATCGCTTCTTGATAACGCAGCTTTTCAAGAAGAATGGTTCCTCCTCCCCAGCCTGTTGTAATTCCTAAATCCCCTTGAATAAAGCCCATTTCGCTATGTGTTGCACTTATACGGAAGTCACATGCAATCGCAAGCTCACATCCTCCTCCAACCGATGTTCCATTCAAAAGGGCAACTGTTGGTTTTGGGAGTGTTAAGATTTCATAGAGAATTTTCCCCATTTTCGTTAACATTTGAGACGCCTCTTTCGAAGTCTTTAGCTCATGAAATACGCTTAAATCTCCTCCACTGCAAAATGCGTCTGAACCAGCACCTGTAATTACAAAAGCTTTTACTAACTGATTATGTTTCACATAACCTACAGCTTGCTGCAGTTCATTCATAACATCATAATCAATAGCATTACGCTTTTCAGGACGATTAATCACAAACGTAGCAATGCCTTGGCTTGTAGTAAACAGCTCGCTTTTTTTCATGCTTTTTCCTCCTTATAGACAAGGTATGAATCTTTTTACAACAGTAATTGTTTATTTAAAAAGAGTTCTTGTTCTATAAGAAAAATCCTTCTCTTCCAAAGGGCAGAGAAGGAAAAAAGGCAAAAAAAAATAAAAGACCCTTTAAGAGGGTCTTTTATTTAAATAAGCAATTATTTGCTTACTACGTCATTTCCTTTGTAAGTACCACAAGCTTTACATACGCGGTGTGATAGTTTCATTTCACCACAATTTGGGCACTCTACCATACCAGGAACTTGTAATTTAAAGTGCGTACGACGCGTTCTTTTCTTCATTTTAGATGTTCTTCTAAAAGGTACAGCCATTATTCCCACCTCCTTAAAAGAATTTTAAAATCATATGAAGGCCCGAAAGCCGGATCTTCGCATTTTTATTTCTTTTTGTCTTTAAAGAAATTTTCGAGTACGGCTAAGCGGGGATCTACTTTTTCCTGCTGTTCTTCTTCGGTAACAACTTCCCAGTCTTTTCCTGACTGTGGAGCTGCTCCTGCCGCTTGCTGATTTTCACTAAATACCTGCAGAGGAATTTCAACAATAATTAACTCTTGAATCAAAGGTTGTAAATCAACCGTTTCTCCCTCTACAATGCGTACTTCAGCATCTTCTTCATAATCAGCATTCACATTCAATAAAAACGTTTCAGTTGCGTTAATTTCAAACGGATACGGAACGTCAACTAATGTACGAGCACAAGGCAACGTCATTTCTCCTGAAATTTTAAGGTGAAACGTTACTTTCGAAGAGCTAATGTCGGCTCTTCCTTTCACGTTTACATCTGACATTCTACGAATTTGAGGATCAGCATTCATAAACTCTTTGCCGTCAATCACTTCGTCAAATGTTAGACCTTTATTTTGCAACTGATACAATTGATGTATTGTCCATTTCATTGTTAATCACCTCAAGGCAACAAAGGTTATTATAGCTTTCACAAGATTATTTGTCAATATTTTTTCTTTACACTATAATGTACTTAAATATGCTTTTTTGTAAAAATTTCTTACTTTCATAAAAAAATGTTTTTAAAACAAAGAGCTAGACTAAAAATAATAAATTAAAAGGAGACATTATGCAAGCAGTTGGAATAATTGTCGAATATAATCCTTTTCATAACGGACACGCTTATCATTTGCAGCAAGCGAAACAACAAACCGGAGCAGATTGTGTGATTGCTGTGATGAGCGGGCACTTTTTGCAGCGCGGAGAGCCTGCTCTTGTATCGAAATGGTCCCGCACAAGAATGGCTTTAGCCGCTGGTGCAGACTTAGTCGTTGAATTACCCTATGCTTTTTCTACTCAAAAAGCTGAAACATTCGCAAGCGGCGCTATTTCTATTTTAGAATCCCTTCACGCTGACTTTGTATGCTTTGGCAGCGAAAATGGCAATATTGACTCATTTACCCGCACCGCTGATTTGCTCGAAGCTCATGAATCAGAACTATCCGCTTTAATTCAACAAGAGATGAAAAAAGGAAACAGTTATCCAAAAGCAGCTTCCAATGCTTTCTTACAGCTTTTCACGGAGGCTCCTATTGATCTATCTCAGCCAAATAATGTGCTTGGAATGAGCTATGTAGCTGCCATTAAAAAACAGCATGCATCTATTAAACCATATACAATCACTCGAATTCAATCACATTATCACGATGATTCCCTGTCTTCCTCTTTTATTTCAAGCGCTACAAGCATACGTAAAGCTATTTTTGACAGCAGCAGCCATGGGGACCTGAGCAAGCACATGCCAGTTAGTACGGCAAACGAATTAGCAGCTTACAAGCAAGCACACGGACAGTTTCATCATTGGGAGCATTATTTCCCATTTTTGAAATACAAATTATTAACTACTCCGCTTTATGACTTACAGCGTATTTATGAAATAGAAGAAGGTATTGAACATCGGCTGCTATCTTATATTTCTTCATCTACTTCATTTGAAGATTTTTTAACAAATGTTAAAACGAAGCGATATACGAGAACCCGTTTACAGCGCATGTTCGTTCACCTTTTAACCAATACAACAAAAAGTGAGATGCAACAAGCTGATCCTTATATTCGCTTATTGGGAATGTCAAAGACAGGACAAACCTATTTAAAAACAATTAAGAAAAAGCTGTCCCTTCCTATTGTATCCACTGTATCGCAATGTAAACTAAAAGAAATTGATACCGATATTAAAGCGACACATGTTTATAGTATGCCGTTTCAGGAGCCTTTGCGCTCTCAGTTTATGAAACAAGAATATACGCAGCCCCCTATCCTTTGGCCATAAAAAAATCGTCTGCAAGAGACGATTTTTTTATGGTTTCAGCTTTTCTAAATATGTTACGGCATCCGAAAATGAATCTACGGGTACAATTTTCATATCACTTTTTATTTTTTTAGCTGTCTTCACTGCTTCTCGGTAGTTAGAGCCCGCAGCCCCTTTTTCATTTGGTGCAAAGAAAATCTCTGCTCCTTCTTTATCTGCGGCTACAATTTTTTGCGAAATACCTCCGATTGGTCCTACCTCTCCTTTATCATTGATAGTCCCTGTACCTGCAACGCGGTGGCCTTTTGTCATGTCCTCTTTAACAAGCTGATTATAGATTTCAAGCGAGAACATCAGTCCCGCTGAAGGCCCTCCTATTTTTTCAGTATCAATATGTATATCGGGCTTAACTTCTAATTCTTGGTTCGTTTCTAAAGCAATTCCTAGGCCTACTCGTTTCGGCTCGTCAGGAAATGCTTTAACTTTTAGAGTATGTTTGCTTTCTTTGCCATCTCTTTTTACATAAATTGATACTGAATCTCCTGCTTTTTTAGTCGATACGTAGTTGATTAAGTCCTCAGCAGTTTGAATTTTTTTCTCGTCTACTTTCGTCACTACATCTCCAACATGAAGTTTTCCGTGTGCAGGCATATTTTCTACGACATATGTAACATATACGCCTTTATTGTGATAGGAAACGCTCTTTCCAGCTGCTTCGTATGCTACTGAAATAGCGGCATTTTTTGACGTATCCATCATATGTAATTGCCTTGTCGAGTAATCTTCATCGCTTTCACCTTGCTGCAAAATTTGCTTTGTAGGGAAAATTTCATGAAAGTCCTGTATTTTCGCAAGACCATATGAAAGAGGAGTTGCTCTGCCCATTCTTACAGTTGTAAGCATAAACGTCCCTTTTTCATGGTATCCATCTTCTACTTTAATAATAGGCGCAAGTTCTTCTGCCATTCCAGGCTTTGTAATGTAGTACGGCAAAGGATAAAAACAAAGCATTGCCACCACTGCAATAACAGCCAAATATACCAAAATTCTAATTCTAGATTTCACTTTTTTTGTTCTCCTTCCAATGATCAATTGCTTGTAGAATAGAAGGCAACTGCTCATGTGCTGCTTGTTCACCAATTGAAATCATTTCTTGAATGTTTGTAAACGCTCTGGAACTAAAAGTATCGAGATTAGGACGAATCATAATGTCTGAAGCAATGGTCCGATGAGCTACTAGCTCATCTTGCAAAATATCTAAACTTTGCATAATGACATCAAAAATGGAGCTGATTTCTGCATTCACTTTCGCTTTTGATACATCGACTCCAATGACAATATCAGATCCCATTTCTTTTACAACCGATACAGGAATACGGTCCACTACCCCGCCGTCTACAAGCAATCGTCCATCAATTACTTCGGGAGCAAAGATTCCTGGAATTGAAATACTTGCTCTCACCGCTTCAGCGATAGGTCCTTTTTTAAACACCACTTTCTCTCCTGTTTTCAAATCTGTCGCTACAATGGCAAACGGTATAGATAACTGTTCAATGGTTCTATTTTGCGTAAAGGTGCGAACCAGCGATTTTACTCTGTTGCCCGTAATAAATCCCATTTTAGGCACGGTAAAATCCAAATAATACTTTCGTTTGAACGTTAGCGCCATTTTATAAAGAGTTGCCAGTTCAATACCTGACGCATATAGTGCACCAACTAAAGCTCCCATGCTGCTGCCAGCTAGAAAATCAATAGGAATGTTATTTTCTGTTAGCGTTTTGATTACTCCTAAATGTGCAAAACCTCTAGCTCCACCTGAGCCTAACGCAACTCCTATTTTTGGGCTTTCCACTTTACCTGCCCCCTCGTTTTACCTTATAGACTTCTAAAAATGTAAAAACATTTGATGAGCTTCTCTATCATTGTTGCCCTGTCTTCGGTAGGACTATTCTTCATTTTCTATTTGTTCATTTAGTATGAAGCTAAAGATATGTTTTGCTCAATACACGGTGGTTATTAAGCATTATACTATACTGAAGGTTGTTTTAAGAAATTCTTACTCTTCGCTTGCTGCGTATACGTTTTTTTACTCCTTGACTATCCTAGAAGTGCATTGATTTATGTATATGAATTGTATTTCCAAATGTGACAAGACGCCTTTTTATTCAGCATGAATTTATTTTCTCCTTACTCATAGGCATAAAGTCGATGCATAGCTTCGTATATTGATATATAGAAGAACTTGTACATTTGCCTAAAACTCCTCATTTCATTCATATCAAAATGACGTGAGCTTAGAAAAGGAGATGAATCGTTCGTTGAATAAATCGATGGTGAAAACACTTCTGCTCGGGACGAGCGTAACGCTTCTCGCTATTGCGCTTATTGTATATCCAAAAGAAGCGCTAGAAGGTTCAGTAAGAGGTCTCAACACATGGTGGAAGGTCGTCTTTCCTTCTCTGCTGCCCTTTTTTATTGTTTCAGAAATGCTTATTGGGTTTGGCGTAGTGAAGTTCATTGGGATCTTATTAGAGCCGTTTATGAGGCCTTTATTCCGAGTACCTGGAGTAGGGGGGTTTGCTTTAGCAATGGGCATGGCTTCTGGGTTTCCTTCAGGTGCAAAAATCACTTCCCGGCTGCGTCAAGAAAAGCAGCTAACAGCTATTGAAGCTGAAAGACTCGTATCATTTACTAACTCATCTAACCCTATTTTTATTTTTGGAGCTGTGGCCGTTGGCTTTTTTCACAATCCAGCTGTCGGTATCATATTAGCTCTCTCTCATTACATAGGGAATATTTGTGTAGGGCTGGTGATGCGGTTTTATGGATCAGCAAAACCGAAAGGACAAGTAACTCAAAAACCTTCTTTATCGTTAGCTTTTCATGAAATGCATAAAACGCGTTTAAAAGACAAGCGTCCTATCGGGAAGCTTCTAGGAGATGCGGTTACTTCTGCTGTTCAATCTCTCTTAATGATTGGCGGTTTTATCATTTTATTTTCTGTATTAAACAAACTTTTATATGTTACTCATATCACGGCCTTTTTAAGCAGCGGTCTAGCTTATTTATTTTCCCTTTGTCATATAGGGACTGAACTGAGTCTTCCCTTTATTTCAGGGCTTTTTGAAATCACGCTAGGAAGCCGGCTAGCAAGTGAAGCGCCAGACACGCTGCTGTTTCATCAAATTATCATCGTTAGCTTTGTATTAGGCTTCAGCGGTTTCTCCGTTCAAGCACAAGTGGCTAGCATACTCGCCGAAACAGATATTCGATTTTTCCCGTTTTTTATTGCACGCATTTTTCACGGTTGTTTTGCGGTAGTATTCACTATCTTTCTATGGGGTCCTCTTCGAGAATCCATTACTACTTTTCAAGCATCTGAAGGAGCACTGCCGGTTTTTTCTCACTTGGAGTCTGTTACGATTCTATCGCAGTGGCTAAACGTGTACGGTCCGCTCTTAACGATTTTTACGCTGTGCTGCTATATTTATATATATTCAAAACGAACGTTTCTTCATCGGTCCTAGTAAAAAAAGAACGTGAGGTTTTCTTATCGGCAAAGAAAACCTCACGTTCTTTTTTATCTTATTTTTGAGACAACTGTTCAAATTTTTCCGCAAGCGCTTCTCTAACAGGGGGAGGAACTAATTCAGAAATATTCCCGCCATATTTGGCTACTTCTTTTACAATACTAGAACTTAAAAACGAGTATTGATTATTTGTCATCATAAATAACGTTTCGATTTCTTTATCTAATACGCGATTTACAGATGTGATTTGCATTTCGTACTCAAAATCCGATACTGCACGCAAACCTCTTAAAATGGTCTTTGCCTGCTTTTCTTTTGCATATTCCATTAATAATCCGCTGTACGACTCTACTACCACATTAGGAAGTGATTTTGTTACTTCTTTCAGCAAAGCTACTCGCTCTTCCCCTGTAAATAGAGGACTTTTTGAAGAGTTATTTAAAACAACCACATAAATCGTATCAAATACATTTGCGCCTCGTTTAATAATATCAAAATGTCCATTTGTAACTGGATCAAAGCTTCCTGGACAAACAGCTATACTGCCCATACGTATCCCCTTTCTACATCTAACAGCTCATTGATTTATTCAACTGATTCTTCTTTTTTGTATGTATAAATAGAAACACCAATGATACCGTACGTTTCGCTTTTTATTTTTTCAAATAAACCAATCTCATTATCTAAATGTACATCATGAGAATGCTCCGCTACAATAATTCCTGTTTTTTTCAGAAGGTTTTCTTCACTTACCGTTTCGATAAGCGCTTTCAACTTTTGTGCTTTATACGGTGGATCAAGCAAAAGTAAATCGACAGTCAGCTCCCTTTTCTTTATCGCTTTCAGTGCACGTTCTGCATCATTTCGATACACTTCAGCGCGGTCTTCTAACCGGCAAGATGCTAAGTTTGCTTTAATCGTCTGAATCGCTTTGCCATCCCGGTCCACAAAAATGACTTTATCTATTCCTCGACTTAGAGCTTCAATTCCCAAGCCACCGCTTCCACCGAACAAATCAAGAGCTGTTCCACCTTCAAAAAACGGTCCAATCATATTAAAAATAGCTTCTTTCACCTTATCTGTTGTAGGGCGGGTTGAGTATCCTGGAACCGCCTTTAACGCATGGCCTTTATATAAACCTGCTACTACTCTCATCCTTATCACTACCTTACTTTTACTTCCTTATTCTTCATTATCCTAACATATTTTGAATTACAAAGACTAGCAAAAATCCTCAATTTATTCAATGGTGTATGCATTCTGTGCAATAACCCAGCAGCTTGCTTTTATGCTGGACTTTTACGACCGTGTCCTTAGATACACTGATTCTTTTCTAAGAGATACACCTATGAAGATCATTCGGCATTTCGTTCATAGAAGATTTCCTTTACTTTAATATGTCATAATAAACGTAAATTTACCCTTTTTCTCTGTCATGTTATCAGTCTTTTATGTTTTAAAAAGTGAATTTCACAAGACAGGTATATGAACGTTTAAAACGGACATACTGACTAGTAACAACATCATCTAACCGATGTTGTTGCCAACCGCGGAGAAGACTTACGTTTCCCCATAAGTTCTTCCTCCGGTTTCTCCTCTCCCTTTGCCTTCATCAAGGTGCTTGTAATCGCAGAGGTGATTACACCCCTTTATTGAAGGGCCCTACAATGAGTAGTTGTAGGGATTTTTTTATTTACTCTTAAAATATTCAGTGATACATTAAACTACGTGAGTTTGCTTTTTAATACATAAAGGGGGAAATACATATGATTCAGCGTTTTATTGAGCTCGGAGAAGGGTATTCAGATATTTATGAGCTGTTAGAGATTGTCAAAAGCAACAAACATCGTCTTGCTCATCTTATTATGCTGCGAACAGTAAAAGAAGATCGACAAGTAGCTTCTTTTGTCGCTGTCTTGCATCCAACAGCTGAAGGGAATTTCCAACCGCTTTACGTTTGCCGAGAAGGAATTGTTTTAAAACAAAACGACAGCAAGCGCGTTGAGTTATTTAAACGAGCTGCTGAGGAAGCGGGAAAAGAAATTGTGGTACTCGATGTCAAACCATCTACTACATTTCCAGAAACAGCACTATACTATCAGCACCTTATTGGCATTTTGCGAATGAACCGCTTTATTCCGCCAATGCAATAATCTCATCTCATCCCTGCCTATTCGTTTGCTAAGGGCAAGTAAAATAAAAAAAGGAATGTACATCACATTCCTTTTTTGTTTAAATTCCTATCTTATAGTCATATTCCTTCGCCTTATCTGGCTTTGAATTTTCGAATTCTGTTTTTAAAAACGGCCGATAAGAAGGATCTACTTTCTTCACAAAAGGTAGAGACTGAAGTTTATGGATTGTTTTTTCAATGCCATCTTGGTTGCAATATAAGACAACATACTTTAATTCTTTAGATACGTAATGTACATTTCCGTACTTTCGCAATGCTTTTGCTTGCTTAACAGAATGCACATACGCCACAATTCCTTGACGTTCAACAAACATATTTAGTTCCCCTTTTGCATACGTTATATTGGTTTTCTTTATCATAAATTCTTTTATATGAAGTAGGTGCTTTATGTATGAATTTAGATGATATCTGGATGCTCTTTCTTACTCATTTTAACGAGCACAGAGCTATTGAACAAGTCATTTTCAAAAAAATCACAAATATACCCTTTTTGTATATAAACACATCAATTAAGCGTAGAAAAATAGATGAGCTTCTAGAAGCTTCATCTATTTTTGCTACATCCAATACAAATGCTACTTGGCGCTCGACCTTTGTCAGAAGTCAGCATCTTACTTATGTCTATCAGCACAGGTTTTACGTTCCACAGCGTAAAATGGCCTGCTGCGGAAATTCCTGTGCTGATTGCATTCGATTTATACAGTGAACGGCTTATGCGCTGCACCCACAGCTTCCACCAGATCCGCAGCCACCGCCGCAGCTGCTTCCCGTATCAAAAAACGGATTTCCCGTCGGTACTTTAACGTGCTCTGAAACAGCTTGACCAAGGATAACGCTAATTTCATCAAGCAGCTTTTGTAATTCATTTTCTGCTTTTTTGAACGCAGCGATTGTCGCGTGTAAATCAACTTGACGCTTTACATCACGTACTTGTCTCGTAATGGTTTTATAATCAGGATGATATTTTCCAAATCGCTGAACATCCTCATACTGTTCCTTTATTTTCACAAATTCAGCAATTAATGCCTGTGCATGTGAATCTTTATTTAATCTATATAAACATTGACGATAGTTCTCGGCTACGTCTGATTGTAACACCATGTTAGCTACGTGATCAGACTCATCGAGTAATTCAACAGTTCTCATTGTTGTCAGCATGGCTGTGCACCTCCGTTTTTATCTTATCACGTTTTGGATCTAAAGAAAAAGAACTTGCTAAAACAGCTTACACTGATTTACTACAAGTTCTACTTTTTAACTATATAATTTCAACCGTAAAGGTATTCCTCACTTGATAACTTTCTTCTTTAGATTTCATCAGTTCAATCGTAACAGTATGAGATCCTTTTGGAAGATCACTTAAAACAAAGGCTGCTTGCTTCATTTCTTTAAATGGTTTTCCATCTACTGTAATTTGAAGGAATCCACTCTCTGTTGAAAATGAAAACCCGCTTAGAATACATTCGACGTATACGTTTTGTCCTTTCACATGCTGGTGTACCATCAGTGAAGGTTTTGTATTCATTGCACCAAACGTTTCAGCTGCCCGCGGTTGAGAGGAAATTTTAGTTTCAGGTTTTGGTTTATCATGGTTGCATCCTAGCAGAGAAACTACACATAAGGCCGTCGTTAATAGTAAGCGCATAATACCATTCCTTTATCATTCGTTTCTCCATAGTGTTTACAAACTCTTTGTTTTTACTCATGATGTGCAAAAATCTCTGCATCGCTATGTATGCAGAGATCATTGATTTTTCATGGACTGAAACATATGAAACATCATGTTTGCCATTTGAATCGAATTCGAAAACTTTTCGACTTTATGAGGAATCGTTTGTTTGTAGTAGTGTTTGGATTCTAATTCAAATTTCTCCAGTTCTTCAGGATTTCTAGATAAACGTCGGTACCACATTGGCTGTTCACGAACGAAGTCGTTGAGTTTAGGACGAGACTGCATATACTCGTATATATCTTTTCTCATTGCGTTTAATCTTTCCTAAAGCCAAATGGATTCCCTGGCCCGGAAGCTGCTCCTCCACCGGATGGCTTAGATGGTTGAAATTGCTGCAGTACTTGTTGAATATTCGAAATAGCTGAATTTACATTTGTGATATGATTTTGCATTTGATTCAAGTCCATGTTTTTCAGCGAGGATACAATTGTACCCATAATATCTTTTTTCTCCTCTGTTGCAGCAGCTGGTTCAGCCTTTGCACTTTCTTCTGAACGATATGCCTCCCACATTGGATCTTCTGCACCGAATAAATACCAATCTTCATATAGCTCTTTCCACGTTTTTTGCTGCTTTCGAACCTGTTCTACTAATTTGGGATGTGATTTTACAAATTGTTTAAATTCCACAACGGACGGATGAAGCTCTCGTTTGGTTTCCTTCACAGTCACTCACCTCATACTTAAATATAGCCTACTATATCTTAGAAAAAGAGAGCTCGTTTCGTGCGCCTATTTCAAAAATTTTTTATAGCTGTTTTTTTGAAGAAGCACGAACTGTGAACCAGTATGTAATGAAAATAGATAAAATGCTTAGCCAAAATGTAAAATAACCAATTTCAGACATATACGCATTGAGCATGCTGTATCTTGGCATCATAGAAAAAACGTAATCAATGATATCATTATGTACGGTCCATACAGCGGCAACAGCTAAATGCCATAATTTAATCCGGTAAAACGGTACGTATAAAAGCCCTTGAAAAGCCATTGCTGCATGAGAAGCCATCAACATAAGCATCATCCAATCAATGTATCCTGTTAACACATAGACCAATACATTCATTACGACGGCCCAAATCCCGTATTTAAACAGCGTGATCATTGCTAAAGCTTCAAATAGTGAAAAATGTTTTCCAAGTAAAAGACCGATAAGTACAATAACAAAAAACAAGCTTGCCGTTGGACTATCAGGCACAAATACTAAAAACTTCTTAGGCGTTTCCGCTAATTGACTACCATACCAAATATATCCGTAGATTGTTCCTAGTATATTCACAATCAGCAAAAGCGTTAAAAAACGCTTATCTTTTAAGGTATACCATAACCAAGCCATTTAGAAAGTCTCCTTTACATTTACTCTCTTCTTTATTATGTACAGTTTTTGAACAATAGCAAGCACCTATCTCATTGATGTAAAACACAGCATTAAATAAATTCAAAAAAAAACCAGCCCTTTGGCTGATTTTCATTATTCTTTCCCTAAGTTGCCGACAAATTCCGAGAGCGTTTTCAATTCTTTATCTGAACCTTTGAAAACACCTTTTGGCATATTGCCTTTACCATTTTTTGCGATATTGGCGATTTCTTCAGGAGATAAATCAATTCCTGTTAAAGCCGGAGCCGCAGGGCCTCCCTGTAAATTATCACCGTGACAGGTCAAGCACGTTTGCTCTTGCATGATTTTGTAGCCTTCTGAATTTTTGTCAATCGCTACTTCTTCTCTAATTTTCCCTTGCTCTTCACGCGCTTTCCAATCCACCTGTGTCGCTGACTGCCACGTTAGGAAAAAGACTGCTGCTATAGCCAAAAGCATGAATCCTGTTGCAAATGGCCTCTTAGCTGGTCTTCTTTCTGGTCCTCGATCAATGAACGGAGCAAGCATTAATGCGCCAAATGCAATCCCTGGAATAATAAATGCACCTATAATATTATATGGACCAGAAGCAAATGAATATTTAAGCAATTGATATAGGAACAAAAAATACCAGTCAGGAAGAGGCAAGTACCCCGTATCAGTCGGATCGGCAATACGTTCAAGAGGAGATGGATGAGCGATGGTTAAACATAAATAACCGATTAAAAAAACTGCCCCTACCATCCATTCTTTTAGTAAAAAGTTTGGCCAGAATGCTTCTGTTTTCCCTGGAAATTCAGAGTAATCTTTTGGAATATTGGGTTTTCGTTCTGCAGGAACACGTGAATCTCCAACAAACTTCATCCCTTTACCACGATGCATGTTCTCCCTCCTTTTTCTCACTGTTCTAGTGAAAGTACTAACAACGGAGTATGTGCTTGATGCATATGATGACTAGTGTGATTGACTAATTGAATAAAGCGTATAAAATTTTATAGTGGTCCTGAAATTCCTTGTTTACGAATCATTAAGAAGTGGGCACCCATTAAGCCAAGTAGGGCTCCGGGTAAAAAGAATACGTGAATGGCGAAAAAGCGAGTTAGTGTTTGAGCACCAACGATGTCTGGATGTCCTGAGAGTAATGTCTTCACTTGCTGGCCTATAATTGGTGTGGATTCAGCAATTTGCAAACCTACTTTCGTTGCAAATAGCGCTTTCATATCCCACGGCAACAAATAACCTGTAAAACCTAAACCTAACATAACAAAGAAAATTAACACACCCACAATCCAGTTTAACTCGCGGGGTTTTTTGTATGCTCCTTGGAAGAAAACACGAAGTGTATGTAAAAACATCATGACGATAACCAAACTTGCTCCCCAGTGATGCATACCTCGAACAATTTGTCCGAAAGCGACTTCATTTTGCAGATAATAAACGGATTCCCATGCATTTTTTATATCTGGTACATAATACATGGTTAAAAACATACCTGATAAAATTTGAATAACGGTAACAAAAAACGTTAATCCACCAAAACAATACACAAATGCTGAAAAGTGATGTGCAGGATTTACGTGCTCTGGCACTTCATGATCGGCCACATCTCGCCATAAAGGAGTAATATCTAGCCGTTCATCCACCCAGTCATAGATTTTATTCAACATTTTCTATGCCCCTCCTTGTGGTTTGGCTTTTCCTAGATATAACGTACCGCCTTTTACCTTTTGAACGTATACATCTAACGGTCCCATCGGTGGTGTCCCCGGTACATTTTTACCGCTTTTTTCATACATTCCCCCATGACAAGGGCAGTAGAAACGATGTGGATAGTTTTTGTCACCAGCCCAGTTAACCGTACAGCCTAAATGCTTACAAATTGGTGACAGCGCGACGATTTCACCTTTATCAGTTTTGTACACCCAAGCCGATCTTGGTTCTTCTGATTTATGCCACGCATCCACTTGCTTGATTTTAAAATCGACACGTTTCGGCTCTTTTGTAATGTCTTTAACCTGCGCTACAGCTACTAAATCCTGACCCGCTTCTTTTTCCAAAATTGGATCTACTGCAAAGCGCACCATTGGCATTAACATTCCAGCAGCCATGAATCCCCCTACACCAGTGAGCGTATAGTTTAAAAACTGTCGTCTTGATACCCGATCACCCATGCTTTTCCCCCCTTTAAAAAAGTTCAGTCCAGAGAATTTTGGACACATGATGGACCATTCTATTAAACTAGGACATAATCATGATATATTAATATTTCTGGAAGGTCAATACAATAAAAACCTAAAACATGGAAATAATCTTTATTTTTCTAAATTTTTTGTCATTATTTTGTTTGCGCTTCCATTACTTATTCTACAGTCTTTTTAAACACTCCATTTCTCTACAAAAATCGGTAAGAGCTGTTGAACTTGTTCATGTATGAGCGTATACTTATGCGACTCATCTATATGCTCAAGCGGTAAAGCAGGTATCCAAATGCAGTACGCCCCTATTTCTTTTTCAAACTGCAGCCAGTCTCGGTCGCTAGTAAGCACAAAAAGATGTTTTACTTCATTGTCATTTATATGCTCATTCCAACGAAGTAATGTTTCATAAACAGCAGCTACTCCATCTTTTTTTAAGTATGTAAAACTAGGTGTTAAAATCACTCTTCCTTTAAATTGCCTCTCTAACTCTTCAGTAAGAGCAGTCGTGTATTCACTCATAGATGCAGTAAGCTTTAAATCTTCTCCGAAATCAATCGGAATGAGTGGAACCAATACGGTATCAACATAACTTTTGGATTGTAGGTACACATCCATTTCCTTGGCCTGAAGCTTCAACTTTCTTCTCCTCTCAGCAAGCCTGCTAAGGCTTGTCTTATTTATTTTCCAAAATGGATAAGGAGATAAAAAAAGAGATTGACCTTTTTCTAAGAAGCTAGCCAATCCCTCGTTTATCTACTGTACATAATGGTTATTTAAATATTCGCTTAAGCGCTGAAATTCCTCTTTATCGTTTTCATCTAATGCTTTATCAATTAGTTCCATGATTTTTGATCGCTGAAACTTCTGAATAGATTCTTCCAATATTTGCTCAGCTAATACTCTGTCTTTTTCATTTGTTTGATTAGTTTTTGGCATATACGGATTGTCTTCCAGTACAGCCACATATTGAGGCGATGAATACAACGATCGGAAGTTTAATTGAATATAAATGTCTTCTTCTCGATTCAAACGAATATCATGAAATGATTTTTCTGCATCGGTTGTCATGATATTTTCTTTATAAAAACGAAATGGAGGGTCTTCCACACAGTGCGTAGACATCACCATCCCGCGAGGACAAAACTGTGCTTGCTCAACGAAGTGAACTCGTTTCATCAATTGATCATGGCTCATCAAATAATTTAAAATCCATACACATTCTCTTCGCTTCAGCTGATAATTCGTTAAAAACCAGCGAACAAATTCTTTTTTCTCGTTGACAGTAACAGGGGTCGTCATATTCTCACTTCCCTCCTCTGTGTTTAAACTCTCAGTTAAAACACCTTTTACAGTTATTTATTCCACACGGCAGCAATAAAATCCTCTGAACTATTATTTATTCTTCTAATTGAAATAATATGTCTTGAATTTCAACAGCTGTTGGATCCATTGCTAATAAGGCTTGGAAAATCCCCTTCGCTTTCGAGCGCTGTCCTTCTTCTAATAAGAAGTAGCCATACTCTTCTAAAAACGCATACTCTTCTTTAAAAACAGTGTATGCAGATTCGTAGTATTTTAGCGCTTCTTCATAATTTTCTAATTCTTGGTGAGCTTTTGCTAAATCCCATTCAAAATGAGGGTCATGCTCATTATATTCTTTGGCGTGTTCGATATTCTCTACTACATCTTCATATCTCTCTTGACTCATATAAAGTTTAGAGAGAGTTAAAATGGCTTCAATATACCCTGGATCTAGTGCAATCGCTTGTTGAAATGCCGATTCAGCCTCTTCTTCTAGACCGCGCTTTAATGCTATCTTCCCTTTAAAAAAGTAAAGTTCTTTTTGAAATTCATCCTGCGCAATACCTTCGTTGACAGCCACCGCAGCCTCTTCTAGCATCTCTTCGTGTTCATATGATTTTGCTAAATATAAATAAAGAGAATGGTACTCACGGTCTAGCTCTTTTAGTTCTGTGAACTTTTCAATAGCGGTCTGATAATGACCTGCTTGATACGCTGAAATCGCATATTCAAATAGTGTGTTAATCTCAAGCTTATCTTTTAGCGCTTGATCAAAGTAAGGAAGCGCTTCTTCGAACTGGCCGATACCTGCTAAACTTTCAGCTAATCGCTGACGAAGATCCGTGCCGTTAAATTCTTTTTCTGTTTTTAGCAGCGTTTGATAAAAAGGAATCGCCTTTTGATAAATTCCTTGACTGCTGTAAAATTCACCGAGCCCAAAATCTATAACCGGCTCATTTGGAAGCATTTTTTTCGCTTCCATTAACTTTTGCTCACTTACTTCACTAAGGCCTTGCATTTGATATAAGTCAGCTACAAGAAGCAGAGCTGGCACGTAGTTATCATCTTCGCTGCTAATTTGATTTAAAATATGAATTGCTTCTTCTTCTTCTTCTAAATCAATAAGCATTTCAGCTTTTAATAAATACAGCTCGCCTTCTTCTGGGTATTTAGCGATGAGCTCGTCTATTAAAGGCAGCGCATCATTCACTAGTCCCCACTCCTGAAGCTGTTCAGCCATTAAAAATTTTTCTTCGTCTGTAGCTTTATCTTTCAATTCATGAATAAGGGCAAGACCTTTTTCAATTTCATTGGATTCTACGTAACCTATCGCGCGGTCTAGTTCTTTCACACACAATTCTCCTTTATTATTACATTCACTTTTTATATAAAAATAAAACGAATTAATTTTCTATTTTTTCCAAACCGAAGCAAGAACACATGCTTCTATACACCATGATAAAATAGTTTGAGCGTTTGTTCAACAAATCAATTTGAATACGCTTACATTTTTTAGATAAAAACGAGATTGAGACATGATTACATTAATCGAATCTAAAGGCGAACAAACGGGATAAATAAGCCAGTATAGATCGCTTGTTACACCGCTGTTGATTTCCGTGCAAGGCTTCGCTTTCCGCGGGCGGCCGGTGAGCCTCCTCGTCGCTTATGCTCCTGCGGGGTCTCACCTCTTCCGCTTTTCCCGCAGGAGTCTTCGCCTTGCTCTTCAATCAACAGCTAGAAGCACCTACATACATGAAAACTACGTTCACCCTATCAATAAAAAATCCGAACGAGTTGGATTCTCCATCAAGAATATCAATTCATCGTTCGGATTTCCCTTCAACCAAAATACGTTTGTCCCAGCCTCTTTCTTATTCGCTTAGTTTATCAAGATCTTCAAAGAAAGTAGGATAGGAGACGTGAATGGCTTCACTTCTCATTAGTATTACATCTCCCGTTGCAATGGCTGCTGCGACCGCAAGCATCATTCCAATTCGATGATCTCCGTAACTGTCTACTTCACCGCTTTGCAGGGCCGTCTTGCCTTCAATGATGAGGCCATCAGCTGTTGGAGTAACAGAAGCACCCAGCTTGCTTAGCTCCGTTGCAACCGTATCAATACGGTTCGTTTCTTTTACTTTTAATTCTTCGGCATCTTTAATAACCGTTTTCCCATTGGCCTGAGTCGCCAAAAGAGCGATCACTGGAATTTCATCAATTAAACGAGGAATTAAATCCCCCCCAATTTCAATCCCTTTCAACTGAGACGTTTCAATCGTCAAATCGCCAATAGGCTCTCCATTTTGAATACGTTCATTAGAAATTGTAAGACGTGCACCCATTTGCTGAAGCACATCAATAATACCTGTTCTTGTAGGATTGAGTCCGACGTTTTTCAAAACGATTCGGCTGTTTGGAACAATGGCTCCTGCAACAAGAAAGAACGCGGCTGAAGAAATGTCACCAGGTACGTATACATCCGTTCCGCGCAGAGATTGTCCTCCTTCAATACTTACAGTCGTTCCCTCTACCTCTACGTCTACTCCAAAGGCGCGAAGCATACGCTCTGTATGGTCACGTGATGTAAAAGGCTCGGTTACTTTTGTTGTGCCTTCCGCATGAAGTCCCGCTAGTAAAATCGCTGATTTTACTTGTGCACTTGCTACAGGAGAATGGTAATGAATTGCTTTTAAAGCTCCTCCTCGAGTGGATAAAGGCGTATATTGGCCATGCTCACGCCCATCAATCTTTGCACCCATAGAGCGCAGGGGCACCGTAACGCGGCTCATAGGACGCTTGGCAATCGAATCATCTCCAATTAGAGACGTATGAAATGGCACACCTGCAAGAATCCCAAGCATTAAACGAGTAGTTGTTCCTGAATTTCCTACATCTAGGATGGAAGTAGGTTCACTTAACCCTTCGATACCTTTACCTTCCACTTCGACATACTCGCCTTCTCTTTTAATCGATACGCCCATCTTTTCAAAACACGAAATCGTACTTAAGCAATCTTCCCCTGCTAAAAAATGATTAATCGTTGTTTTCCCTTCTGCCATCGCTCCGAACATCACAGCTCTGTGAGAAATCGATTTATCTCCAGGAATAGAAATTTCTCCTTGGAGAGATGAAAGATTAGTTTTTAATTGTTTTCCACTCATTTCATTCACACCTTTCGTACATTAAGAAATAAACGTCTGATATTGATGCTGATGGAGACACGCTCTTGCCCGCTTTCTATCTTCCTCTGTTTGAAAGCTCAAACGTAATACTCCATATATGTCTTCTCGTGTTTCTAAAATTCGAATGTTTGTAATACTGATTTCATCTTCTGCTAAATAACCCGTTACTTCTGAAATAATCCCCGGATAGTCAGGAACATCCACATAGAGATCATAAAAGGATGGAATCGCTCCTTTGGTTCGTACAGGAAGCTGATCTCTAAATTGTTTTGCTTGTGAAAAATATGTATAGATATCGTTCGCGTCTTTTCGTTCGATCATATTTCGCACGTCGTTCATTTCTTCAAGCCAGTGGTCAAACATTGAAAGAAGCGCATCCTGGTTATGAAGCAAAATATCTCTCCACATCGCTGGACTGCTTGAAGCAATACGTGTAATATCACGAAACCCTCCAGCTGCAAGCTGCGAAACTAGCTGGTTGTCTTGTTGGTAATATTCTGCTTGATGAACAAGGCTTGCAGCAATAATATGAGGAAAATGGCTGATGACACCTGCTAATTTATCATGTTCTTTTGGTGACATCACAATAATTTTAGCTTTTGTACCACTTAGCAATTCCTTTAAACTGTCTAAAGCCTCCGAAGAAGTAGAAGATGAAGGTGTTAATACATACATTGCATTTTCAAATAAATGAGCTTTAGAAGCAGCTACTCCGCTTTTATGAGACCCAGCCATTGGGTGGCCGCCGATAAACTCAATGCCTTGAGCAATAAGAGTCTCCGCTGTCTTCACTACCTCTTCTTTTGTACTTCCTACGTCTGTGACGATAACAGACTGTTTGAGCGTAAAATGTTCTAACTGTTTTAGCACTTCCGCTGCTTGAGTGACCGGAATGGCAATAACAATATAATCCGCTTGCTCCGCGCCTTGTTGCAAAGAAGAAGCCGCTTGGTCAATTACACCTAGGGTTTTGGCAAGCTCCAGCTGCTCTTGATTAATGTCAAAACCTATTACATCAAGATGATGATGCGTCTTTTTTATATTAAGTGCCAGCGATCCTCCAATTAACCCCAGGCCTATAACAAAAACATTTTCTTTCACTTTCCTTCACCTCATTGTACATATGAAGATGAGAGTGTGAAATCACACTCTCATCTTTTACTATATTAGGTATTAAGCTTTCGCTGCTGCTTGGTTAACAAACTGCTGAAGCAATTCAATGATTTGTTCATTTTGTTCTTTTGTTCCCACTGTAATACGAACGGAAGTTGGGAAGCCTAATGCATTCCCTGAACGAACGATAAATCCGCGCTGCAATAAAAATTGAAACACTTCATCGCCTTGACGACCAAAATCAATTAGAACAAAATTAGTGAAAGACGGATAATAGTTTAAGCCATTCTTATCACAGAAAGCATAGTATTGCTGCAAACCTGCTTGATTTTTCTTTTTACACTCTTCAATGAACGCTTGGTCTTCAAGAGCAACGATTGCTGCTTTTTGAGCCATGCGGCTTGTATTAAAAGGTTCACGAGCCGGCTCAATTTTTTGTAGCAATGATTCGTTTGCAATACCGTAACCAATACGCAAAGAAGCTAAGCCGTATGCTTTTGAAAATGTGCGAAGTACAATTAAGTTTTCGTATTCATTCAAAAACTCTACCGTATTCGGATAGTCGGCTTGATCTGCTGCATACTCAAAATAGGCTTCATCCATAACGATTAATGTATGCTTAGGAACTTGTTTCATAAAAGAAATTAACTCATCGCCCTTCACATACGTTCCCGTTGGGTTATTAGGACTGCATACCCACACAATTGTCGTATTTTCATCAATTGCACGAAGCATAGCATCTAAATCATGATCTCCGCCGCGCAGCGGTACTTCACGAATTTCTGCACCTTCAATTACGGCATTGTGCTTATATTGAGGAAATGACGGCGTCGGCATGACAGTATTTGTATCAGCCGATAGCAAAGCTCGGCAAATAATTTGAATGACTTCATCAGACCCATTTCCAAAAATCAGCTGATCTTGCTCTACGCCTACGTGCTTTGCTACTGCTGCACGCAGTTCAGCTGCATAACCGTCTGGATAAAGCGCCATATTTTCGATTTCTGCAGCAATCGCCTCTTTTACTAAAGCAGAACTGCCGTAAGGATTTTCATTAGACGCTAATTTTACAACGCGATCTAAATTAAATTCACGCTTTACTTCTTCAATTGGCTTACCTGGTTTATATGGAGATAAAGTTAGTAATTGTTCTTTTACCTTCAACGTGTTACACCTCGCATTTTTGTATAGGCGAAACGATGGATGCAACATACTCCTCAATTTGATTTAATCCGTCTCGGCGTGTATCCTTATTTAAAAGAACTTGTTCAAGCTGGCCAATTTTATTAACAATTGCACTTCCAATTACAATGCCGTCGCTATGTTCTTTTAACACCTCTACTTGTTCACTTGTTGAAATCCCAAAACCGACGGCAACCGGTATAGAAGCTGCTGCTTTCACATCTTCTAAAAAGGTGCCAATATCAGCTGGCAACGTAGAGCGAACCCCAGTAACGCCTAAAGACGACACGCAGTATAAGAAGCCCGTTGCATCTGCAGCGATTTTTTGAATACGCTCTTTAGATGTAGGAGCAACCATTGAAATGTACACAACTTCATTTTCAGCGGCAAGCTCCCGGATACGGCCACTCTCTTCGTACGGTAAATCCGGAATTAGCACTCCATCTATTTCATTTTCTCGCATTAACGCGAAAAAGGATTCTAAACCTAATTGTAACACAGGATTAAAATAGGTAAAGAGAATTACCGGTATTTTCACACCTTTTTTTCTCATCACCGATACAAGCTTAATGGCTTTTGAAATAGACATACCGCCAGATAAAGCTCTTTTGGACGCCTCTTGAATAATTGGACCATCTGCTAAAGGGTCGGAATATGGTACGCCCAGCTCTAAAATAGAAGCACCTTGCTTTTGCAAAGACAAAGCAATATCCACCGTTGCATCTTCATGAGGATCTCCTGCTGTAATAAATGGAATAAATAATGTTTCATGTTTAGGTAGTCTCGCTTCAAACGTATTCATGTTCTTCTTCCTTCCCTTCTAGCAAGTTTACTAATGTATGAACGTCCTTATCTCCTCGACCTGACAAGCAAATTAAAATCGTTTCTTCCTTCGTCATGCTTTTAGCCAGTTCAAATGCTTTTGCCAGCGCATGGGCGGACTCAATAGCCGGGATGATTCCCTCTGTTTTCGCTAGCAGCTGAAGAGCTTCGATTGACTCATCATCCGTTACACTTTCATATTCTACTCGTCCAATAGATGAAAGGTGAGAATGCTCTGGACCGATACCTGGATAATCCAAACCAGCTGAAATAGAATAAGGCTCTGTAATTTGACCATTTTCATCTTGAAGTAAATACGTGAGCGTTCCGTGAATAACACCTTTTGTGCCTTTAGCCATTTTAGCAGCATGAAGGGCTGTATTTAGTCCTTTCCCTCCTGCTTCTACGCCGATCAAGCGTACGTTTTCTTCTTTAATAAAATCATAAAACATGCCGATTGCATTACTGCCGCCTCCGACGCATGCCACGACAGCATTCGGAAGTTTGCCTTCTACCGCTGTAAACTGTTCTTTTGCTTCTTCTCCAATAATTTTTTGGAAATCTCGAACCATTTTAGGATAAGGATGCGGTCCAATGGCCGAACCAATTAAGTAAAAGTGATCTTCACAATGTTGAACCCAGTAGCGAATTGCTTCATTTGTTGCATCTTTTAGCGTTTTTGTTCCAGAAGTTGCAGGAATGACTTCCGCTCCTAGAAGCTTCATGCGAAAGACGTTCAACGCCTGACGTTCAATATCTTCTTCTCCCATGAATACTTTACATTCCATTCCGAACTTTGCAGCTACTGTAGCTGTGGCTACCCCGTGCTGACCCGCTCCTGTTTCAGCAATAATTTTTGTTTTCCCCATCCGTTTAGCAAGTAAAATCTGTCCAATGGCATTATTGATTTTGTGAGCACCCGTATGATTTAAGTCTTCACGTTTTAAATAAATTTTTGCCCCGCCGAGCGTTTCGGTAATATTATCAGCATATGTTAAAGCCGTTGGTCGCCCAGAGTAGTTAACAAGTAAGGATAGATACTCATCTTTAAATGCCGGATCTTTCATTGCTTGATTCAAAGCTGCTTCTACTTCTTCAAGTGGTTTCATTAATGTTTCAGGTACGTATTTTCCGCCAAATTCACCAAAGCGGCCAAATTCATCAGGATGATTGTATGTCATAGTATGATCTTCCTTTCAATCTCTATAATTTTTGTATAGTCCTTCGTTCCGTTTGTTTCAATACCGCCAGAAATATCAATCGCCCCAGGCTTGTATGGTAACAAGTTCTCAATGTTAAAAGCATTGATTCCTCCAGCAATAAAGCATTTTCTACCTAACCTTTGTGCAGCTGATTCATACTGAGGAACGAAGCTCCAATCAAAAGCGACGCCCGTTCCTCCGAATTGTTCTTTAACCTTGCTATCAATTACATACCCGTCAGCTTCTTCATATACATGCATTTGCTGCAGCGTCTCTTTATTGTGAGGGAGTGCTTTCCACACTTCATATCCACGCTGCTTTAACTGACGTACGTCCGCAGCTGTTTCTTGCCCGTGGCACTGAATAACATCTAAATTTGTCACAGAGGCAATTTCAAGTATTTGATCTACCGGTGTATTAACAAATACTCCTACTAGCGAGACTTGTTTTTTTATTTCATCCGTTACAAACTCATTTACTCGCTCAGGCTTTACATATCGTTTACTTTTAGGGTAGAAAATAAAGCCAATGTGAGTAGCAGCCGACTTTTTGATTAAAGCTATATCTTGTTTTGATCGAATACCACAGTACTTAATAAGCATATTCACTTTCCCCAAACAGCTTTTCAATCGCTTTGGTTTGATTATCCTGTCTCATAAGCGATTCTCCTACTAAAATAGCTTTTGCTCCGGCTTCTTTTACGTAGGAAACATCATCGTATAAGTAAATGCCGCTTTCACTCACTAACAGCTGATCCTTCGGAACGTGCTTGGCGATTTCTTTGGTCTGCTGCAAGCTGGTTTCAAACGTATGAAGATTTCGGTTATTGATTCCGATAATTTTCGGCGTAAATACAGCTAACAGCTGTTCGAGCGTTTCTAAAGAATGCACTTCTACTAAACAATCTAACTCTTTTTCAGCAGCTTGAAGATAAAGCTCTTGCAATTTTAATGGTTCAAGTGCTTCTCCAATGAGTAAAATAGCATCAGCACCGATTCTTGAACTTTCTTCCACTTGAATGGAATCAATAATGAAATCCTTGCGAAGCACAGGGATAGAGACACGCTGTTTAATATCACTTAGAAACGTTCGATGTCCTTGAAAATAGTGCTGATCTGTTAACACAGACAAAGCATCTGCTTTTCCTTCTTCGTAGGCTTTAGCAATTTCCACAGGCTGAAAATTCTCTTTTATTAATCCTTTAGAAGGCGAGGCTTTTTTCACTTCTGCAATAAGAGCCAGCTCCCGATTCGGGTTTGATAAAGCTTCTAAAAATGATCGTTTTGCAACATTTTGCTGTTCGGGTAACTGTAGGTTTTGAATTTCTTCTTTTTTTGTTTCAATAATTTTATTGAGCATGTTCAACCACCTTTTTCGATTTCAATCGTTGTAATTGCGTATATGCAGCCCCTGATTCGATTGTTTCTAAAGCTACAGCTACTCCTTCTTCAAAAGTAGAAACGTTTCCGCTAACGTAAATAGCTGCAGCAGAGTTTAATACGACTGCATTTTTAGCAGTTACATTACTTTTATTTAAAAATAGCGATTCAATAAGCTCTGCACTCGATTTCGCGTCTTCTACCACTAAGTCTTCAAGCTTCCCTCTCTGTAAGTGTACATCCTCTGGTGCAAGCGTATATTCTGTAATGACATTGCCTTGCACTTCTACAATATCCGTTACATCCGTGGCACTAATTTCATCCAAACCGTCTCTGCCCGCAACCAGAAGGACGTGGTTAGCTCCCAGTACAACAAGCGCTTCTGCTAATTTTCGTGCAAGCTCAATGGAATAAACGCCAATTACTTGCTTTGTGCAGTTAGTAGGATTTGCTAATGGACCTAATGCATTAAAAACGGTTCTAAACCCTAATTCCTTTCGAGTAGCAGCAACGTGCTTCATAGCAGGGTGATAAAGCGGCGCAAATAAAAAGGACATGTTGAGGTCAGCCACCGCGTTTTTCACTTCTTTTTCATTTCCTTGAATCCATATATCCAGATGTTCTAACACGTCTGCACTTCCGCTTTTAGAAGACACAGCGCGATTCCCGTGTTTCGCAACCTTTACTCCAGCAGCAGATGCCACAATCGCACTAGCCGTCGAGATATTAAAAGTAGAGGCGCCGTCTCCTCCCGTACCGCATGTATCTACTACGTTTAATTCTTCTAGAGAAATAGCATTCATATTATTTTTCATACCTCGGACAAAACCAACAATTTCATCAACGGTTTCTCCTCGATACGTTAAGATGGTTAGCACGCTAGCAATTTGAGCTGCCGGGACTTTACCGTTCATAATATCATTCATAATTTTTTCTGCTTCTTCCGCTGAAAGTGACTCGCCGCGCAAACACTTTTTTAACAATTCTTTAAACATATACATCCTCCTTTTTATCGTAGATGTTTTGAGCTAATTGAATTGTTTTGATTAAAGCGCTAGCTTTATTGCGGGTTTCTTTCCACTCAAGCTCCGGTTTTGAGTCAGCAACCACTCCTGCTCCGGCCTGGATATAAGCGGTCTGGTCTTTCAAAAGAATGGTCCGAATCGCAATGCACGAATCAATGTTTCCATCAAATCCGAGATATGCTACGGTTCCTGCATATACATTTCGCGCAACTGGTTCAATTTCATTTAAGATTTGCATCGCTCGTACTTTTGGAGCGCCAGATACGGTACCCGCTGGAAATGCAGAAAGCAGCGCATCAATAGGATGTACTTTTTCGTCAAGGCGTCCTGTCACTTTAGAAATCAAGTGCATGACGTGCGAAAAGTTAACCTGCTGCATTAATACTGGTGTTTGGACACTTCCATACTGTGCAACTCGGCCGATGTCATTTCTTGCTAAGTCCACGAGCATATAGTGTTCTGCCCGCTCTTTTTCATCGTTAATTAAGTCTTCGTACAAGCGCGCATCTTCTTCTGCATCCCTGCCACGTCTTCTCGTTCCTGCAATCGGATGAATTTCTAAATGGCCGTTTTCAATTTGAATCAACCGCTCAGGAGAACTTCCAATTAACTCCGCGCCTTTTACTTTCACGTAAAATAAATAAGGAGACGGATTAACTAATCGCAATACTCTGTAAATATCAAATCCAGCTACGGTCGTATCAATTTGAAATCTCTGCGACAATACGGCTTGAAAAACATCTCCGCTTTTGATGTATTCCTTAATTTTTTCCACATCTTGCACAAATTTATCTTTTTGGTATGACGATGTCACGCCTTCAAAGCTAACTTCGCGCTGCTCGCTTTCAAACATCATTGGCTTTTCTTTCACCGTCTGTGCTATTCTTTCAACATATCTATTGATCTCTGCTAGAGCTTCACCGTATTTTTCTTTTTTCTGCTGTTCTTTGTCTTGCTCATTAAGCTGAATGTAGTGAATCACCATAAGCTCTTTTGTTTGATGATTATAAGCAAGCATCGTTTGACAATAGATAAAGTGAAAAGTAGGCATGTTCAAATCGTTTTGGGCATGTACGTTTACTTTTTCAATTTGCGATACTGCGTCGTAGCTGATAAACCCTACTGCTCCTCCTTTAAAAGGAAGTGCAAGGTCTGGTACTTTCACTTTCAGCTCTTGCTGAATTTTACAAAATACCTCTTTAAAGCTGTCTCCTTGCAGCACAGGGTGAAGCTGCTTGTTTTTTGCTAGATAGGTTCCGTTTTCTTCCTCAACATACAAAAATGGATTTAAGCCAATAAAAGAATAATTGGACCATGGTGATGATTCATCATTACTTTCAAGCAAATATACGGCTTCATCTTTTACTTGTTGAAAAAGATCAACAGGTGTCATGCTATCGATAAATATTTTTTTTATAATTGGAATGGTTAAATACTCTGTAGAGTCTTCTAAAAAAGAAGTATAAGTGTTCGTCATATCTTTCAATCCTCCATTTCATGGAGAATGAGAATAGATGAGGTTATATAAAAGAGGATATAATAAATAAACCCAAAGACACATCAAAAATGGGCCTTTGGGTATACGAATGGTAAAATTCACTCAACTAAACTCTGCTCAACTGTCTCATTCTCGTCTACCCTAATCTCAACTAAACTGTCTATTGTTTTCTCATAACTAAAATCTCTAAACTAACTTGTTACCAATTGTAGTACGTTTCAAATTCATTTGTCAACTACTATCTACTTGGCTTTAGATGAAACTAAGCTTTAAGCTCTTCATTCAGCAGTTTAAGAATCACTTCATCTTCTACTTGTTGAACAAAAGGTTTGCCTATGCCTTCAAGCAGTACCATATGAACATTGCTTGATTTAGACTTCTTGTCTGCTTTCATTCTTACGAGCAGTTTTTCAGCTGAAAGATGGTTTGGGACAGACGTCTTGTAGCCAAATTTTTCAAACCATTTCGCAATGTCGTCCACAGAGAACTGACTTTTCCCAAGAACATTGCTGACTTTCATAGCAAACAGCATACCAATCGCTACGCCTTCTCCGTGGCTGATTTGTCCATAGCCGCACTCTGCTTCGATCGCATGACCTAGCGTATGTCCAAAGTTCAGATGAGCGCGAACGCCAGCTTCTGTCTCATCTTCTTTTACAACAGCTGCTTTGACTAAAATACCGTTTTGAATAGCATAAATTAATTTTTCATCTTGTAAATCAGTCAGCGATTGTATATTTTGCTGAAGCCATTCATAAAATGCTTCATCGTGAATAAAAGCGTGTTTAATCACTTCTGCAAAACCGGAACGCCACTCTCTTTCGGGAAGCGTTTTAAGAAGATCAATGTCATAAACAACCGCTTCAGGCTGATAAAAAGCACCAATCATATTTTTTCCAAGCTCATGATTAATGGCTACTTTACCGCCTACAGCACTATCGTGAGCAAGAAGCGTCGTTGGCACTTGAATAAAAGAAATTCCTCTCATATAAGTAGCGGCTACAAATCCAGCTAAATCGCCAACCACCCCTCCGCCAAAAGCAATAACGAGCGCATTGCGGTCAAGCTGCTGTTCGAGCGCAAATGTCTGACAATCGTAGTAATGTTGAAATGACTTTGCATGTTCACCGCTTGGCACTACGTATTTAGCCACTTTAAACTTCGTCTCAATCGCTTTTACAACCGCTTCTCCATAATATGAATCTACAGCTGAATCAGTGATGATTAACACGGACGACAGATTAGGTTTTACACTCTCGATAATAGAAGGCAGCTTTTCAATTAATCCATTTCCTAAATAAAGAGGATATGTTTTGGATAAAGTTTGAATATCAATTTGCAACATTAAAACTCCCTCGCATGTGCACGCATTTTCTCAATATTTTCAGCAATTAAATCAATTCGGTCTTGTCCAAACTGTTCGATTAGCGCATCAGCCAGTTCCCAAGCTACAACGGCTTCTGCTACAACGCTTGCCGCCGGCACAGCGCAGCTGTCTGAACGTTCGATGCTTGCCTCGAAGGCTTCTTTTGTTTCAATATCAACACTTTTTAACGGCTTGTAAAGCGTTGGAATAGGTTTCATTACACCGCGTACTACAATTGGCATACCTGTTGTCATGCCGCCTTCAAAGCCGCCTAAGTTGTTTGTTTTACGGGTATATCCATTCTTTTCATCCCATAGAATTTCGTCATGAACTTCGCTTCCTGGTCTGCGAGCCGCTTCAAATCCAATCCCAAACTCAACGCCCTTAAATGCATTAATGCTCATAACAGCTGCAGCAATCTTCGCATCTAATTTACGATCGTAATGAACATAGCTGCCTACTCCTGCTGGCACGCCTTCAATAATAACTTCTACTACGCCTCCGATAGAATCGCCGTTTTTCTTAGCATCATCGATTGCTTGCATCATGTCTTTCTCAACAGCTGAGTCAAAACATCTTACTGGAGAAGCTTCAGTGACTTCTTGAAGTTCCTCTAAGCTTTTGTATTGAGGCGGATTTGCCTGTACGCCGCCAATTTCTAATACATGTCCAGCTACAGAAATCCCGAACTGAGCAAGGATTTGACGAGCGACAGCACCTGCTGCTACCCTTACAGTTGTTTCACGAGCTGAAGAACGTTCTAATACATTTCTCATATCGCGATGACCATATTTAATAGCGCCGTTTAAATCAGCATGCCCTGGTCTTGGTCTTGAGATCTTACGCTTTACTTCTTCTGATTCTTCTTCAGAGATTGGCTCGATGCCCATAATTTTTGTCCAGTGTTTCCAGTCGTTATTTTCTACCGCTAACGTAATAGGAGATCCTAACGTATAGCCGTGGCGGACACCGCTTAAAATTTCCGCTTGATCTTTTTCAATTTGCATACGTCTTCCGCGACCATGACCTTTTTGTCTTCGCGCTAAATCTGTATTGATGTCTTCCGCTGTTAAAGGAAGCCCTGCCGGAACACCCTCTAAAATAGTAGTCAACTGTGGACCATGTGATTCTCCTGCTGTTAAATATCGCATAATCGTACCTCCGCTTAATATGTATTATTCGTCAGAATTTTTCCATTTTTAAATATGACTATACCATACTATAACATAAGAATGTACAAAAAGTTTCACCTCAGCTTTTAAAAAACCGCTTCAGATTGTCTCGATTAAATGGTCTTTACTTTTCTGTAAAAAAACGTATCAGCCGTTTCAAATCCATACTTTTGCGGAGTAAAAACCTGTTCTGTGCTACCTACAAATAAGATGCCGCCAGGTGCTAAAGCTCTGCTAAATTTTTCATATAAAGCATGCTTTGCTTCATCTGTAAAATAAATAAGCACATTTCGACAAACAATCAAGTCAACGTTTTTTGGAAAAGAGTCTGACAGTAAGTTATGTTTTTGAAAAACAACTGTTTTTTTGATTTTTTCATCTAATAAGTACCCGGTTCCTCTTTGTTGAAAGTACTTATTTTTCATCGAAACAGGCATTTCCTGAAGTGAACGTTCATCATAAAAGCCTATTTTTGCTTTTTCTATCACTTTTTCATCCAAATCGGTCGCCAATATAGAAATACGTGAAAGCGGAAAAAATGTTGATAAAACCATCGCTAGTGTATATGGCTCTTCCCCTGTTGAACAGGCAGCGCTCCACACTTTCAGGTCTGTTTTTCCTTTTACAAGAGTCGGTAAAATTTTTCGCTCCAATATATCCCACCGCTGATAGTTGCGATAAAACTCTGACACGTTAATCGTCATCCGATCTAAAAACTCCTCAAGCAGTTCGTTGTTACTGTTCATTGCTCGATAATATTCAAAAAAACTAGAAAAACCTTTTTTTTCATACAGGGAGGTGAGGCGGCGTTGCATTTGAGACTGCTTATATAGTGATAAATCAATGCCTGTTTTTATTTTCATTTTCTCCACAAACGCGTCGTATTCATCTATCATTTTTGACTCTCCTTTCTCATTTCTATACGTTTATGTTAGACGTATAAGGAAATAAAACCTTTATATACGCTTATCTTCTTATTAATATATCGGAATACATTGTGAAAATGTTTATGTAGAGAGACATTCGCAATCAATAGCCTAGGACCTATTTATAAACACAATAAAAAAGACGAATGAAAATTCATTCGTCTCCTTGCGCTATCTAAATTAGTAAATCCAAGCGTCTGCGTCTTTTTTATAGAAAGTCAGCTCTTCACTTTCAAAGAATAAGCTGATTTCACGCTCCGCACTTTCTGGTGAATCTGAGCCGTGAATAATATTCTTATCGACAATCAGTCCATAATCACCTCGAATAGTTCCAGGAAGCGCTTCTTGAGGGTTAGTTTTTCCCACCATTTGACGTGATACTGAAATCACGTTTTCACCTTCCCATACCATAGCAAAAACTGGACCTGATGTGATAAATTTCACTAACTCACCGAAGAAAGGTTTCTCTTTATGTTCACCGTAGTGTGTTTCAGCTAATTCCTGCGAAATATGCATAAGCTTAGCTCCAACTAATTGAAAACCTTTTTTCTCAAAGCGAGAAATAACCTCACCAATAATGCTTCTTTGTACCCCGTCTGGTTTGACCATTAAAAACGTTTTTTGTATCATTTTACTCTCCACCCCTGAAGTTCATGATATGTAAACAAGTTTTGAAAGCGCAATCACACCTCATGAAGATATTAACATTGTTTCGAGCAGTTTACAACTTATGAAAGTAAATAAATCAAAATTTCCGTTTTCCAATGTACTTCGCAATTTGATGCAGCGTTTTTTTCGCCTTGTTTGGCGGCAGTTCTTCTAAAATGCTCATCGCTTTTTGCAGATAACGATCGCTCATCTCAAATGAACGTTCAATGGCGTTAGAAGATTTAATATCAGAAATAATTTCATTGATCAGCTCTTGCTCATATTCCCTCTCGAAAAGCTGTTCTACTTTATCTCGAAACTCAGCATTTTCAATGGCATACAAAACTGGCAGCGTAATATTTCCTTGCAGTAAGTCGCTGCCAACTGGTTTCCCAAGCTGTTCTTCTGATGAGATAAAATCTAAAATGTCATCGGTAATTTGAAATGACATTCCCACGTAATATCCAAACCAAAATAAACGTTTATGTATATCTTTAGGAGCTCCCGCTGCAATTGCGCCTAACTGACAGCTTGCAGCAATTAGCAGTGCCGTTTTACGTTTAATTCTACGCAGATACACGCGTAAGTTTTGGTTTAGGTTGTATTTGTCCTTAATCTGTTCAATTTCACCGAGCGTTAATTCCACCATCGTATTAGATAAAATTTTATGTGCTTCCACATCTTTAACCTCACTCATAACTTCAAGCGCACGAGCAAAGATGTAATCCCCTGTATACATAGCAATACGATTGTCCCATTTTGCCTTAATTGTTGGTTTTCCGCGTCGCTTATCAGCGTCATCGATAACATCATCATGAACAAGAGACGCCATATGAATCAGCTCAAGCGCTACTGCCACATGTTTGATTTGGTCGATGTTGTAATGCCCAAATTTAGCTGCCAACAAAACAAATACAGGGCGAATTCGTTTCCCCCCTGCTTGTAAAAGGTGAAGAGAAGCATCTGTGATAAGTGTTTCATCGGTATGAACAGTTTGTTCAAGTTCTTTCTCAATAAGGGTAATATCCGTATTCAAAAAAGCGTACATCATTTTTAGTTTCATTGGACTCACCTTGCATTATATATTCATTCTTTACTCCTTATCCTACAGGCTGTTGCACCTGTAGGACAAGCTTTTTCTCTTTTATCGTTTGTACCCTAGATGCATCGCTGCTACTCCACCTGTGTAAGATTTCACTTCAACATCTGTCAAACCGGCTTCACGGAACATATCAGCCAATTTTTTTTGACCTGGAAAGTCCCTAGCTGACTCTTGAAGCCATGAATATTCATCATAGCTTTTAGCGACCATCTTTCCAAGCGCAGGCATAATATACTTAAAATAAAGCAAGTACATTTGTCGGTAGCCAATCATCGTGGGCTGAGACGTTTCAAGGCAAACCACTTTTCCGCCAGGTTTCACGACGCGCTGCATTTCCTTTAAAACTTGAAGGTAATCGGGCACGTTGCGCAGTCCGAATCCAATCGTTACATAGTCAAATGAATTATCTTCAAAAGGAAGTTCCATTGCATTGCCATGTAGTAAGGTAATATTTGAAAAAGGTGAGTTTTTTACTTTCTCTTCACCAATCTTTAGCATATTTTGACTAAAATCCAGGCCAACTGCCTCTCCTGTTTCTCCAACTGCTTCAGCCATAGCTAGCGTCCAATCCGCAGTTCCGCAACAAACATCTAAAGCTTTTGTTCCTTTTTGAACATTCATTCGCTTCATCGTATCTTTGCGCCATGCCTTATGACGCTGAAAACTAATAACAGAATTCATTTGATCATAATTTTTGTATATTTTTTCAAATACGCCATGGACACGCTGTTCTTTTGATTGCTGCATATCTCTATCCTTCTCCTACGACATTTTTCAGCACTTCTAAGCTAGATGTAAGTTCATCTAAGTGCTCTCTTAAAAACTCATTCATCACAAATTCACTTCGTAAGTATCCTCTAACAATATTTACAGACTGTTGAGTATACGAATAAAGGTATTCTTTTATTTGTTCTTGATTCATGCCAATTTGTTTGCAATAGTTTAGCAAGAGAGTAGGTTCTTTATGCTGTAATGACTTTAATTGCTTTAATATCCCGTTCAAATACGCTGCATGTTTTAAAAGTTCTTTCCACTCTTCACGTTCAAAATAGTCACATAAGCATCTTACAAACGATGATTCTGCTGCTAAAAAACTATTCATAACGTCGTGTGGATTAGTAGAGCGATTGTTATAAATGTGTATCTTAGCGATATTAATTTCTTTAATAGCAGATGCTATAACTTTCATTAAATTCAGCTGGCTGCTTTGAGCTAAATAGTAATAGTACAGGCCGCTGTAATAATCTCCGGCCAAAACTACCAGCTGCCGCTCATGCAGCTTCCCTTCATTTCCGCTAACATTTTGAGTGGAGACTAGATCGTGGGTATCAAGTGCGGTTTGAACGAGCATCACAGATAGCACAGAGCTGTTCTTTTTTTCTTCTTCCATTGAAAGAGTATCTAAGAACGAACACATGTACAGTAATCTATTTTCATCAATACGCGGATGATGAATATATTTTTTTACATATGGATGACTTAATTCAACATGAAGCTGTTCTTTCATGTTGGCCACAATATCATAGATGGTTTTTACGCTCATCATCCTTGTCTCCCTTTCCATCACTATTTGTTTAAAGTTCTTTTAACTCCAAATCGATAGTGTCAATTATAACATAATTACATTATAAAATATCCTTTAAATTCTTTTGAAGCTTTTTCACGGTTTAAATCCTTTAGCTGCTCATCCACTTGAACACCGTTCATCCACATACCATCAGGATTTCTTAGACAGTAATTTAAGATATTGCTTTTAGTTTCACCATGTTTTTCCTGTTCTTATTCATTTATTTTAAATATAAATAAAAGCAGGAAAATCCCTGCTTATTTTTTCGTATCGGATTCAATTTCTCCGTGAACAGTCTGAACGACGGCTTTGCCACGAATTTTAATTGCGGATGTATGCTCAGTAAACTGCGCAATCATTACTTCGCCTTTATCTAGTTTTTCTGAATGATGAAATCGCGTATCTGCTCCTCGCGTTAAGCCAATTACGTTAACTCCATCTTCGACCGCTTTAATGACAATATACTCTGGCGTTCCTTTTTGTGTCATATTCTCTTCTCCTTCATCATCCACATTATGATTTAATCAGTGATAAAACTTCAGCTCTAGAACTTGCATCGTGTTCTAACACTCCACGCACAGCAGAAGTGATTGTCATAGCACCAGGCTTTTTAATGCCTCGCATGGTCATACACATGTGCTCTGCTTCCACTACTACCATTACCCCGTGCGGCTCTAATGTTTCTACAATAGAATCCGCCACTGTAGATGTAATTCTCTCCTGAAGCTGAGGACGTTTCGCAACAGCTTCTACTGCTCTTGCCAGCTTACTTAAACCGGTCACTCGTCCGCCTTTTGGAATATACGCAACATGAGCTTTTCCGTAAAAAGGCACTAAGTGGTGTTCACACATAGAGTAAAAAGGAATATCTTTTACAAGCACTAGCTCTTCATGATCTTCTCCAAAAACTGTTTTAAAATGCTCTTTTGGATCTTCATTCAACCCGGAAAAGACTTCCTCATACATTTTAGCTACTCGCTTTGGTGTATCTAATAATCCTTCACGGTTTGGATCTTCGCCAATTGCTTCTAAAATTAGTCTCACGGCTTGTTCGATCTGTGGTTTATTTACAGATGACATGTTGTTGCCCTCCAATTCGTTGCATTACGACTTTATGAAAAAAATTCTAGCATATGTATATACCAAAGGCAAAAAAGAAAGGTCGCAAATGTGCGACCTTTCAAAGCTCTTCATCAACGGCTATGAATAAAGCCATTTTATGTAGATATTATTTTACAGCATCTTTAAGAGCTTTACCTGGTTTGAATGCAGGAACTTTGCTAGCAGGAATTTCGATTTCTTCGCCAGTTTGTGGATTGCGTCCTTTACGAGCAGCACGTTCACGTACTTCGAAGTTACCAAAACCGATAAGTTGAACTTTGTCCTCAGCTTTTAAAGCTTCTAAAATTGTATCGAAAACAGCATCAACTGCTTTTGTAGCATCCTTTTTTGAAAGCTCACTTGCTTCTGCAACAGCATTAATTAATTCTGTCTTGTTCATGCCATTCACCTCCTCCCAAAATCGGATCATATAATAACTAAAAACCTTGTTAGAAAAGGAATCTAGTAATTCGTTATATCTCATTCTTTAACAAAACAAATGGATATTATACATAACCTATGTATCGACAAGCCTAATCATAAACGATTGAACTAAATAATTCAATGTTTTTCATTCATCTGCCGTATGTATGTAGTGAAAACAGTATGATCGATCGATTTCTGTTAAAAGATTAACATATTGAACAAGGCATAGCAAGCAGAAAATAACGCAGGAATAGGATAACCACGCGATCTATCACAATATATGTAAAGTTTTGTATGATCTATCCAAAAAGAAGAGGCTCCTTTATGAGGAGCCTAACGTTATATTCTTATAAAATAATCGCGATTAAACCTCCAGATCCTTCGTTAATAATCCGTTCTAGCGTTTCTTTTAACTTATATCGCGCATTTTCAGGCATCAGCGACAGCTTTCCTTGAATCCCTTCTCTTACGATTGAACTTAGAGAGCGGCCAAATATATCTGAATTCCAAATTGAAAGCGGATCATCTTCAAAGTCTTGCATCAAATAACGAACTAATTCTTCGCTTTGCTTCTCCGTTCCGATAATCGGCGCAAATTCTGATTCTACATCCACTTTAATCATGTGTATAGAAGGTGCCACTGCTTTTAAACGAACTCCAAAACGCGATCCTTGGCGAATAATTTCAGGTTCATCAAGGCTCATATCTGAAAGCGAAGGTGCAGCTACACCATAACCCGTTTGTTTAACCATACGAAGGGCATCAGAGACTTGATCATATTCGGTTTTTGCATGCACAAAGTCTTGCATTAACTGCAGCAAATGATCTCTTCCGCGAATTTCTACTCCCACGATTTCTTTCAAAATCTGATCATATAAATCATCTGGAGCGTATAAGTCAATTTCGGCAATTCCCTGCCCCATCTCAATTCCGGCTAATCGAGCCTGATCGATAAACTCAAACTGGCTAAATTGCTCTACTACCCGTTCAACGTCTCTCAGCCTCTTAATATCTTTTACCGTTTCTTTAACGGCTTCTTGATAGCTTTCACGCAGCCAATGTTTATCTTTTAAAACCATTACCCAGCTTGGTAGATTAACGTTGACTTCTAATACAGGGAACTCGTAGAGTGCTTCTCTTAATACGTTCATCACATCAGTATCGCGCATGCTTTCCACACTCATCGCTAATACTGGGATATCATATTTTTCATTAAGCTTTGCACGAAGCTTTTCTGTATCAGGATGATATGGCTGTACGGTATTAATAACCATGATAAATGGTTTGCCTACTTCTTTTAGCTCATTAATGACGCGCTCTTCTGCTTCCACGTAATCTTGACGAGGTATATCTCCAATTGAGCCATCTGTTGTAATGACGACACCAATCGTTGAGTGTTCTTGAATTACCTTTCTCGTTCCAATTTCAGCCGCTTCGTGAAATGGAATTGGTTCTTCATACCAAGGTGTATTGATCATTCGAGGTCCGTTTTCATCTTCGTACCCTTTAGCGCCAGGCACCGTATATCCTACACAATCTACTAACCGTATGTTAACTTCTAGCCCGTCATCTACCAAAACATTAACTGCTTGATTCGGTACGAATTTCGGCTCAGTTGTCATAATCGTTTTTCCAGCTGCACTTTGTGGTAGTTCATCTTGTGTGCGAGCTCTTTCTGCCTCGTTCTCGATGTGAGGCAGGACCACCAGCTCCATAAATTTTTTAATAAATGTAGATTTTCCTGTTCGAACTGCTCCCACCACACCTAAATATATATCGCCTCCTGTACGTTCAGCGATATCTTTAAATACATCCACCTTTTCCAAAAGATCCCCTCCGATCTATGAGTTCATGGAATATGACATCCATTGCGAGAGTAAATTAGGACACTATATAGTTATGACGTTGTCCTATTAAAATATGACTTTTGATAGAAAAATTTATGATTTTTTTCATGCACATGCTGACTTAGTCATTCTGATTATCATTATTGGTGTACAAGAAAGAGAAAACCCCTTCTCTCTGAATATTATTCAAGGAGAAGGGGTTCATGACTTATTTTTTTAAAAATATTGGTTCATTCTTATCGTTGACTGTATAAGGAAGAGAGTAAGCAGGTACAAAATCACTGTTTTCCACAAGGAGCTTTCGTATATCTTCACCCGGTTTGTAGGAGCTTTTATGCTTTTGAATGGCATCATACAAATCAGGACGATAATCCACAAATACATCTCCCTGTCCATTAACAATTAAAGAAAGACTATTCCCTGTATATGGGCTAGTAACGACAGGAGGTTCTTTCATATTCAATTTTTTATAATTAATAGAGAATACTCCTGGAGCGATGACGTCTTTAAACGGTACGTACCCTTTATGATTTTGACGGTATATATTCAAATGTACATTAACATCTTGAATCGTATCCGCCATCCGTAAGTCTAATAATTTAACCGTGGGCTTTGTTTCTGCATCCACAAGCACGTACGCAAATATCCCTCCGCTTTCATACGAATTCCCAGGTGCGTCTTGCATGTATCTAGGAACAATTTTCGTAAAGTCAATCGGATATTTTTGATAAATCGGCGTGTCCATATCTTTCGTTTTTATCGGCAATAAGCCTCCGCTTTCTTGTTTAAATTGATCAACTGCCGTTTGCACGGAAGCAACTTGATCTTTATAAGGAACTTGATTTTGAGACATTCTTTCCGCCGGGTACAAACAACCGGATAATACAAAAATGGTTAACCCAACAATAGACGTTAGCATGAATTTTTTCATTTTTCTCACCCTACCATATGTACATTAAGCATCTGTCGGACCGCTGAATACAACAATTACCATAATAAGACCTGCTACAATCATGAGCGAATAGGCAATGAAAGCGAGTACAATTTTACCAACGCGGTTCGTAATTTTATAACGACTAAAGTAAATAGAAAATACCGAAATAAACATAAATACAATGGAACCCAATGAAATCCACATCTTTAACAAACCTGGCGACAAATTGCATCCACTCCTTTTTTCACCGTTATTATAACATAAGGACTTATAGTTAAGACGGATATTGATAGAACTTTCTAAATTCACTATTTATTTATCTTCCATTGATTCATGCTCTATAGTAATTACTTTCCTATTAAATTGACAAATTCCTGCTTTTTCACATAAAAAAAAATCGAAGCGAAGGGGGCTCTTCGCTTCGACTATAACTAAATATTCCCATACTAACAGTTCTACTCATCTTTATTTACACGTTATTTTATGCAAGTAAATGATTTTGGGTATCACCAATTGCCTATTTTTTCATATTTCTTTGCACTTAATTTAATTTTTCTCCTAAAACATTCGCTAAATCTTCCATTTCATGTGTTTTAGTACGAGACATAAGCGCGTCTACTGCATCTTTTGCCTTCACATCATTAAACAGTACATTATATAAAGCATCAGCAATCGGCATTTTTACGTCATATTTTTGAGATAGCTGGTAAGCTGCTTTCGTCGTGCGTACACCTTCTACAACCATTCCCATATTTTCTAATACTTCGTCTAAATTTTTGCCTTTTCCAAGAAGATTACCAGCGCGCCAATTTCGAGAATGAACGCTTGTACACGTTACAATCAAGTCTCCAATCCCGGTTAAACCTGAGAACGTCAGAGGATTGGCACCAAGCACAGTACCTAAACGAGCGATTTCAGCTAAGCCACGAGTCATAAGAGCGGCCTTCGCATTGTCACCATATCCAAGTCCATCCGTGATACCAGCAGCAAGAGCAATAATATTTTTTAACGCTCCCCCAATTTCCACACCAATCACATCAGGATTTGTATAAACACGGAAGTACTGTTGATTATTAAATAAATCCTGCACTTTTTCTGCTGCTTGTATATTTGTTGAAGCCGACGTCACGGTTGTCGGCTGCCTTCTACTTACTTCTTCAGCATGACTCGGACCTGATAAGACAACGATGTCTTTTGTATTAATTTCTTGTTGAATCATTTGAGATATACGTAAAAGAGAATCCGGCTCAATTCCTTTACTTACGTGAACAATTGTAAACAGTTCATCGGTAAGGGATTTTAGCTGCTGCAACACTTCACGAATGGCCTTCGTTGGAACAGCTAAAATAAGGGTTTCAACACCCTCTATTGCCTTTTCTAATGACGTAAAACCTTTAATCTGATGAGGAAGCTCTACACCAGGCAAATATTTTTCATTCTGATGCGTCTCGTTAATTTGATCAATGACTTGTTGTCTATGTCCCCAAATGCGAACATCGTGTCCATTTTCCGCCAATACGAAAGCTAATGCAGTTCCCCAGCTCCCTGCTCCTAGTACAGCTATTCTTTCCACGCCGATCACATCCTCTGTTATTTTCTTGGTCTTGCAATAATTTTAATTGGAGTTCCTTCGAATCCAAAAGCTTCACGAAGCTTATTTTCTAAGAAACGTTTATATGAAAAATGCATTAGCTCAGGATCATTTACAAACACAACAAAAGTTGGCGGCTTGATTGCTACTTGAGTTGTGTAATAGATTTTTAAGCGGTTGCCGTTGTGAGTAGGCGTAGGGTTCATTGCTACTGCATCCATAATCACATCATTTAAGATGCTTGTTTCTACACGTACCGCATGGCTTTCGCTTGCAAGATCAATCATTGGCAATAGCGTATGCGTACGTTTTTTCGTTTTAGCTGAAAGGAATACAATTGGAGCATATGTTAAGAACTGAAAATGCTCACGTATATTTTCTTCAAATTTTTTCATTGTTTTTTCATCTTTTTCTACTGTATCCCATTTGTTTACAACGATGACAACAGCTTTTCCAGCTTCTTGTGCATAGCCAGCAATTTTCTTATCTTGTTCAATAATACCCTCTTCAGCATTTAATACAATTAAGACAACATCTGAGCGTTCAATTGCCTTTAATGCGCGCAGTACGCTGTATTTTTCAGTACTCTCGTACACTTTTCCACGCTTTCTCATTCCAGCTGTATCAATAACAACATATTCTTGATCTTCTTTTGTAAACTTTGTATCAATGGCATCGCGTGTCGTACCGGCAAGATCACTGACAATAACACGGTCTTCACCTAGAAGAGCATTAACTAATGAAGATTTTCCTACGTTAGGACGACCAATCAATGAAAATTTAATGACGTCTTCTCCGTAATCTTCGTCTTTTTCTTTTGGAAAGTGCTTAGCTGCCTCGTCTAGCAGGTCACCTAAACCTAAACCATGCGTTCCTGAGATTGGGAACGGTTCGCCATATCCTAGTGCGTAGAAATCGTAGATTAATTCTCTCATTTCAGGATTATCTACTTTATTAACGGCTAGGACAACGGGCTTTTTCGATTTGTATAAAATTTTCGCCACTTCTTCATCAGCTGCAGTAATTCCATCGCGTCCATTCACTAGAAAAATGATTACGTCCGCTTCATCAATTGCAATTTCTGCCTGCTGTTTGATCTGTTCTAAAAATGGCTCATCTCCAATATCAATACCGCCAGTATCAATAATGTTAAAGTCCATATTCAGCCACTCACCTGAACTATAGATACGATCACGAGTTACACCCGGAATATCTTCTACAATAGATACTCGCTCTCCTACAATTCGGTTGAAAATTGTTGATTTTCCTACGTTGGGACGACCAACAATCGCAATAATTGGTTTTGGCATACGATTCTTCCCTTTCCTTGATCTTTTTTATGTATCGGCAACCAGTCTTTAATCGACTAAAGGTATTTATCTACATGTACAAATAAATAAGATCATTCTTTTTTCAAAAATTGAGGCCATGCAGCGTGGCATGACCTCTACTAATCGATCATAAGCGATAAAGCAGGCTTTTTATCAGCCCTATTTTACACCAAGCTGATTAACTGCCTATCCGCTGAATAAGCATTACTCTTTCAATCAAACAATTTTATCAAAAATCACCGGTAACAACAATATAATTTTACGAAATCTCTTCTTCTATTTGTAAGTACTTTGCTTTTGCCTGTGAGACTTTAGCACGTACAAATCTAAATAAGCAGAGAAATAAACCAGTATCTCCCAAATAAACACAGCTCCTACTGCCGTTGCTAAAACGTCGAGTGTCCGAAGAGACCCTACTTCATAAGATACAATATCTCGAATGACAACTGCGTATAAAAAATCTCCTCCAACTACACCTAAAATGATCGCTGCGAATCTTTTTTCAGCACCTTTAATCACCATAAAGCAAATATATAAGATAAGTCCAGTCAAAATCCACTTACGATCAATAAAAATCCATACAGGATCATAGAGCTCAAGCAAACAAAAACCAGCATAGGCAATTATTATAATGCCGCATACAATAACATAATATAACTGCTGAAATCTGCTGTATCCTGAAGCATAAACACACGCTACTCCTACTAAAAACAAAGCGGTGTAGCTGCATGAAAACTGAGTTATATGCATGTTCATTCCGCTTAGGAGTATACTGATTAATATAATGGCTGATACCTTCCAACGCCTAGATGTTTTGGGCATAAGAAAAGTCGCAACAATCCATCCCATCCACGAAAGCCAATAAAAGAAAATTCCGTCCACTGAATATGGCACCTCCTCTACCTGTCATCAGTATGTATCAATTTGGTAAAACTTAATCGGAGTTTTAGAATAGAACCGGTTATTTTGGACAACCTATCAGAAAAAAGGAGGGAATCTATAATGGGAAAAGATCGTCAAGAGAAAAAATTAAAAGAATCAAAACGAGTTGAATCTGACCGTGATCAAGGACTTCACTATCCAGGAGCAACTGGCTTGCAAAGTCCTGAAGAAGCGCGCGAGTTAAATGAGCATAAATAAAAAATGCGCTGACTAAGTCAGCGCATTTTTTATTTTAAAACTGGATGTGAAACAGGATAGGAACGTTCTTTCTTTCCTGTAAACAAAAAGAGAACTCCTCCCACTAACAATAGTGCTCCTGACAAATAAAATCCGAATTCCATACTTCCAAGTTTATCTGCAAAATACCCGGTAATGTAAGGCGCAAAGATCGATGACAGCATGCCGCTGAAGTTGAAAAAACCGTACACTTTAGAGTACATGGACGATGGAGTAATATCCGCCATATACGAAATCAAAATGGGATCTAATGCTAATTTCCCTATCAGACCGTACACAATTAAGCCGATTAATAGCCAAGAATAACTCTCTGTATAGGGAATAAAAAATTGACATAAAGCGCCCGCTACTGACAAACTCACAATTAATGCTTTTTTATTTGCAATTCGATCAGATATATACCCAAAGAAGATTGCTCCTGGAATAGACGCCCAAGGTACTAAAGATGCTATAATGCCTGTTTGAGACCCTTCTAAGCCTCGCGAGTGCTGCAAATAATAAGGAAGCCACGTCAGCATCCCAAAAAATCCGTAAAGAGAGCAGAAGATTAAAATGTATACGAAAATATGATTTTTTGTAAATAATACTTTTAGCGACTGCTTTGTTTCTTTATTTGGCGAATTTTTTTCTTGATCCCTTTGCTTATCTTTTACAAAGAAAGCTATTAAAATAGCTATTACTATAGTCGGAATAGCAAATAAGTAAAAAGTAAACTGCCAGTCTTTTTCTAACGTATATGTAATGTATGTAGAACCGATAAAACCAAGTGATATACCAAAAGCCATTCCACTATTGATGAGCGCAGACACTAGACCTCGGTATCGTTCAGACGTGATGCTTGAAGAAATTCCGTATTGTGAACCATAATACGTTCCTTCTCCAAGCCCTGTCAGCGCCCGCATGAGTAAGAACATACCGAAAGTAGTTGTAAGTCCTGTAAAAAATGTGGCAACTCCAAACAAGATGTATCCAGCTACTAAGATCTTAACGCGACCAAATCGATCTGCCAAAAAACCCGTTGGAATCTGCATAGCTGCATACGCGGCAAAAAACACGGTAGACATTAGCCCAAGTTCAGCTTTATTAAGATCCCACTGTGCACCGATATCTCCCATAACCGGAGATAAAATATTACGATCTGCATACATGAAAACCCAGCCTAAAAAGAAAAGAAAAATTGTAAATATAGGATGTCCCTTTTTCATTACGCCACCTCTTTTTTCTGATTTTTCTGTTTATTTAACTTATTATAAGGGGCCAACGTTTGGGATTTCATGCTTTTTGTCATTTCTTCTGCCAACATTTTTTGTTTTTTTAAATAAAAACGCGATCATTCATCTTCTAAAGAAATAAAAAAGCACGCAGTCAACTGCATGCTTTTTTATGATCTGTTATTAAATGTTTCTATAGATACATTTCGCTGAGTCAGCCAGCTATGGGTATCCCCTGTAATAACTAGAGGCATTTGCTGAAGCTTGGCAATAGAAGTTGCTCCTAACGCAGCCATGATGAACGTTAACTCCTCATGCAGCTCAGCTATCTCTCCTACAACTGCTTCTAAACCAGACTTCATTAAAATGGATAAAAAATATCCTGCCATTCCCGTTGCAGAAGCTCCTAACGCAATAGACTTAGCAATATCCATAGAGGTTTGAATACCTCCTGAACCAATAATGGACATACCTTCTACGTGCTGAGATACTTCCGCTAAAGAAGCTGCTGTGGAAATTCCCCAATCATTAAAGAAGTGAAAATGTTTTGCTCGTCTTTCATTTTCGATTTTCGAAAAATTGGTACCACCGTACCCACCAATATCAACGATTTCAACACCAACATCTTTAAGTTTTTGCACTGCTTGAGCGCTCATCCCAAAACCTACTTCTTTGACAATTACAGGAACGGCTACTTCTCGGACAATTCGTTCAATACGACGTAATGCATCGGTAAAATCACGATCTCCCTCTGGCATGACCAGTTCTTGTATAACATTTAAATGAATTTGAAGTCCATTTGCTTCAAGCATATCAACCGCTTTTTTAGCTTGTTCAACTGTAGCTTCACTGCCTAGGTTGGCAAAAATAACTCCGTTAGGGTTTTCTTGACGCACTACTCTGTATGATTGTTCTTCCTTTTCATCTTTAATCGCAGCCATCTGCGATCCAACGGCCATTGCTAATTGACCATGATGAGCAATTTGAGCAAACGAACGGTTAATCCGTTCCGTTTCTTGTCCGCCTCCGCCCGTCATAGCATTTATAAAAATTGGCGAACTTAAAAAAAGTTCGCCAATTTTTGTATCAATATGAACATCGTGCACGCCTGTATTTGGTAAGCTATTATGAACGAAGCGAATATCATCTAGCCCGTGCAGCCGATGCTGTCCCGTTTGAATCGCATGATGAATGTGATCAATTTTACGTTTTGCTCTGCTCACAAATCATCACCATTACTTATCTTAATTTTTTTAATTGATCCCCAATCATATCACCTAATTGGAAACCTTTTGACTCTTCTTGTAATTCATAGTCACCGTAATCTTCTTGTTCTTCTTCCTCAAGATCACGAATGCTTAACGAAACGCGTCGTTCTTGTTCATTCACATCAAGTACTTTTACCGTCACTTTTTCGCCTTCAGAAAGCACTTCATGCGGTGTCCCAATATGCTTATGTGAAATTTGAGAAATGTGTACAAGTCCTTCTACTCCAGGTAGAACTTCCACAAAAGCTCCAAAAGATACAAGTCTTTTAACGGTTCCTTCTACTACATCACCTTGGCGAAGCTTCGTAGAAATGTTGGACCATGGACCTTCTAACGTATCTTTAATAGATAATGAAACACGCCCCGTTGATTTGTCAACAGATAATACTTTGACTTTCACAGTATCTCCCTCAGCTACTACATCTGAAGGTTTTTCTACACGCGTATGTGAAAGCTGAGAAATATGCACTAACCCATCTACTCCGCCTACATCTACAAACGCACCAAAGTCTGTTAAGCGCTGAACGGTTCCTTCTAAAACCTGACCTTCTTTTAATGACTCAAGAACATTTTCTTTTTGTTGTACAAGCTCTTCTTCTACAACTGCACGATGCGAAAGGATCACGCGATTTTTTTCTTTATCTAATTCCACTACTTTGACTGTAAGAGTTTGATCTTGATACTCTGCGAAATCATCGACGAAATGAGTTTCAACAAGAGAAGCTGGAATGAATCCTCTTACACCAATATCTACAACTAATCCGCCTTTGACAATTTCTTTGACTACCGCTTCAAACACTTCACCTGAAGAAAGTTTTGCTTCTAAACCGTCCCATGCTTTTTCAGCATCTACAGCCCGTTTAGATAACACAAGCAAATCGTCTTCCACTTTAATTACTTTCGCTTCGACTTCGGCACCTTCTTGGATTACATCGCCTGCTTTTTCAATATGTAAGCTCGCTAATTCACTAATTGGAATAATACCGTCTAGTTTGCTGTTAGGTACATCTACATACACTTGCTTTTCTTCTACTTTTGTAATAGTACCTTTTACTGTTTCTCCTACTTCTAATGACGTTACCTCTACTTGATTCATATCTTCTGTCATCGTCTTTTCCTCCTCCAATATCCATCTACAATATGTATTCCCTTGTAAGAGTTCTTCACTCTCTTAGCTCATCATTATTGTATATAGCTCTGTATAGAAAAAACTCTCTTTGTTACTAACTTCTAATAAATAGAATCTTTTGTCAAGTCATAAGGTTACAAACTATTGATATTTTTCAATTAATTTACCAATGCTTTTCATAATAACTTCGGTTACTTCCTCGGCTGATGCTTTTCGTTCGCGAAGCTCATCCATCTGAATTGGGGGTCCGTACACTACTTTTAACCTTGCAAAACGCTTATATGGACCAATAACAGCGCAAGGCACAACAGCTGCTTTTGAACGCAAAGCAAAAAAGCCTACTCCAGCCATCCCTTTTCCTAATTTCCCATCTTTACTTCTTGTTCCTTCTGGAAATAATCCAAGCACTTTTCCTTCTTTTAAAATCTTTAACCCTTGGCGCAAAGCTTCACGATCTGCCATCCCGCGCTTTACAGGGAATGTTTCTAACTTTGGCAGGACCGTCTTCAGAAAAGGTGCTTTAAACAGCTCTGCTTTTGCCATAAACGAAATAGGCCTTGGACATGTCACACCTACAGTAGGCGGATCTAAGTTGTCAATATGATTTGAACAAAGCAAAACTCCGCCTTCTGAAGGGATATTTTCTGCACCGATTACTTCATAACGATAAACTGGTGTTAAAATACCTTTTACAATGGCACGTGCAAACATATAAAAGCTCAAAATCATCCAATCCTTTCTTTTGTAATAGAAAGTATTTTTTCTACAACTCCTTCAATCGATAAGGAAGTTGTATCGATTTCAATTGCATCTTCAGCTTTTTTAAGAGGTGCTACTTCGCGCTCAGAATCCAGCTTGTCTCTGCGGGCAATTTCTTCTTTTAAACGCTCTAAATTTGATTCAAAACCTTTTTTTATGTTTTCGTCATGGCGTCGCTGTGCTCTTTCATCCACAGACGCTAATAAAAAGATTTTAACTTCTGCGTGAGGAAGCACGTGTGTACCGATATCACGTCCATCCATTACAACGCCTCCATCTTTAGCAAGGCCCTGCTGTCTCGCTACCATCTCTTCACGAACTGCACGATGTTTCGCTACGATGGATACAGAGTTAGTTACTTCTGCGGAACGAATTTCACTTGTAACATTCTGTCCATTTAAGATGACTACCTGTCCAGATTCAGACGGTTTTAAATCGATTACTGTTTCGTTAAGCAAATGCAATAGCTCTTCTTCATTTTGCAAATCTACCTGGTTTTTCTGCGCTTGATACGTTAGAGCACGATACATCGCTCCTGTATCAACATAAATATATGATAAGGTTTCTGCTATAATCTTTGCCACTGTACTTTTCCCAGCAGCTGCAGGACCGTCAATCGCGATTGAAATTTGTTTTTCCATAAGTGCCTCCCTTAATTTCAAAACAGGAACAAACCACTTTCATCTTTTATACAATGAGCCATTTTATATGAAACGTTTATAAACGAAAAAAAGAGCAGGGGGTCTTCTCCTGCCTGGTGTTCACTGCATGTTTCTTTCCTAGCTATTCTACCATACGTCCGACTACTGGTCGAATGTTTCAATAATTTTATTAAAATTATTTTTGCTAACTCCCTCATACTGAATAACCTTTGAGAAATATGTACTGTGACTGCTAGATAGTAAAATACATTGGGCAATTATTAAAAACACAAATTGAATAACCACTAATTTAATTAAAATTCGTTCTATTCGATTCACCTTTTTTCTCCTTTTGTAAGAAGTAATACCTTTGCTTACAGTTTAGGAAAGAGAAGTTTTTTTTATACGCTAAAGAAGACCTTTTCTTCTTAGGTCGAGCTGACGCTTTAAGGTATAACGAATCATCATTTCTTTCGTTTGTTTTTCCATATCCATAAATTTAATAGATAGCTGACCTACTTTACAAGAAGTCGGGGCGGTAATTCGTACAACTTCCCCTTTTAATTCAAGATGCTGCAAAGCTCCCTCACGATTAGGAAGACTTAATCGTACAACAACCGAATCTTTCTCATTAAAAAGCAGCGAGTGATGGAAGGAGCCGGCTATTCCACCTGCACTGATGTTTTTAGTCATGATTTCCATTACGTCCTGCTGTTCTTGTTCACTTTCTATCACCGCCTTCACTGTAAGCCGCACACGGAAAAAATTTCTTCTTTGGATGGATTTTAACTTTTTATCGCCCGGGTAAAAGAGCTTCACAACAGGCATGCCTTTTATTTCACGCCCTGTTACTTCAGTTGGAAAGGTATATACATTTTGATTGTAACCAATAAACGTGGCAAGCAATTTTGTACCTTTTAGTAAAAAAGCACTTCGCTGCGTTTCTTCATTTAGCGGATAGCTAATATAAATCACGTCTTCCGTAAACTCAACTACCTTACATCGATATGTTTGTTGTAATGTAGACTCTCTGTGCCCGCTCTCTAACGTCAACCTCATTCCCGCTTTTATCATCTTCTCTCTCCTTCAGTTCCACTATATACACTTTTTCCTTTTATTCAAACATAGTCAAATATATTTATTTCGCAAATATAAATTAGTTATTTAGACTCAATAAAATATTACAAAACACAAAAACCAGTGTCTATAGACACCGGTTTTTGTCAACTTTACACTTCATTATATAAAGGTTCTGAGTTTTGCAGTTTTTCGACTTTTTCTTCAAAACCCGTATCGGCATTGATGAAAATTCGATACGTATCATTTTTTATTGTCCCTAAAAACTCATAGCATAGCACTTCTTCGTTTAAATCATTCGTAATAATTGCCAAGTGGTCTTCCATCACTTTGACGTTCGAGTTCAGCTTGGTTTTTGCCTGTTCTTTTGAAATTTTAGGTTTTGGAATATCTCTTGTACGATGTTTTAATAAGAAGTCTTTAGCTGAGAAACCAATCACAGATCCATCTTCTAAAGACATTTTCATTTTAACTGAATCCGGATAAATCCGAACTCCACTTTCCGTCTGCTCTACGAATGTAAAGACTCCCATGTTGTCGTATTGAGCGCTTTCAGCCATCACTAGGCTTTCAAAACGATGATCTTTTAAAAACTTATTCGCTTTGTTCATAGCATCGTTTAAACTAATATTTTGTTTTTTAATATCTCGATCTTCGAGCACCCAAAGCGGATATCCACCTTTTTGTGTAATATCCATATACGTCTCTTGTTTAGTCTTCGGATCTGTAATGGTTAAGCTGTACACCTCATAATCGGCATCTTTTCCGCTCTTTACAATATGAATTTGTTCATTTCCTTTTAAATTCAAAAACGAACGCGCCACTTGTTTTGCAACATCTTCACTAACTTCTCTACCTTTTAATTGATGAAAAGCGTTTTTTTCCTGCTCATTCGTTGCATTCATAACGCCTAAATCTGTTTCGGCAAAAGAATCCATACTTTTTTCAACGGTTTTTAATCCGTCAATAATCGTATTGTCCCCTTGCTTTTCTTTTGTGGCTAAGGCTAGCTCAACATCCATCCAGCGCAAGTTATTATCAATGACTAGATGCTGTACTTGGCGCATTTCATTTTGAATTTCGCCTGACTGATCATAAAGCGAATTTAACGTTTTATACTCTTTATCTGTTAAGGGGGATTTGCTTAAATCCCTTACCGCCACTTTATACGTAAAGTCACCAACATCTGAAAGAAACTCTTCTGTTTTATTGAACGGTAAAAGCGATAAAGGCAGCTGTCCTACATTGTTATGAGCTTCAGAAGTTAAACGCCATACTTCTGCAAGCGCGGGCGAAAGCTGATCTCTCGAACTCATGGCGAGCGTGCCACCGATTTTATCATTTAATAAATCTAGCTGATATGACAAATCATGAAATGCTCGTTGATACGTATTCTCCGCTTGAAGCAGCACAGCATCTTTTTCTTGATGTTCGCTGTACCCCCAATACCCTACACCTACAACACCAATAGCTAATAATACAATTAAAATTGTTCGAATCATGTTTCCTTCACCTCTCTTTATCGACAGAAAATGTGTTTCCCGATTTGCTTAATTTGAGGACGTGACCAAATCCATGCGCTTGTTGCTGTATCTGGATTAAAGTAATAAATAGCATTCCCAGTAGGATCCCATCCGTTAATAGCATCCATAACCGCTTTTTTAGATGTTGGATTGGGTTCAAGCCAAATTTGCCCATCTGCTACGGCAGTAAATGCACGCGGTTCAAAAATAACTCCAGCGACTGTATTTGGAAATGACGGACTGTTAACTCGGTTCAAAATAACGGCCGCTACGGCTACTTGGCCATTATATGGTTCACCCCGTGCTTCACCATGCACGGCATTTGCCATGAGCTGAATATCATTTTGTGAAAAACCGCTCGGTACATTCACCGCTGTTGGCTTTTGTGCTTTTTCTTTCTGTTGTTCAGAATTTCCTTTAGACGTATTACGCTGCGGCTGACTGGCAGGTTTTTTTGCTTGAGAAGATCCGCTTTGTGCTTTTTGTTGACCATTATTCCCGCTGCTTTTCCCACTGCTACCGCTTCCTTTAGACTGTTGATCAAGAGGCTGACCGCCATAGTGCGTAAACTTATTCCCTTTTCTAATTTGATTTTTCACATAGTTTTCGTGATATTTTGTTGCGTTGGCTAATTTAATCTTTGTTTGCCAGCCTGCTAAACCGTCAATCTTTTTAATGCCAAATTCATATTGAAAATTGCGCAGTGCCCAGTATGTGCTCCATCCAAATACACCGTCAATTTTCCCATTATAATAACCTAAATACTGAAGTCTCGACTGCAGCTCAATAACGTCATCTCCAACTGCTCCGTGTTGAATGACTTGATTTGAAAACGCGTGAGCGGCCTTTGGACTCACAACGGACGCTGCAATAAATGAACATATGCATATGAGACATGCATACTTTTTAAAACATCGAAATGATAACATGACAAAACCTCCTACATCGTATGTAACTGATAAGATGATAGGAGTATTTTTTGTAAAGGTTGTTTTTTTATACAAGATGCGCAAAATTTACCGAAATGAAAAAAACTCAGCTCATAAATCTCTCAAAAAAGATTTACAAGCTGAGCCTAGACAATCGATGGCTGTTTGGCCTTTTTTACTTTTCTTAATGCCAGCCACCATAAATAAATCATAAATGGAATAATAATAAATACCCAATGATCCATTGTTTTTAAAATATAATCATATGTTCCATGTAAAATGAGCGGCGCAAATACGGAATACAGCGTCCACTTCGTTTTTTCCTTTCCTTCAGAAAACTTTGCTTTCCCTAAATAATACCCCATAATGACGCCGAATAAAGCATGACTAGATACGGGTAAAAAGGCTCTTCCTAGCGCTGATTCTAAACCATTTGCAAATAAATATAAAATATTTTCAACGGTAGCAAAACCTAAGGAAACAGCTGCCCCGTAAACAATTCCATCATAATGCTCATCAAATTCCACATGCTGATAAATCGTGAAATATAAAATGAACCATTTGAAAAATTCTTCTAAAAAGCTTGTCGTAAAAAATGCTTGAAGAAAAGGTGATTGAAAAACGTGTTCTTCACCAAATACATATTGAATAAACATAATTGGCAAAACAAGCATTGCTCCAAAAATAAATGTTTTTAATACCATTGAAATCGGCTCAGTTTCATATTCATCTTTCAAATAAAAAAAACTTAACAATGCCAATCCTGGCGCAATGCCTGCAGATACAATCGCCAACATAAATAGCGCCTCATCTCCTCTATTTTTTTTAATAGTAACATGTTATCTTTAGGATGAAAATCTCCGTCTATAATGTCCTTATCTTTATATGTAAATGCTCACATAACTTGCTGTCGATTTACAAAGCCTAACAAAGACCTTAAACAAGTATACCAAAAAATGTATCATACTTATATGAAAAATTGAAAGGAGCTCTCTATGAAAACTGTTTATATTCTTCACACCGGCGGCACAATCTCTATGAAAGAAGACATGGCAACTGGATCGGTAACACCAGATATTCAAAATCCGCTTCACCGCTCAACATCATCTGTTTCAGGTATGGCCAATGTAATCGTAGAAGAAGCATTTCATCTGCCTTCTCCTCACATTACTCCTAAGGAAATGCTTATACTTTCAAAAAAAATACGCGATAAAATTAATGAGGGCAAAATTGATGCAGTCGTGTTAACCCACGGTACGGACACGCTGGAAGAAACCGCTTATTTTTTAGATCTAACAGTGCATACAGATATTCCAATTGTCTTAACTGGAGCCATGAGATCAAGCAATGAGATCGGTTCAGACGGTCCTTATAATTTTATATCTGCGGTTCGGGTGGCTATTAGTGACGGTGCAAAAGGAAAAGGTGTCTTAGTGGTGATGAACGATGAAATTCATACCGCTGAAAATGTGACCAAGACCCACACAAGCAACGTGGCGACATTTCAAAGCCCTCAGTACGGGCCAATAGGATTAATCACAAAACGCGGCGTATCTTTTCACCACATGCCTACAGAACATGAATTTTATCCTGTTAATCAGATAGATAAACAAATCACTTTATTAAAAGCTTATGCAGGAATGGACGATCAATTATTTCAAGCGGCGGCTTCAATGAATGTCGATGGACTTGTAATTGAAGCCCTCGGCCAAGGAAATCTCCCTCCCCTTGCACTTCCGGGAATTCAATTGCTTTTAAAACGAAAGATACCCATCGTGCTCGTTTCTCGCTGTTTTAATGGAATTGCTCAAGATGTATATGGATATGAAGGCGGTGGCAAGCAGTTGAAAGAGATGGGCGTTATTTTTTCAAATGGCTTAAATGGTCCTAAAGCACGCATTAAACTGTTAGTTGCTCTCCAAGTAACAACGAATCATGATGAACTGCAGCAGCTATTTAATCATTAGTAAAACAACGCATAGAAGCCTATGCGTTGTTTTTGTTGATAATATGAGAAGCGATTGATTTTCCATGAAAACGTCCATTTTCAATAAAAATCTCATTAGCATTGTTTCCTGCAGCAATCACACCAGCGATATAAATTCCTTCCACGTTTGTTTCCATCGTCTCTTCGTTAAAAGAAGGGCGGCCTGTTTCATCATCTAATTCCACACCCATTTTTGTTAAGAACGAATGATCAGGGTGATAGCCAGTCATGGCAAAAACGAAATCGTTACTAATCGTAGATTCTTTCCCTTCCTGCTCATATGTTACCGTTTCATCCGTTATCTTTGTTACATGAGCATTAAAATGCATCTGAATTGTTCCATTTCGAACCAGCGCCTCAAATTCAGGCAATATCCAAGGTTTTACGCTAGAGGAGTAATCTGAGCCACGATAAATAACCGTCACCCTTGCATCACACTTCACCAATTCCAGAGCTGCATCGACGCTAGAGTTTTTTCCGCCTATAACGACTACATCTTTATCAAAGTACGGATGCGCTTCTTTGAAATAATGAAATACCTTTGATAAATCTTCACCAGGAACATTCATATAATTAGGATGATCGTAATAGCCCGTAGCTATAATGACATTCTCCGCTTCATATGTCTCTTTAGATGTTGTGACAATAAATTGGTTTTCCGCTTGTTTGTCTACTTGCAAGACACGTTCAAACGACTGAATTCGAACCTGCTTGCGCTTCACCACTTCTCGGTAGTAAGCAAGAGCTTGGTTGCGCACAGGCTTACGATTTTCCGTAATAAAAGGGACATCCCCAATTTCTAGTTTTTCACTCGAACTAAAAAACGTTTGGTGGGTCGGATAGTTATAAATGGCATTCACAATATTCCCTTTTTCAATTACAAGGGCATCCATACCTGTATGTTGAAGCTCAATAGCTGCTGAAAGACCGCATGGTCCTCCGCCAACAATAATTACTTTTTCTTTCTTCATGCCTGTCACTCCTTCAGTTGTAAACGCACCTTTTTTTTATTTTAACGCAGTGTAAAACAAAAAAATCTCCTCATTAATGATAGGAGATTTTTTCTATTTACGCAATTGTTCTGCTGTTCTGTTTTTAAATCCAGCCTCTGAAACGAGAGCCTTCTGCCATTTTTCTTACGCCTATCATATAAGCAGCTAGACGCATGTCGACTTTTCGAGTTGTAGAGGTTTCGTAGATGTTATTAAATGATTTAACCATTACTTTTTCAAGCTTTTCTTCTACTTCTTCTTCCGTCCAATAATAACCTTGGTTATTTTGCACCCATTCAAAATAAGAGACTGTTACACCGCCGGCGCTTGCCAAAACGTCTGGAACTAATAAAATTCCTCTTTCTGACAAGATGCGCGTTGCTTCAAGAGTTGTTGGTCCATTTGCTGCTTCTACAACAATACTCGCTTGAATGTTATGGGCGTTTTCTTCTGTAATTTGATTTTCAATCGCAGCTGGAACTAGGATGTCACAGTCAAGTTCAAGCAGCTCTTTATTGCTGATTGTATTATTGAATAATTTCGTTACTGTGCCAAAGCTATCGCGTCGATCTAATAAATAATCAATGTCTAAGCCGTTAGGATCATGCAGCGCTCCGTACGCATCGGATATCCCTACAATTTTAGCGCCAGCGTCGTGCATGAACTTAGCTAAAAAGCTTCCTGCATTTCCAAACCCTTGTACTACTACCCGTGCGCCTTGTAATTCAATGCCTCGTTTTTTCGCTGCTTCACGAATACAAATAGTTACTCCTTTTGCAGTCGCTGTTTCACGGCCGTGCGAACCACCCAAGACAAGGGGCTTTCCAGTAATAAAGCCCGGTGAGTTAAATTCATCAATCCGGCTGTATTCATCCATCATCCAAGCCATAATTTGTGAATTTGTAAACACATCCGGCGCTGGAATATCCTTTGTTGGTCCAACAATTTGGCTAATCGCACGAACATATCCGCGGCTTAAACGCTCTAATTCTCCAAAAGACATATTTCGAGGATCACAAACAATTCCACCTTTTCCTCCACCGTAAGGAAGGTCAACGATTCCACATTTTAAACTCATCCATATAGATAGAGCTTTTACTTCTTTTTCAGTTACGTTTGGGTGAAAACGAATTCCACCTTTCGTAGGACCAACTGCATCGTTATGCTGCGCTCGGTGACCTGTAAAAATCTTAACTGATCCGTCATCCATACGAACAGGAATTTTTACTGTCATCATTCGTAATGGCTCTTTTAATAGTTCATACACTTCATCAGGATAGCCTAGTTTTTCTAACGCTTTATGTATCACTGTTTGTGTAGATTTTAAAACATCATGCTTCTCTTCTTGACTATTTTTACTGTCTTGCATCTTGTCGGCTACCATCTGTAAACCTCCTAAAATGTATCGAAAATTATTCGTTTTTAATTGAATGGTGCTTCTTTCATGACATAGTATACACCCTTAGTTTTACATTGCAAAGGAAAATATCGAACTTTTAGTATTTTTTGTGTTCTTCTAAGAAAACGCTTCCAATAACTTTACAAGGTATGCTACAATGTTTTAAGTCTGCCTCTTTTCTAGTATGCTTTAATCGTCTAAAAAAAATTAAAAACACCCGGTGATAAAGAGCACTTTCAACAACTTTGTACAAGCTGAAAGTGCAGCCACTCTTATTTTAATAAAAGTGCTTTATCCTTCACGGGTGTAATTATTTCAATTAAACAGTTAAGAAAAGACAGAGTTAATATACTCCAAAGCTCTCTTTTCTACTAACATTTTTCCATATTCATTTACGCGGTGCTTTGTAATTGTAGAGGGATTTCCATACTCCGCCAAAACCGCAATCATATTCCCAACTTCAGCTGGTGACAGCATGTGATAATCCAGCAGCACGTAAAAACGTTTTTCAAATGAATAGAGCACGCTATCCGTATCGTAAAAGTTTGACAGGCGTTTGGTCAGCTGAATGACATCTTCAAATGAATCAAACTCAAAAAACATGTCTTCGCTTTCATCTAGCATGACCTGCATTTCAATGAAGTCCTCGAACTCGTCTTCATCGAACTCACCGTAGCTGGTTTCTTCTTCATACTGCTTTGTCACAAATACAACCATTCCCTGTGCTTGAAGTGAAAAAACTTCTACCGAAAGAGAATTTGTAGGTTCAAAGTTCAGTTCTTGAGAAGCTTGCTCTATCATCTCACGAAAGAGCTGTTTTACTTTGAATGTATCTGTCCATAGATCTTCTTTTGTTAACCCTCTTTCTTTTAAATCATCGTAGGTCAAAAAAACTTTTAGCTTATTATAGTTTAATCGTTCAAGCCTCATTAGCGTCCCTCCCCGCTTGCACTCATAACCACATGGTTCGATAATGCAGTATATGTATTTTTTGGAAAACGGTTCGTGATGTTTACTTACGAGTTTACAGGTTTATGATAGGAAAGACAAGCTATTCTCAATCAATTTCTGCTAATTTTTTTGTTAGCCAGCTGTTCCACTCTTCTTTTGTATTTCCTAAAATAAACGGCTGGGCCTCGCCTTTTCTTTTGCTATCTAAACCATCAAACACATAACCGCCTAATCCTACTTTGAGATGCGGGAACTTCTTTATCATTTGGTTCGTCAAATTTAGTGTTTTCTCGGCATTTTCCATCATTGTGCATGACATAAATAAAAACGTTGGGTCTACTTCTTTAACAATTAACTCAACATCTTTATCTTCAATGCTGCTTCCTAAATAAATAACCTCAAACCCTTTACGGCGTAAAAATAGCGTAAAGACTAGGAGTCCCACTTCATGTGTCTCATTAGGCCCGCATACAGCAATCGCTTTAGGCAATAAGCCATTTGAAGGCAGCGAATAAAAAATCATGCTGATACGCGTTTTTAATACTTGAGTCGTATAATGCTCATGGGCACTTGTAATTTGCCCTTTTTCCCACATATCTCCAACCGTCACGAGTAGAGAACCCAAAATATCAATAACCACTTTTTCTACCGAATACAGGCTAAAAGCATGATTAATTAAATCCTGTGCTTTTCCTTCTTCAAAAGATAAAAGCATCGTTAACAGCTCATCCCTAATTTTTTGAGGGGAATCTACTTCTCCTTCTTCTTCAAACGTTCCTACTGTACTACTTTCCGTTTCTAATAACGAAACCGCTTGACTTATGGTAAAACCTCCGCTCACTTTTTCCGTGAGCCATTTTAATTTCCGCAAATCTTCCTCTGTATATAACCGATGCCCCGATTCATTGCGGACAGGATTTAAAATTTGATAACGTCGTTCCCATGCACGCAAAGTTCCCGGCTGGATTCCGACCATATTTGAGATGGCTTTAATATTATACTTCCCTTCGTGAGCCATACGTAACCTCCAACTACTCTTCGTGAACTGTATCTATTAATTGAATTATAGGATAAGTTATCCTGTGTGTAAAATTTGTATATGCTATGTAAAGAGTTTGTTCAAGGCTATTCTTTCCTTTTTAAAGTGATATAATGCGTTTGGGCTCTAGCTTGTAAACGGAGAGGCAAAGAGGTTGTACCATATCCGTTACTGACAAAAAGAGGAATGTTTCTTTTTTCTTTCAGCCCTCCTAATTCATACATACCAAAATTAAATAAGCGTATCTGTCCTCCGTGTGTATGTCCGCTCAAAATTAAATCTACTTTTGATTCTTCATCTACATAATAGATAACATCAGGATTGTGGCTTAGAAGAATGGTAAGCTGTTCAGGTTCAATGGAAGAAACAGCTCTCTTTAGATTCATCTGACCTTCTGATAAATCATCTACCCCCGCAAAATGGCATGTAGTACCATATTTAGAAACGGCAAAGACATGCTCGTTTTTAAGAGCAATAACTCCTTCATCTTTAAGCATCTGCTTCAATTGCATTTGACTTACTTCGTAATCATTATTTCCCCACACAAAATAGACGGGTCCTAGCGTTTTAAGCTTTTGAATATTTTGACGAGCCCGCAATAAAGGTACTCCTCCTTCTAGTAAATCACCGCCTATGATCACAAAATCTACTTCGCCCGGTATTTTTTCCAACAGCTTCGACGAAACTGTTCGCTTATGTATATCCGATATAAAAAACAGGCGCAAAGGCTGCTGATTTTCAGGAAATGTTGATAAATGAAGCGTTCTTTCTTCGACATATGTACGATGGGCTTCTGAAAACATAAAAATCAGCAAGCCTATGCCTAACGCTAAAATAATTAAAAGAATAACCATATATTCTCCTTCTTTTCATTTTATACCCGGTGTGTTTCTGTTAAAGAAGAAAGGGCATAAATTATCGCAATTGTTAATAAAACTACTACTTGATAAAGCGCAATTGCACTTAACGATAAAATTCCTATCACACATAGACATGAAACAAGGTATTCATGCCATTTCACCTTATAGCCTTTTAGAAACAACCGACTTTGCAGAAACACTTTACGAACTGCCGCCGACAGACAAAAAAGAGCCGTGAAAAATAAGATTATAACACTAAACACATCTAACGGATGTAAAATCATTTGAATAAGTAAATAGGTTAACGAAGCTTTTGAGCCTACAGCTGTTAAACTGCTGATATAATAACTGCATAACCACGCAGTGAGCAAGTTAAACCAATCCCTCACAAAAAAACCCCCTTCACTAAACTTCTATGTAAAAAGAGGCTTTTTCATGCGATTCTATTTGTTTTCATGATATAAATTAATTCCATAGGTTGACTGCATCCAGCGGAACGTTTCTTTTCGGTGCTCCCATGTTTCAGGCGTTGCCCATAGCTCTTTGCTTCTTTTAATAATCTCACAGCGCAAATCTTGAAAAGTCTTTTCTGCTTTCTCGCTTTTTTTCTGCAGCTGTACAGTATAAAAATAAAGTGAGACGGTAAGCAATAGAAACATCAAATGCCATATGTTGCCTAACAAAAATGAAAAAAATTCGCTAAACGTCGTAAAAAAACCGCTTTGAAATATGAAAAGAAAGTAGCTAATAACAGCCGTTACACTGCCTAAAAACAAAATCTTCCATTTTTTCTCTTTAGCTTTCAGCTTATTAACTGCCTCTTTTCTTTTAATAACGCTCGCTAATATATATTGAAGTGTTTCATCGCTTTCAAAGTCTATCACCTTGTTTTCCATCATTCCACCCCCTCGTATGCTAGTACAACATATGAGGGAACATAAAAGATTATGTGGGTAGCACTGAAAATAATGGCTGTATCCTTAACCTTTACTGCATTAGTTCTTCTGGCTGTGCAGATTTCCCTTTTGATTTTCGTATCTGCAGGCCTAATAAAAAATCAATGAGAAAATGAGTAAAAATCGTGACATACAAATTTTCAGTCCACCAAAAAAGTAACCCTATTAAAAAGCTTAAAAACACAACCGAAATAAAAAGAAACCACTTTTTTAAATATCGAATGTGAACGAGTGCAAATACGATACTCGCCCAAAAAAGACCAAACTGAACTTGTATAACCCCTCGAAATAATATTTCTTCTGAACATGCAACGATTAGGCAAATAAGGGCTAGATGAGGAACAGAACGATTAGCAAATAAACGTTCATTGATCCCTCCGTCATCGTATAAATGCTCAGGTACGCATTTCATTAGAAGTATATCTCCTACTACTACCAAGAGAGCTGTTCCTCCCCCGTATAATAAAATAGAAGACCAATCCAGCTGAAAAAACTGCAAAAAGGAATTCCATGAATCGAATGTAAAAAAACCGATGCCTAAAGCAATGAAGCAGATGAGCAGCTGTGTTACATATAAATTTTTAACTAACTCTGCATCTGTCATGGATGAAATAAGCTCTTGCTGTGATTTTGCCATTATATCTCTCCTTGACGAAGCAAACGAGCTAATTCTAATTCCCAGCCTTGAAAGGTCCATTGCTCTTGCTCACCATTTGTTTTTTTATAGTTTTCTAAATCCAAGCCGCAGCAATCGCAACAATTCTCAAGCTCTGATTTTCCCGGCTCATTGAAATAGCCAAGCAGCACGTGACGACGGCATTCTTTTGTCTCAATAAACCCCTTCATCGCACGATACTTGTCATGTTTGTTTCGAAGACGTTTATTTACAGCTGCAACAATCGTTTCATGCAGCGATTCAGGAATTTTCCAGGGTTCAACATGTTCATTTTTTACTACATTTTCTCTGTACAAATAATAACGAATAAATCGCCAATTTGTTTCTTGAATACCCACTGTATAAAGAAAGTGAGACTCTACTTGTTTTAAAGGAATGGCCTGATCATGGTTTCGTAAATACGACAAGCAGTATAAGATGATATCTGAAGAAGGAAGCTCAATTTTAAGTAAAGAATGAGCAAAGTCATCGTCTCCTTCAGCATAAAGCAAGATCGCAATACTGTTTCGCTGATCGCGTCCACTTCTTCCAATTTCCTGTACGTATGCTTCTAGCTGCGTAGGTGTATGAAAGTGAATAATAAAGCGAACATTCGATTTGTTAACCCCCATTCCAAATGCACTTGTGCAGCAAATGATATCAAGCTGATTTTCTAAAAATTGCTGTTGAACAAGCATTCTTTCATTTGGTTCCATTCCCCCATGGTAATACTGCACTCGCTGTATCCCATTTTCCTTTAGAAGCTGTGTTAATGCTTCTGTCCAAGATCGGCTGGAACAATAGATAATTCCCGGACCTTGCAGTTCACTAACGTACATCAGTAACTTCTCTTTTTTTTCTTCAATACTTGCAACAAAATCAACTTTCATCGCAATATTACTTCGATTCATGGAATAGATGTGCTCGTTGACAGCAGGCAGCGATAAGTAGCGCTTAATATCTTCTACTACTTCCCTAGTCGCAGTTCCCGTTAGTGCCAGACATAGCGGACTGCCAAGTTCCTTCCATATATCTCCTAGTTGTAGATAATCTAAACGAAAATCATGTCCCCACTGAGAAATACAGTGCGCCTCGTCCACAACGAAAAGGCCTACATTTGCCTGCTTTAATGCTTCTACTACAACAGCATTTTGCAAAATTTCAGGAGATGCATAAATAAAACGATAAAAAGCTAAATCTTTTAGCGCCCGTCGCTTTTCTTCTTGTTGTAGGAAACTATTTAAGGCAATAACTCGCTTTTCTCCGCTTGCCTTTAGTTGTTGAACTTGATCTTCCATCAGTGAAATTAAAGGAGATACAATCAGCACGGGTCGGTTCAACAAATAAGCTGGGAGCTGATAGCACAATGATTTTCCTGTTCCTGTAGGAAGAACCGCTAACACATTATGACCTGTCAAAATATCTTGAATAATCTCTTTTTGTCCTAGTCGAAATTGGCTATAGCCAAATTGTTTCTGTAGAAGTTGTTCTATCTTCACATCAAACACCACTTTTTTTAGTATCAGGTAAAATGTTTTGCTAATACGAGACGAATCTGAAAATAGGTAACGTCGTCTTTTACTTCTTCCTTTATCACCTTTAATTTATTTGTACGCAAACCTTCAAAGGCTGAGATAATTTCTTCCTGCTGCTTAGGCGATACGTATGCATCGATTGAAAAAGATGGAACAAACAGAGCTAATTCTGCAATATGATCTTCAATTGTACTTTCTTTTAAACGCCTTATATAAGCAATTTCTTCAAGCGTCTTGCCTTTTTGAAGCCAGCTATACGTTTTTAACGTCGAGCTTGTCAAAGGCAATTCTAAATATAGATCACGTAAAAAAGAAGAAAGTACATGAAAGCTTTCATTATTTTTACTCACTTTTTCAATGATATGGTGAATAACCCCTAAAAGTTGAATATGAACATAATGCTCATCGAGTTCATATTGATATGCTAACTGATTTTTTGTAAAGCCTACTCTTTGGTATCCAGTCAGTTGCAAAACAAAAAGAGACGCATCCCGTTCCGTACAACCTTTCAAGCACGTTCGGAGCTCTTTGAATAGCTCGGCGGCTAACTCTTGACGCGTTTGCTTTTGAGACATAATATACGTTTTGACCCATTGAATGACCTCAGGATTTTTGGAAATGGGTAAAAATCCTTTTTGAAAATACTGTAGGTTTGATAAGGTCTGAATGAACAAAGTGATTCTTGCTAAAAATAATTGAGTACTGCTTGCGAATTTCCATCCGTCTAAAGCTGGATGAAAGGGTCGAGCCGTCAGTTCATCTTCAAGGCGTGCTAGTCCCTTATCTGTCATCACATACTTTTGATTTTCAGTTTCTTCAATATACTGCTGTTCTTTTAAATATGCAACGCAGGCTTCAAAAGACCGTTTATCTAAGTAAACAAATGACTGAAAAAGAAACGAAATCCCAAAAATTTTTCCGTCTTGAATCGTTTGAGCTGACTTTTTACCTGTTAATAAATGATAAATACCATAGGCGGTTCGCTCACCTTTTAACTGTTTTATACAAAATAAAATGCTAACTTGAATATAATTCAAAGGTGTCAACTTCCTTTCTCATTCATTGTACCAAAAGTGACCAATAGCATGTGAGATAAAGGCTTTTTTGCTCTTTCCTTTATGTATCAAAACGTTTGGGTAAGTGAAGAAACCTTGATTTGATAAGCATTCTCAGTGACTTTTCTATTGAAAAGTTTTATAAATCATTTTACAATGAATAAGGAGAAATTTCACTCTTGATTCGCGAAGAGATTATATAATGAGAAATTTTCGAACACTTTACAGGAGGTCTTGTTATGCCAAAATATACAATTGTTGATAAAGATACTTGCATCGCATGCGGCGCTTGCGGAGCAGCAGCACCAGACATTTATGATTATGATGATGAAGGTATTGCATTCGTAACATTAGATGATAACCAAGGTGTAGTAGAAATTCCAGAAGATCTAGAAGATGATATGATGGATGCAATGGAAGGCTGCCCTACGGATTCAATTCGCGTAGCGGATGAAAAATTCGAAGGCGATGCTAATAAATTCGAATAAGTATTGAGCAAACCTGTAGTGTACATGCTGCAGGTTTTTTTATATATAAAAATCGCTCTCCCCGGGAGAGCGATTGAATCAAACAGCAATGCGACGCGTGATCCATTGCTTCATTTTTGAAAACAATAAGACAAAGATAGCCCCTGTTGCTGCGCCTTTTATTAAGTTAAACGGCAAAATACCTGCAACGATATATTGACGTGCTTGTTCACTAGACATTTCTGGCGATTGTAAGAAGATTGTATACGCTGGTAAGAAGACATAATAATTTAAGACAGCCATGAGTACCGTCATTACAACCGTACCCGTAACCAAACCTATCGTTACGCCTTTAGCCGTTTTAAATCGGCTGAACATGTATGATACAGGAAGAACGAACAGTAAACCAGCCACAAAGTTCGCCACTTGACCAACTGGAACTCCTGTAGCACTTCCTTGAATTAAATAATTCAATAAATTTTTTATTCCTTCTACTATAACAGCAGCCATCGGTCCAAATACAAGTGCTGCTACGAGTGCAGGAATTTCGCTAAAATCAATTGTTAAAAACGGAGGTAATCCAGGAATTGGAAAATTAATCATCATTAAAATATAAGCAATACTACTTAACATTCCTAGTATAACCAGCTTTTGAGTTTTCTTACTTTGTTGCATCTTGCCTCTCTCCTTCTTTGTGATCCACTCTTCAAAGAAGAAAGGTTCAACTTTATATCCCCACGCAAAAACCTCCCAACAAATGATTCGTTGAGAGGAGACATGGCAGGCATATTTAATAAACGTTCATCACATTAGGTTTTGAACGCTGAACCTCCACCTTCTCCCATCCAGACTGTACTGTCGGCTTTGGAATTTCACCAAATCTGCTCGTATGTATTACATATAAGCTCGCGGGCTCAAAACAATTTGTTTTTTACCGCCGGTCGGGAATTTCACCCTGCCCCGAAGATAGACCAATATTTAATTATGAATTTATTATATGTTATCTCGAATTAAAAGTAAATAAAGAAGTTTTTTAATTCCTATTAAATTGATGTATTTTATAAACTTCATTCTTTTTTTTATATGTAAAATCAGTAAATAAGTGCATAACCAACAGCATTATGACATATTTATAGTTTCAATTTTACGTTTATAATTGTGTATTTGATAACTAATCGTAAAGTTTGAAAAATATAATTGACAGAATTTTTTTAATATGGTAAGTTATCAAATATTTGATGATAGTAAAATCCAAGGGAGATGTTCACGTCATGTATAATGTGTTAGTAGCTGATTCAATTAGCAATGAAGGTCTTGCTCCACTACTTGAAGCTCCTCATGTGAATCTTACGCGAAAAAAAGTTGAAGAAGTTGAGAATGATTTGCATACGTACGATGCACTTTTAGTACGGAGTGCTACGACGGTTACAGAGGATTTGCTGGCAAAAATGCCAAATTTAAAAATTGTTGCTCGCGCTGGAGTAGGTGTCGATAATATTGATATTGAAGCCTCAACCAAACGAGGGGTTGTCGTTATTAACGCGCCGAACGGAAATACCATTTCAACGGCGGAACATACATTTGCTATGATGGCTAGCTTGTTTCGGCATATCCCCCAAGGAAATGCTTCAGTTAAAGCGCGCGAATGGAACCGCTCAGCATTTGTTGGAACAGAGCTTAATCACAAACACCTGGGCATTATCGGATTTGGACGAATTGGCTCAGAGCTTGCCAAACGCGCAAAAGCCTTTAATATGAGCGTTCACGTTTACGATCCTTTTTTAACCTCTTCCCGAGCTGAAAAGCTAGGCGTAGAACTATTATCCCTGGATGAATTACTAGCAGCAGCGGATGTAATTACCGTGCACACTCCACTTACGAAAGAAACAAAGGGATTGCTCAATCATGACACGTTAGCCAAAACAAAGAAGGGTGTGTTTTTATTAAACTGCGCACGCGGCGGGATCATTGATGAAAAAGCCTTAGTTCATTATTTAGAAATTGGCCATGTTCAAGGTGCAGCTATTGACGTATTTGAAGTTGAGCCGCCGATTGATAACCCTTTGTTACATTTTGATCAAGTTATTACAACTCCCCATTTAGGAGCTTCTACAAAAGAAGCCCAGCTTAACGTTGCTGAAGACGTGGCACATGACGTTCTGCGTTTTCTAGAAGGTAATCCTGTAAGCTCATCCATTAATTTGCCAACGCTTTCTAAAGAAGTTTTTGAAAAAATTCAGCCGTTTACGAGCCTTACTAAACAAATGGGAGCCATTTTATCTCAATGCATGCGAGAACCTGTTCAGCATATCTCTATCTCCTACGGAGGTACAGTGACGGATTTGGAAACTACTTATATTACACGGAGCTTGTTATCAGGCTTTTTAACTCATCGTATCGACTCACCTGTTAACGAAGTCAATGCTTCTATGATTGCAAAAGAACGAGGAATTACATTTGGTGAAAAAACATCGGAAGATACGCAAGGATATTCCAATATGATTGACGTTACAGTAACAGGCGAACAGCGTACATTTACCATTACGGGCACCTATATAGCAGGCTATGGACCTCGAATTGTTAATATTGATTCGTTTGATATTGATTTTTATCCGGAAGGACATCTTCTTTATATCCGTCACAGTGATCAGCCCGGAGTTATTGGAAATGTAGGGAAAGTACTTGGAGATTTACGTATTAACATTGCTACCATGCAAGTGGGCCGTAAGCAAAAAGGCGGAGAAGCCATTATGATGCTTACGTTTGATAAACTTTTAGATGATTCTGTCATCTCTTCGTTAAAACAAACAAGCGAAATTGTGAACATACAGCGTATTGAATTGTGACATTGAAAAAAAGAGCCTTAGCGGCTCTTTTTTTATGGACTTATTTTTAACACTTGTCCTGCATTTAACATCGTATTTTCTAAATGATTCCACTTTCTTAGCTGATCCATATCTACTTCATATTTGACTGCGAGCTCAGATAATGTATCTCCTTGATGGATAAGAATACAGTTATCAGAAGTCTGATGTAACTGCTGAAAAACCGTGGCAGCTAAATCGCTTTTTACGTATGCCGATAGTTTTTGCTTATCCAATTTGGCAAGTGGGTTTACTGCATTGGTTTTATCCGGATTCCAACTTCCTTGATGAACTTCAAAATGCAAATGTGCACCTGAAGATCGCCCTGTATTGCCAACTCGTCCAATGTTTTGACCTGCGGCTACACGATTTCCTTCTGCAACAAAACGTTCCTCTAGATGAGCATAGACCGTTTCGTATCCATTCGTTTGTTTGATAAAAACAACTTGTCCGTATGTATTTGAATAATAAGAGCGGCTCACCACTCCTTTTGCAACAGCATACACCTGTGTACCAACAGGTGCTGCTATATCAATTCCAAAGTGTTTGGCGTGACGAGAACCAAATATATCAGTTAAGACTCCTTCAACCGGCCACTCCCACTGCTTCTCTTCTGCTTTTACCATTTGCCCGCCCAAAAATAAAAGACCTATACACAATCCCATTACTAATACAACCAATATTCTTCTTAACACGTCAATCATGAAGAAAGAACCTCCTATGTAGATCATTGCACACAAAACATACTATATGCCAATTCCTTCTCTTTTAGACTAGTTTATAGAAAAAATAAAGAGATGTGATTCTCCACTGAATCACATCTCTTTACTATTCTTATTATTTCAGCCGAAGAAAAACTGTTATTTAGCATGTGTTTACTTTGGCAGTTTGATAAAGAAAGTTGTTCCTTCATTTAATTCACTTTCAACCGCAATGATCCCTTGATGTGCCTCCACGATATTTTTGGCGATTGCAAGCCCCAGACCAGTTCCTGACTTTCCTCTCGTTCTGGCTTTATCCGCTTTATAAAATCGTTCAAATACAAATGGAAGATCTTCTTTTGGAATGCCTGCTCCTGTATCTTGAACAGAAAGGTGGATTTCCGATTGACTTTTATCAAGATGCAGCCTTACTTCTCCGTAGTCATCCGTATGACGAATGGCATTATCAATTAAGTTTGTCAGCACTTGTTCCATACGGTCTGAATCAATCATCGCTTCAAATTCATCTTCTACTTTTCCATTAAGAGACAGTTTAATATGTTTTTCTTTAGCTAACCCTTGAAACTTACGCAAAACACGTTCTGTAAATTCAACCATTGCTACAGATTCTAAGTGAAGCTGCACATGTCCTGCTTCCATTCGCGCCAAATCTAAAAGTTCATTTACAAGCCGGCCCATACGGAGTGATTCATCATAAATCACCTGTGCAATTTCTTTTTTTTCTTCATCCGTACTTGCAATATCGTCAATAATGGCTTCACTATAACCTTGAAGCATAGAAATAGGTGTACGCAATTCATGAGACACGTTTGCAATAAAATCTTTTCTCGATTTATCAAGTTTACGCTCTTCAGACATATCTCGTAGTACAGCTACAGCACCGCGAATTTTCGTTTGATTATAGAGCGGTGACATTAAAATGACCCACGTTTTCCCTTGAATTTTCAATTCTGCACTTCGCTCCGTTTCAGTCTCTACTACCGTTTGAAACAAATGCACGACGTTTGCTGGAAGCTCAGGCACCTGCTGATTGTTGACATCCTGCTCGTAATACCAAGTCTGAAGAAAATGCTCCGCTGGGGGATTGGTAATTAAAATCGATCCGTCTCTACTAAACGTAATAACACCGTCTGCCATACTGCTTAAAATACTTGAAAGCTGCTCTTTTTCCTGATTAAGCGCATTGAGGTTAAACTTTAACTGCCTGCCCATTTGATTAAAAGCAATCGCTAACTCCCCAATTTCATCGTGAGTTAAAATAGGTACTTTTGTATCAAAGTTCCCTTTTGTTACTTCAAATGCCGCCTGCCTCATTTTTCTAAGAGGCGCTGTAATTCGAGTGGATAAGAAAAAAGCAAAGATAGTAGTTAAAATAATAGCAATACCTGCAGCCAATAAAATGAACTTAGTCGTATATTGAGCGGGTTCTTCAATTTCAGAAAGAGATTGATACAAATAAACGCCGCCTGTCGGTTTGTTATCTTTCATTAAAGGTACACCGACAACAAACATTAAAGGCTCATCACTCGTGTCTTTCTTTGTAGTCATGTACATTTTTTCCCGTATTACTTTACCTTTTTCAACCACTTGATTTAGCTGATCGTTTTGTTTAACAATGGCCGAAATAGCTTTCTTATTTTCTTTATCAGGATGTGTGGAATGCCAATAAAAATCTTTGTCTTGAACAATAACTACACTTGCTTGGTCTGCAAGTTCACGAGCAATGGATAGTCCTAGTTTTTCATCGTCCGTTTCCTGCACAATGGTAGAGATTTTAGCAGCCGTTTTAGTTAAACGGTTTTCTGCATCTACAACATGATAATTTTCAAAAAACTGAAGCAATAAAATGGTCAAAATAAATAAAACAAGCGTGACGAGCAATAGGATAGTAAACCATAGTTTACCAACTACACTTCTCCAAAACATCAGTTATTTTCAACCTCAAATTTATACCCTACTCCCCATACGGTTACAATCATTTTCGCCGCTTGTGACGATACACGATTTAACTTTTCACGCAAACGCTTGACGTGCGTATCTACCGTACGAAGATCTCCAAAGAAATCATAATGCCATACTTCACGCAGCAGCTGCTCTCTGTCATATACTTTATCTGGCGTTTTTGCAAGGTAGCATAATAATTCATATTCTTTTGGAGTTAAGTTAACTTCTTTTCCGTCTGCTGTAACGCGATGTGCATCATTATCAATCGTTAAGTGATCAAACACAATAAGATTTTTCACGCTCGTTTCTGGTTGAATAAACGTTGCTTGAGAAGAACGTCGAAGCAGTGCTTTTACGCGAAGAACCACTTCTCTTGGGCTAAACGGCTTAACGATATAATCATCTGTACCTACTTCAAACCCTTGGACTCTGTTTACTTCTTCCCCTTTAGCTGTAAGCATGATAATAGGAGTTGCTTTTTTCTCCCGAATTTGTTTACAAACCTCAATACCATCTATGCCGGGCATCATTAAATCTAATACAATCAAATCATAATCTATGTGTAACGCTTTTTCGATTGCTTCATGCCCATCGGCTGCTTCTTCAATGATGTATCCTTCTTTTTCTAAGTACATTTTTAACAATCGTCTAATGCGATCTTCATCGTCTACTAGCAGTAATCTTTGTTCGTTTTGCATGTATTTTCAACCTCCTAGTCTTAGTGTACAAAAAAAAACCGGCGAGTTCTACTTATGATACCCAAACAATGTGACAATTCGTGAACACCTTTACGAAAAAAAGCTTTTTTTACCAAAAAGAGGTTGAGACGTAACGAAATCCATCCAACCTACAGACGAACAAATAAAATAAAGAAGCTAGTAGGGATCGCTTGTTCCACCGCTGTTGATTTCCGTGCAAGACTTCGCTTTCCGCGGGAGTCTTCGCCTTGCCCCCCAATCAACCGCTAGAAGCACCTACATACATGAACCCTACGTTCACCATCCCAATGAAAAAATCCGAACGAAGGTGATTCTCCATCAAGAATCTCAACTCATCGTTCGGATCTTCCTTCAACTAAAATATCTTTGTTTCAGCCTCTTTTATATTTTTAAAGGTTACGCATATGAATGTAAACCTGCAATAACTAGGTTCACAGCCACTAAGTTGAACATGATGATGGCAAACCCGCCAACTGCCAGCCAAGCTGATTTTTCACCATGCCATCCTTTAGACAGCCGAAGATGAAGAAAAGCGGCGTAAAATAAAAAGGTGATCAGCGCCCACACCTCTTTAGGGTCCCATCCCCAAAAGCGCGTCCAGGCCATCTGAGCCCAAATCATAGCGAAAATAAGTGCTCCTAGTGTAAAAATAGGAAATCCAATCGCCACTGCTCTGTAGCTTACTTCATCAAGCAAGTCGCTGTTTACCTGCTTCACAAGCGGCTGCAGCGCGGCTCCAATTCGCTTCCGTAAAATGAAACGAACCAGCCAATATAATACAAAGCCACCGGCTAACGACCAAATAACCGTATTTAATTTTTTAGCATTGATAATAGCCGGCATATCAACAAGCGGCTGTATGTCGTTCCCGTCTGTCCACTCACTTTGATGAGGCCCCACTAGCGGAACCATATGGTATACGACTTGCTCTTGTTCTCCACTTTTATTAACCCAATTAAATGATGACTCGTAGTGAGCCGCATTAAAAGCCAGCGTCACTGCTACAAACCCAAGCGTACTAATAAGCGTATACAGGATGAATTCCAGCCAAAATGCTTTTTTATTTCGCTTGGATTGGTCAATCGTTTTGATTAAATAAATCAATCCTGCAACAAAGCTAATGGAAAGCACGGCTTCACCCGTAGCTGCGGTTGTAACGTGAATATGCAGCCAATTCGTTTGGAGAGCCGGTATCAGCGGCGTAATTTCAGTTGGAAACATGCTTGCATAAGCAATGATCAAAAGAGCCACCGGCAATGCAAAAAGTCCAAGCATGCTAAGACGATAAATAAAGTAAATAACAATAAATGCGCCAACAAGCATCATGCCAAAAAACGTCGTAAATTCAAATAAATTACTAACAGGAGCGTGGCCTGATGCAATCCATCTTGTAATGAAGTAGCCAATCTGTGCAATAAAGCCGATGATGGTAACCGCAATTCCAAACGTTGCCCACTTTGTTTTCTTTTGAGCTGCTCGCTTATCTCGAATAGCTCCTCCGAAAAAAAAGGTTGCAACTAAATAAGCAATAAACGCCACATACAGTAAATTACTACTTATACTCGCGTAATCCATGCTTTTTCCTCCTATTTTGTTTCTTTATCATTTTGGTCCTTCAGCTGTGTAAGGGATGTTGATTCTAATAAACCATTTAGTTCTTTTTTAAGCCCATACCAGTTTTTATTTGTATGTGCGGCCAACCATATCTCATTATTGACTTTTTGAATCCACATGCGACGATGATTCCAATACATCCCTTGAATCACACCAATCATAAAGATGGCTCCGCCAATTCCTAAAAACCAAAGCGTATAGTCTCTGCGAACGGTTAATCCCGTTACATTTTTCGTTTCCACACCAGCAAAGGTCATTTTATAATCGTTATTTCCTAGCGGCTCCAAGTTCTCTCTAATTCCAACAAAAGCAACTTCACCTTTTTTATGCTGAGGCGTAATCATTTTAAATACAAAAGCCGGATTGTTAGGCACTCTGGTCTTTGTATTCGGATTTCCTTCATCATCAAAGAAAAAGTCTGGAAAGTAACTCATGAGCTTGACTTTATATCCGTTTTTTAAATCATATGTTTCTTTTGGATTATGTAAATCTACTGTAAGTGAACCAACGTTTCTATTTGCATTTTTATCTGTTAAATGGAAAGACATAGAGCTAAACTCATTTAACTTGAAGTCCACTTGGTACATGGCATATCCTTCAAACTTAAGCGGCTGATTCACACGAATTTCTGAATCTTTTATTTTCTTTAACTTTGGATCTGCTCCCGGTATAAGCTTTCCTTCGCGCTTATACAAACTAACATCCGCTTCATATTTTTTGGCTACTTTATTATTCCCTGCACGATCAATTGCTTCTTGAAACACGGCGCTTTCACTATCTTTATCATACGTTTCAACAGTAAAACGATGGTTTTTCAAAAAATATTCTCCGTTCGTCCCAGGAATAACTTTTGTTTCACCTTCACGGATCCAAAGAACTTCATCTATATACATACCTGGTACAAATCTAAGCATAGCACCTAGTAAAAAGATAATGAGACCGATATGATTAACGTATGGACCCCATCTTGAGAAGCGTCCTTTTTCAGCCAGAAGATTGCCGTTTTCTTCGCGAATAGAGTATCTTCTTTTTTTTAGCATGCTTTTTACATGTTCATAATCTTGATCCGTCCACGATGATGAAGTGCTATATAAACGCTGTCTTTTTAAGAAGTTTGGATGTTTTGTTACACTCTGCTTTTTTAGAGCTCGGTACAAAGGCACTACTCGATCTAAACTGCAAATGACTAACGACATTCCTAAAGCAGCAATTAAAAGCAAGTACCACCACGATTCGTAGAGATGATGAAAACCTAACTTATAATAAAGCTCTCCTGTCCATCCATATTCCTTTTGGTAATACTCATCTGCTGTCACATTAGGAGGTATGTAAGCTTCTTGAGGATAAATGGTTCCGACTGCAGACGCAACAAGCGTCACAATAATGATCCAAATACCTACTTTTACAGAAGAGAAAAAGTTCCATACTTTATCGATAACTGTTTTATTGTACGTTTGCGATCGCCTTGCGCTTCCTTCATAACGCATATCTACTAATTTATCAGTTGTTTCTTCTGCAATCGGCTTACCACAGGCTTCACACAAAATCGTACCATGCGGGTTAACGTGTCCACATTCACATTTTACGTGTTTCATTGTCAACACTCCCTATGGTTTAATTTCTTCCATATATTCTTTTATTTTAGATTCTTCCAATCCCCCAATAAAACTGTCTACAATCTTTCCGTTTTTATCAATTAAAAATGTAGTCGGCAGAGGATCTATTCCGTATGCACCCAAAACTTGTGAATCTTTATCCATCAAAATCGGAAAAGATAGCCCATACTGTTTAGCAAACTGCTCCACTGCTATATTCGTTTCTGCAACGTTAACAGCTAAAATTTCAACACCTTGCTTTTTATATGATGCATACTGCTTTTCCATAGCCGGCATCTCTTGTTTACAGGGCTTGCACCATGTTCCCCAAAAATTCAAAAAAACTCCTTTGCCTTTGTAATCTGATAGCTGATGAGTTTCTCCATTAACATCTCTTAATATAAAGTCAGGTGCCTTATCTCCTACTGATACCTTTTGTTTATCAGCAAAGAATTGAGCATAAAGGGTATATCCAACCGCGCACAGCAACACTGCCAATATAACTGTTCGAATAATCAAGCGCTTTTTTTTCATGGCACGAACTCCTTTTAACCGCTTTCAATACGCTTTTTTCTACCATTATATCATTTTTGTGGTAGTGGCTTTCCAATAATATTTCGACGTTTCTGTGAAGTCTTCCTCTCATTCTACAAGTTCGACATTTTTTCAAAAAACCTTGCTTGTTTTTCTAATTCACGACATATTTCATAAAAAAAACAGGTAAGTGAAAATTACTTACCTGTTTGAGACATTGAATATAATTGTTTGACTTCATGCGCTGTAAGCTCACGAGCTTCTCCTGCATTTAATCCGCGTAAATCTAAAGGTCCGTAGCGCTCACGTTTTAATTTTAATACAGAATGTCCAATTGCATCGAACATGCGACGTACTTGACGATTTTTCCCTTCGTGAATCGTCAATTCCACAATCGCCGTCTGCTTGCTTTTATCAATAGAAAGAACTTTTGCACGAGCTGGTGCTGTTTTTCCGTCCTCAAGCATCACACCGCGCTGCAGCTGTCTGATTTTTTCACGACTTGGAATTCCTTTAATTTTAGCCACATACACTTTGTCCACTTCAAATTTAGGGTGCATTAGCTGATTAGCAAATTCACCATCGTTTGTTAAAAGAAGTAAACCCGACGTATCATAGTCCAGACGTCCAATGGGATAAATTCTTTCTTCTACATGTGGAAAGAAGTCAACGACTGTTTTTCTTCCCTTGTCGTCGTTAGCAGCTGAAATTACGCCTCTTGGTTTGTATAACATAAAGTAAACGGGCGCTTCGCTTTCTACCGGCACTTCGTCTACTTCAATTTTATCGTTAGGACCTACTTTCGTGCCCAATTCTCTTACAACTTTTCCATTTACTTTCACTCGGCCTTGGCCGATTAATTCTTCAGCTTTACGTCTTGATGCTACACCTGCGTGAGCAATCACTTTTTGTAATCGTTCCATTAACACTTCACCTCTTGTAACATCTTACTTGTTTACGAAGTAATACACAAGTCTATTTGCCACTCAGAGGTAGAATTTTCGATTTCTTACCGGCCAAACACAAGGATTACAATGACAACTGAGGCAATAATTCCTACCAAATCTGCCAGTAAACCAACCTTCAGCGCATCTCCCATTTTTTTAATGCCAACCGCTCCAAAATAAACCGTTAAAATATAAAATGTGGTATCCGTACTTCCCTGCATGGTCGATGCCAAACGACCGATAAAAGAATCAGGTCCGTATGTAGAAATTAGATCCGTCGTGATACCAAGAGCAGCCGTTCCAGATATCGGTTTGATAAGAGCTAAAGGTACAATTTCAGCCGGAACGCCAACTGCTTGAAGCATAGGTTTTAAAACAGATAAGAAAAAATCAAGGGCTCCTGAAGCTCGAAAAATAGAGATGCTCACTAACATGCCGACTAAGTAAGGAATGATGGAAAAAGCAATTTGTAATCCGTCTTTCCCTCCCTCTACAAACTTTTCATACGTAGGAATTTTTTTATAGGTTCCATAAAGTAAAATACATCCTACGATAAGAGGAATAAACATCAATGATACTTGATTAAGCATAGTCATTTTCGTTTTCCTCCTTTTCGTGTGCGTCGATAATAAAAAAAGCGATCAATGATGATAGCTCCTATCGTAGCTACAACAGTCGCTAAAAGTGTTGTACCCACAATTTCAGTAGGATTAGCCGAGTTATACGTAATTCGAATTGCAATAACTGTGGTTGGTATAAGCGTTAAACTGGTTGTGTTAAGTGCTAAAAGTGTGATCATAGAACGGCTTGCTTCGTCTCTATCGCCGTTTAGCTTTTTAAGCTGCTCCATCGCTTTAATGCCAAGAGGAGTTGCCGCATTCCCGAGCCCAAACATATTCGCCATCATATTGGACAATATGTACCCTAAGGCCGGATGATCTTTTGGAACATCAGGGAAAAGTCTTGTAATAATGGGTCGAAACAGTTTCGCTAACTTGTCGAGAAGCCCTGCACTTTGAGCAATATTCATCATTCCTAACCAAAAGACCAGCACGCTGATTAACCCAATGCTGATGGTCACTGCTTCGCCTGCTCCTTGAAAAATTGCTTTGTTTACATCACCAATTTTCCCATTTATAATCGCAAAAACAATTCCGATAATGGTCAGCAGCATCCAAATAATATTAACCATTTGTTTTGGCTCCAGACTGAATAAACATTAATCGCTTTACTCTATCAAAGAAACCTTTTTGCTGCTCGGACTGCTTTTCGAAATAAATTGGAACACTGTCAATCGTCTCTCCACTTCTATAAATATCGAGCTTTCCTACCACATTTGGAACTTCCCCTGTTTCTTTCCACTGCTTTTTAGGCTGAATTAACGTTGTTTTCACTTCTACAGAGCTTTGTTCTTTCTTTGTGAGCGGATAGACGACATTTCGTTTAATATACAACTGATCTTTATAAAAAGAATCCTTTATATCTGCCAATTCGCCTTTTGCAGCTAAACTGGTCATATCATATTTATCAAATGCATTTTCATACATGGAAATGTGATCGTTCCAATCATCTGGGGCATTAATCGTTACGGCGATTAAATCCATTCCATCTTTTGTAGCAGTTGTCACAAGCGTTCGTTTTGCTAATTTTGTATATCCTGTTTTTCCGCCAGTACAGTATGCATATAGTGTTGTCAGCAGTTTATTTTTGTTTTTCCACACTCGATCCCATTTCTCTTCAGGATGCTTCATTCGATAGACTTTTGTTCCTGAAATCTCTTTGAAAATTTTATTATTCATTGCATAGCGCATTAGCAGAGCCATATCGTGCGCTGTTGAGCGATGATTTTCATGATCGTCTAATCCATGCGGATTTTGAAATGTTGTATTTGTCATGCCAATTTCTTCTGCTTTTTTATTCATCAAATAAACAAATCCATCTTCGCTTCCTCCAACGGCTTCTGCGATAGCTACAGCAGCATCATTACCCGAACGAAGCATCAAGCCATATACTAAATCTTTTAATTTTATTTTTTCACCTTCAACTAAATACACAGAAGAACCTTCAACACCAACTGCGTTGTGGCTAACGGTAACTGTTTTATTTATTTTGCCAGATTCAATCGCCAGTATTGCTGTCATAATTTTTGTAATGCTAGCAATTCGGCTAACTTGATCTGCATTTTTAGCATATAACACTCTCCCTGATTTCTGTTCCATCAAAATAGCACTATGAGCACTTACGCTCCCCGCTGCAGATGATGTGGAAGGCCAACCGCTGAGACATAGCAATACAATAAATAGATAGATGATACTTTTTTTGCTTCTTTTCATGTCATCCCCGTCCCTCTACCTGTTTGTACAAGTTTATGCTCGTCTTTTTTGGTTATGAATGAAAAGATTTGTCCATACAAAAAAGAACATAGAAAAAACTCTATGTTCTTTTACACTTTCACTTCATTTCTTGAAACGATTGAAAAAACAAATCTGCTTCTTGATCGGTTCCTTCTTGTAATAAATCTTCTGGAAGCGGCGGCAGCTCTTCGATACTTTTAAGGCCAAAATAGCCTAAAAATTCTTTTGTCGTTCCGTATAAGATGGCCCGACCTGCGCCTTCCGCTCGTCCCACTTCTTTTAATAAAACCTTTCCAATTAAAGTTTGAAGAGGTCTTTCCGTTTTCACTCCGCGAATCTCTTCGATTTCAGCTCTTGTAATTGGCTGCTTATACGCTACAATAGCTAACGTTTCAAGCGCTGCTTGTGATAATGATTGATTAGCGGGAGCTTCTACGAGCTTCTCAATATATGGTGCATACTCTTTTTTTGTGACAAGCTGATAGGCCCCTCCTATTTCAATAAGTGTAACTCCTCTGAACTTACACTCTTGCTCTAAGCTCTCCAAAGCACCTTGAATGTCTTCATGAGGCTTTTCTATAATCTCAGCTAACCGGCTAATGGATAGACCTTCATCACCAGAAACAAAAAGTAAGCTCTCAATAATAGCCTGTAGATTATTCGTTGTCATTCCTCTTCATTCCTTTCTCGATACGATACATAAAGCTCGTCTAGATTGTGCTGCTGTTCCACAACGATTTCATTTTCTTTCATTAATTCCAGCACAGCTAAAAACGTTACAACAATATGATCACGCTCTTGATAAGGAAACAGCTGATAAAAACTTTTTTTCCCTTTAAAGGCTTTTAATTCATTCACAATTTCACTCATGCGCTTGTCAATTGGAATATCTTGCCTTGCTATTTTCGTCTGCATAGGCTTTTTGTTTTGCTTTCGTTTCATCAACTTTTGAAAAGCACTTAGCATATCATACAGTGATATATCCAATCCTTCGTCCTGAGGCTGCGTACGTTCTTCTGCATTTATTTGCACATTACTTGGAGGTTTTGTATACACATGACTTTGGTCTTCTTCCAGCTTTTGAAGCTCTACCGCCGCTTCTTTAAACTTTCGATATTCAATTAAGCGCTGCATCAATTCTTCACGCGGATCTTCTTCATCGACCATTTCAATTTCATCCATATCTTCTTCATACGTAGGCAGAAGCATTTTACTTTTAATTTGAAGCAAGGTTGCTGCCATGACTAGATACTCACTGGCAACGTCTAGCTGAAGCTCATTCATTGTATGTATAAACATCATATATTGCTCAGTAATTGTCGCTACTGGGATATCGTAAATATCAATTTCAAATCGGTTAATCAAATGCAGAAGAAGATCTAAAGGTCCTTCAAACGCATCTACTTTTACACTATACTCCACTTTTATCTCACCAACACTTTTCAATTGCTTATCATTTCTGCTGCTTTATATAACGTTACTATCATTAGTATAGAGGATTATAGACACATGTCCAATACAAATTAACGTGAAAATAGGTCATTTGCCCATACAAAAAGTTTAAACATACATATGATGTCAAGGTAATAACATTTTGAAATGACTGAAGGAGGAACTCGCATGGGTGAAAAATCTTGTGGATACGGTAGCGGTTTCGCTTTAATTGTTGTACTGTTTATTTTATTAATTATTGTTGGTTGTTCTTGCTTACGCTTCTAACCACACATATTGAATAAAAACAAACGTGTTCGCCATACCTTGAGCACGTTTGTCTCTTTAAAGGTACCGCGATGATGAATAGCTAATTTTTGTGATACACTACATATAGAGTCTTACCAGGAGGGAACAAGATTGTATTCACAAGCCTATATTGATTATTTAGTTCATTTTCATGGCGACCGGGATTACTTTGAATGTCATGAACTGCTAGAAGAACACTGGAAAAAAGACGAAAGAGGGCACCGCAATATTATTTGGGTTGGCCTTATTCAAATTGCTGTTTCACTCTATCATCATCGACGCCAAAATTTCGCCGGAGCCAAAAGAACGATGCAAAAGGCGCTGGCAATTTTAACGAAGGAAGAAGAAAATATTGCACAGCTTGGACTTAATTATCCTTCACTGCTTAAACTTCTTCGCAAACAATTAGCTTTAATCGATACCTATCAGCCATATAAAAGTATTAACTTGCCCATTGAAGATCCAGCATTATTACGAGCTTGCAAACAAAGAAGCACTGATAAACAGCTTGTCTGGTTATCAGCTTCTAATCTGCAAAATGATGCGATTGTTCATCGTCACAGCACGCGAGATCGCTCAGATGTGATTGCGGAAAGACAAGCAAACTTATTGGCAAAACAAAACAACAGGTAGCTAGAAGCTACCTGTTGTTTTATGATGACTAAGATGTGAAAGAAGCTTTCGCACCTTACCTAATCATGCTTTTCTTTATTCATCCGACTGACACTTTTCATAAAACGGAGCGATGATTTCACTCGGCTTAATTTGTGCAGTCGTATACATTTCTTTAAGAGCTTTAATCATTTTTTTGCCAATGCCCTGTTGGCGGTGTGAAGGGTTTACACTGACGTGTTGAACCTCAATCAAACTTTTATCGAGCATGGAAATGCCAACAATCCCAATAATATCTTCTTCTTGCTTCCAAAGATACAGCTGCCAATGTTCGTTTTGCTCATATTCTTTCATCGTTTGTTGAAGTTTTTTTAAATCTTTTTCCGTAGGTACAAACGATAGAAGACCCATGGCAATTTTTTCATAGTTTCGTTTATAGCGAATAAGCATACGATTCTCCCTCGTCCTCAAACTTTCCTACAAATTAATGCGCTGCGTTTTTTACTGCTTTTATCATACAAAATTTATAAGTAAATAGCAATATTACACAAAAGCTTGTCCTATGTCATGCGTGTATGAGAAACCTAATCTATTACGCTTTTTGAGCTGTTGCGCGAAGAAAAAACGCCGTAACCCCCTGTAAAAGGTTGTTATGACGTTTTATTAGCTAATATCCATTTATAGCAGTATGCTCTTATTCTTCCCAGACTTTTACTTCTTTCATTACGTCGCCATTTTTCATTTTTAACACTGTATCAAGTCCTTCTGTTACTTTTCCAAATACAGTGTGAACACCGTTCAAATGAGGCTGTGGCTCATGAACAAGAAAGAACTGACTGCCGCCTGTGTCTTTACCAGCATGTGCCATTGATAAAGAACCCGCTTCGTGTTTGTGAGGGTTTCCTTCTGTTTCACATTTAATTGAATAGCCAGGGCCGCCAGCACCTGTACCAGTTGGGTCTCCTCCTTGAGAAACAAATCCAGGGATAACGCGGTGGAACGTTACGCCGTTGTAGAATCCTTCATTAGCTAACTTTTCAAAGTTTTCTACTGTTCCTGGTGCTTCGTTCGGAAATAAATCGATTAGAATTTTTTCGCCATTTTCCATTAGAATACTTGCTTTTTTCATATAAATGACCTCCAATATATGTATTAGTACCGCTATAGGCTCTGTTTTCCCTATCAAAGCGGCAAAACGTAAAAGTTGTAAGTGCCACCTAGAGTAGAACACTTACATTTATAAACTCACTCTATTCTACTACAAACAAGCTCATGAATTCAATGAATGCACTTTTTCACTTTCTTCTCGTAGGGCTCTAAATAAAAAATAATAGTTGTGAGATGAAACTTTTTATAGTATCATCCGTCTAATACAGTGATGGAGATACATAGATTTCATTTCATATAGAAATCTACGCCTCTAGACTGATTTATGGGAAAATGATGAATTGACTCTGTTACTTCAGACCTGCCCGTATTATAATAGGGCAAGTATGGGATTAAAGGAGGAAAAAGGTTTGAAATTAACGATAAAAGCAATGATGGTGACATTAGGTCTTCTTCTATTCCTAACCGCACCCTTAAAAAGTTTTGCAGATGCTGCTCCAGGCGATGTTATTATTACATTAGGTCAGGACTTAACCAGCTCTCAGAAGCAACAGGTATTAAATGACCTTGATGCGCCAAGCAATGCTCAAACAGTAACCGTGACAAACCAAGAAGAGCATGAATATTTAGGTGACTTTATTCCAAAGGCTACTATTGGATCTCGTGCTATTTCATCTTCTAGTATTACCCTTGGTTCAAAAGATTCAGGTTTAAGCGTATCAACTCAAAATATTAATGGTATTACAGACGACATGTATATTAATGCTTTGATGACCGCCGGCGTTAAAGATGCAAAAATCCAGATTACCGCTCCATTTGAAGTATCTGGTACAGCTGCTTTAACAGGTATTATGAAAGCATATGAAGTTCAAACAGATCAAAAAATCCCAGAAGAAGTAAAAAAAGCAGCCAATGAAGAGATGGTCCAGACATCTGAACTTGGTGAAAAAATCGGTAAAGAAAAAGCAGCGCAGTTTATGGCAACGATTAAAGAAGAAATTGCCAAAGAAAATCCTCAAACAAAGGACGATTTACGCACGTTAATTCAGCGAGTGGCTGATGATTTAGGTATTCAATTAACAGATTCAGAGCTTAATACACTTGTTGACTTTTTCAATCGTTTAAAAGATATGAACATCGATTGGAATCAAGTAAAAGACCAACTTTCTGCGACAAAGGAAAAAGTAACAACATTTCTTCAGTCAGAAGAAGGCCAATCATTTCTTGATAAATTAAAGCAATTCTTTGTTGATATTATTAATGCTATTAAATCGTTATTCTCATAAAAAAAAGAGCCTCTTGAACAAGAGGCTCTTTTTTTACGTTAATCACTCGTTACTTTTTTACCGTCACTTTGTATTTCACGTCATTTTTTACGATGTCTTCATATGTTTCGCGTTTTACGACTAGCTGTGCTTCTCCATCTTCTACGAACACGACAGCTGGCTTTGGCAAACGGTTATAGTGGCTTGCCATAGAATAACCGTATGCGCCTGTACAAAACATCGCTAATAAATCATCTGGGTTTGCTTTTGGAAGGTGTACATCCCACATCAGCATATCCCCCGATTCGCAGCACTTACCTGCGATGGATACGAGCTCATCACTCTCATCATTCATTCGATTGGCAATGACCGCTTCATATTTCGCTTGATACAGCGCAGGACGGATATTGTCGTTCATTCCTCCATCAATCGCTACATATTCACGTACATTAGGTACATGTTTACGAGAACCAATTGAATACAGGGTCGTCCCAGCATCTCCTACAAGAGAGCGGCCGGGCTCAATCCAAATTTCAGGAATTTCTACTTCTAACTGTTTGGACTGCTTTTTGACCTCTTCTATAATAACTTCCACATACTGAGAAACAGGGATAGGCTGATCTTCTTCCGTATAACGAATACCAAAGCCGCCGCCTAAATTTAATACTTGCGGAACAAATTCTATACTTTGTTTCCACTCTTTCATTTTTGCAAAAAGCTTTTGAGTCGCCATAATAAATCCGGTTGTTTCAAAAATTTGCGATCCTATATGACAGTGAATACCTAAAAGTTCCAGCCCCTTGCTATTTTGCACAAGACGCACAGCTTCATCTGCTTGACCATTTTGAAGATCAAACCCAAACTTCGAGTCTTCTTGCCCTGTCAAGATATAATCATGGGTATGAGCTTCAATTCCAGGTGTTAATCTGAGAAGAATAGGCATCTTTTTTTGATACTGTTCCGTTATTTCCTGAAGCAATGCAATTTCATAAAAATTATCAACTACAATGCATCCTACATCTTCTTTGATGGCCATTTCTAGTTCCGCCCGGCTTTTATTGTTTCCATGAAAATGAATACGTTCTTTCGGAAAGTCAGCTGCTAAAGCCGTATACAGTTCTCCTCCCGAAACAACGTCTAACGAAAGACCTTCTTCATGAACGACTTGAACCATTGCAATTGTAGAAAAAGCTTTGCTTGCATAAGCGACCTGTGCTTTTACCCCATGCTTTTCAAATGTTTCTTTAAATCCTCTAGCACGCTGCCGAATTAAAGCTACGTCATATACGTAAAGAGGTGTCCCAAAATTTGATGCTAATTCAACCGTATCAACTCCACCAATTTCAAGATGCCCCTTTTTATTTATGCGACTTGTTCCGTGTAAAAACATGTTTAGACCCCGTTCCTGTGTATAGTGTAAAAAAGACAGTTAACGGCAATTCGCTGCTAACTGTCTAAATATTTATTATTTTCCATATTTAAAACAAATTTATCACATCTTCATACAGGTTTCAACCACCTATTTTGTTTAAGGTTTTGCAGGCTGGCGGTCTTTATCCTGCGGATGCACAATACTAGGTCGCGGATTTGCTCCAGGAACCGGTGTGCGAATGATAATCTGCCATAAAGCCTGCGGATTAAATGGAAGAAACGGCCACAAATAAGGCGTATTCAATGATTTTAGACGTACCATGTAGAGAATGATAGCCGTTGTCGCAATAAGGAATCCTGGAGTATGAAATGCCGCAACAAAAATTAATAAAAACAATCTCAGCATCTTATTTGCCACTGCTAACTCATAGCTTGGCGTTGAAAAAGAACCAATGGACGCAATAGCTACATAAAGAATAACTTCCGGAACAAACAATCCTACATCAATGGCAATCTGTCCAATGAGTGCTGCAGCAATTAAACCCATAGCAGTAGCAAGCGGTGTCGGCGTATGAATGGCGGCCATCCTCAGGAACTCAACCCCTATATCGGCTAAGAAAATCTGGATAACTGTCGGAATATTTGTTGCTTCGTTTGGCCCAATAAATTGCAATTTTGCCGGCAACAGATCTGGCTCAAGTACAAATAACAGCCATAGCGGTAATAAGAAAAGAGACGCAAGAATTCCTAAAAACCGTATCCAGCGTATAAAGGTACCTACAGAAGGAGACTGCCTGTATTCTTCTGCATGCTGCACGTGATGAAACAGCGTAGTTGGTGTAATAATAACGCTTGGTGATGTATCGGTAATAATAATGACATGCCCCTCTAGTACATGGGCTGCTGCTGTGTCAGGGCGTTCTGTATAGCGTACCATCGGAAAAGGGTTAATTCCTTGTTTGACTAAAAACTCTTCAATGGATTTGTCAGCCATAGGCAAACCATCTACATCGATAGCTTCCAGTTCATCTTTTATCAGTTTAACCAGTCCTGGATCAGCTACCCCCTTTATGTACCCAATCGCTACGTCCAGTTTCGAACGTTCGCCTACCTTCATAATTTCAAAACGAAATCTTCCGTCACGGATTCGTCTTCTCGTTAACGCTGTATTGATAATGATGTTTTCAGTGTATCCATCTCTTGCTCCGCGAATCACTTTCTCTGTATCCGCTTCTTCAGGCGATCTGCCGGGATACGTACGCACATCGACTTCAAAGCCAACTTCTTCACCGTCAATTAAAACGAATAACAGTCCTGATAAAACAGAAACCATTCCATCATCTAACGTTTTTAAAGGCTTTACTTGCTGATGAATAAGACGATTTTCAACAATATCTTTTAGCTTCGCTTTTTCAACTTCATTATCATTAATTTGAACGAGCACTTTTGTAATTTCAATAATAAATGAACTGTCGCATAATCCTGTTACATAGTAAACATGAACTTCTCGATCCAAAATAAGTAATTTACGCACGCCCACATCAAAACTTGTGTTCATACTAGCGTTTTCTTTGAACCACTGATCGTTTTTTTGCACTTTTGAAAAAATAGCTGTTTTCTGCTCTGCTGGCTTACCCAAACGAATCGCTCCTTTCTAAAATAAGTCTTGCTGCTTTTTCAGTAATCGGACATCCAATTTCAATATCGTCCATCCTAGCCATTTTGCCGATATCCCCTATTCCTACAACTAAGGGAATATCGAGCTGATCCAAGCAGTAAACTGTATCTCCATTAATTCGTCCGACTTCTAACTCTTGAATTCCGCTTTTATCCACGCCGTAATGCGATATTTCTCCAAAACGATCGATGGTCACATCCACTCTTGTCCATTCGCTTTGATGAGTACGTGATGCAACGGCGATTACTCCAAGAACTTCTACTTGAGGATGCTTTGCTACGTGCAGCAAAGCAATTTCCCCTGGTCCTTCCTCTAAGAAACCGCTATCGTCGAACATCACAAAGACGGGATCATACGGTGCTTGAAGAATTAAATCTACCGTTTGACTACCTGTTAACGTAGTAGGGTTTCCGTATGATCTCGAAATGCATCTGCCACCAACCGATTTAGCCACATGCTCAATTGCTTTACGTGCATATTCATCGCCATCGGTTACAATAATGACCCTTCTTTTTTTCATAATCTTTTATCCTTTCGGTTTAAAGATTAACGCGATAATAAAAGCAAATAAAATAGCTGCTGAAATACCAGCCGAGGTAAGTTCAAAAATCCCAATTCCAATCCCAATAAATCCATGGTCATCTGCTTGCTTCATCGCTCCGTGCAGCAAAGAATGACCAAAGCTTGTAATTGGAACCGTCGCTCCGGCGCCAGCAAATTCAATTAACTTATCATAAAGACCAAACCCATCTAAAATCGCTCCTGCAACTACAAACGAACTCATGACGTGCGCCGGAGTGAGTTTAGCAAGATCAAGCAGCAGCTGCCCAATAACGCAAATGATTCCTCCTACAGCAAAAGCTATTACATACTCCATTGATCATCCCCCTCCCCAATATGTTCTAAGACGACGCCATGAGCAATTGTTGGAATTGACTCTTTTTGCTGAATCATCGTTGGACTTAAAAGAGCTCCTGTTGCCACCATAAACACTTTCTTTAAGTTTCCTAATTTTAATTCATTTAAAATATGCCCATACGTGACAATAGCCGAGCAGCCGCAGCCGCTTCCTCCTGCAAATACATTTTGATCAGGGCGATATACCATTAATCCGCAATCATTATGATTGGTTGATATATCGTAGCCTTCGTCCTTGAGCAGCTGTTTTAAGATTGGACTTCCTACACTAGATAAATCTCCTGTTAAAATAAGATCATACTCGCTTGGAGAGACGTTTAAGTCTTCCAAATGCCTTTGAATGGTATCTGCAGCAGCTGGTGCCATAGCGGAGCCCATATCGTTTGCGTTTTTAATACCATAATCCATCACCCGACCAATCGTTGCAGACGTGAGACGCACAATACCTTTTTCTTTCGAGACAAGCGCTGCCCCTGCTCCCGTAATGGTTGCCGTTGCTGTATCTGGTTTTTGTCCTCCGTACTCGGTAGGATTTCGAAATTGGCGCTCAGCCGTTGCGTTATGACTGCTCGCTGATGCAATAACACGATTAGCAAATCCCGCATCCACAAGAGCTGCTCCTGTTGCCAACGTTTCCATTGATGTGGAGCAAGCGCCAAACATACATAGAAATGGAATTTGGTTATGCCGAGCTACAAAATTAGCGGTTACGTTTTGATTTAATAAATCTCCAGCCAAAAACAAATCAACGTCTTCATATGATAAATTTACTTTTTGCAAACAGGAATCAATAGATTCCGTCATCAGCCTTCTTTCAGCTAACTCCCAGTTGTCTTCTTCACAGTGCAAATCTTTATGTGTAATATCAAATGTTTCTCCTAAAGGTCCATCTGCTTCTTTTGGTCCTACTGCTGTTCCTGTAGCATTAATGTAAATAGGATTTTCATAAACCCACGTTTGCTTTCCAGTTTTTCTCATAATCCCCCTCTTTTCATAGCAAATAAGTTTTAAAAAGGTAGCGAATGATTCCTACAATATAAGCGGAAACCGTTCCAAATACGATTACGTTTCCAGCTAGCTTGAACATATTCGTCGCAACCCCGAGAACAATTCCTTCACTTCGATGTTCGAGCGCTGCACTCGTCATGGAATTAGCAAAACCCGTAACAGGGACGGCTGAACCTGCACCTGCGAATTGACCAATACGATCATATATCCCAAATCCAGTTAAGAGCGCAGATATTAAAATAAGTGTTGCAACGGTAGGATTACCTGCATTTTTTTCATTAAAGTCAAAAAATGCAATATAGAAATTTTGAATTGCCTGTCCTAATGTACAAATGATTCCCCCTACCAAAAAGGCTTTTAGGCAATTTGCCACATATGAAGGTTTAGGCTGAAATGGTTTAATGCTTTCTTGATAGTTATCTTTTAATTTTTGATTATTTGCCATGTTACATACATCCTTTTCTTATTGATTAACAAAATAAATCCAATGAAATAATGATCCGCATACTTTGCCTAGTACAATGGCCATTAACAATAAAATAAGCTTGCCTTCCATTCCTATCCGTTTCGTTAACGTCGGCAATACATTAAGCACTTCTGTTAACGCTGCTGCCAGCATCCCAATAAAAATACCGCTCGTTAGACCTATGATCATAATAAGCACCGCAGGAAACTGCCACGTGTATTGATGAAGACTGCACCACCCGCCTGTAACAGCACCACCCACCACTCCCCATTCATATGCTTGAATATATTTCATGGTTTTGGTCAGCTGCATCAAACGCGGAATAATGCCCAGCACCGTTAAAAATGCTACAAACCCAGCACCTGCAGCCAGTCCTCCCGCAAGTCCAATTACAATGGTCATCACAATGTTAATGATCATCAATTTTTTTCATACTTTCTTTATTCTCGTGCATAATGACGTATTGATCTAAGTCTTGCTGGTAGTTAAACATTTCGACTTCGAGAGGACTAGGCTCTTCATTAATTCGTTTTCTAAAGACATGGTTAAAAAACAGAATCATTCCCAGGCCTAAACCGATAGAATAAGGCACTTGAATCAGCAAAGGCTGCTTATCTCTCAGACCGGTCAGCATATAGAACAATTTTTGATGTACTTGTCTCATACTCACATCTTCGTGAAAGTTCATAATTGCTAAAGCAGCTCCGATGAAGAGAAGAAACCAAACAGCTAGAAAAAACAAAAAGGAATATTGTTTCTTTTTATACACGACCTCTACAATCGTTTGAGCGGGTCCAATCGTCTGAATGTCTAAATGCGGATACTGAGAGGCAACTTTTTCAATTACCTTCATTAAATCAACAATGATAATATTTCGATCACTCATACTTACTTGATATACAACTAGCTTTTCAATTTGCTTTTGAACAGAATCTCCTGCTATAACCATTGCTAATTGTCCAATATTTACAGCCTCATCAGGTTTTACTTGAATACGATGCCTCATTTTAAGATAAAGAACGTTTTCCATTCATATCACACCTTACGATTCATTATCTCCCTGTACGTGTAGTATGGATTTTCTTAAATTTTCTAATTCACGTTTCTGAACAGACCATTAATTACCAAATAAAAAAAGCAATCCGTTTCACTATTCTTCTTTGAATAGCAAAACGGATTGCTTCTTAAGTCTTACGTGTCATTCATATGCAGCTTCATTTGTTTTAAGATTTTCTTCTCAAGCCTCGATACCTGAACCTGGGAAATTCCCAGCCTTGCGGCCACTTCGGACTGAGTTTGATCTTTGTAATACCTCAAATAGACAATGAGCTTTTCACGCTCATCAAGTTCTTCAATTGCTTCTTTTAAGGCAATTTTATCAAACCACTTCGCTTCCGTATGATCAGCAATTTGGTCAAGAAGGGTAATTGGATCTCCATCATTTTCATAGACGGTCTCGTGAATAGACGAAGGAGCACGATTAGCTTCTTGAGCTAGCACTACTTCTTCAGGAGTGAGATCCAAATGTTCTGCAACCTCAGCGACTGTAGGGACGCGTCCAAGTAATTTGGAAAGCTCGTCTTTTGCTTTACGTATTTTATTGCTCATTTCTTTCAGAGAACGGCTAACCTTTACCGTGCCATCATCACGAATAAATCGCTGAATTTCACCAATAATCATTGGAACAGCATATGTTGAAAATTTAACATCATACGATAAGTCAAATTTATCAACGGACTTTAATAGCCCTATACATCCAATTTGAAATAAATCATCGGGCTCATAACCACGGTTAATAAAACGTTGAACAACCGACCAAACGAGCCGCATATTTTTTTGGACGATTGTATCTCGTGCAATTTGATCACCTTGCTGACTGCGCTTGATGAGGTCTTTAACTTCATGATCCTTTAAATACGGTTCGTTTTTATTTTTTTTGACCTCCACATCCATTGGCAAGTCTCCTTAATTACATAGCGCTTTACTATTTGTTAAGTGCTTTTTTAAATATAAGGTCGTACCTTCTAATACAGTAGACTCCACGCGAATTTCGTCCATAAAGTTTTCCATTATGGTGAAACCCATTCCAGAACGTTCTAGATCTGGTTTCGTTGTGTATAAAGGCTGCTTGGCTTCATCCACGTTATCGATACCAATTCCTTCATCACGAATCATCAGCTCGACTACACCGTCTTCATGAAGCGTCACAGAAATATATACCACACCATCCGGATTGCTTTCGTAGCCGTGAATAATAGCATTTGTTACTGCTTCAGATACGACTGTTTTAATTTCTGTTAACTCATCCATTGTTGGATCTAACTGCGTAATAAATGATGCTACCGTGACGCGGGCAAACGATTCATTTTGACTAAGGGCAGAAAATTGGAGGTTCATTTGATTTTTCATTATGCCACCCCCAATTTTTGAAGCGCGTTTTCTTCATTAGGTTCAAAACGAATAATTTTAAATAAACCTGACATATTAAACAAACGTTCTACGGCAGGGGAAATAGCGCATACAACCATTTCCCCGCCGTTATTATGAACCTGTTTGTATCTCCCTAAAATAACCCCCAAGCCAGAGCTGTCCATAAAGGTTAAATGCTGTAAATTTAAAATCAAATGGCTGATAGATTCCTTCTCTATCGCTTCGGTGATTTTGCTTCTTAGCTCTTCTGCCGTATGATGATCTAATTCTCCTGTTAATCGAACCAACAAGACATCTTGTTTGAATTCCAATTCAATCGAAAGACTCACTATACAAACCTCCTCGGAAATCTTATAGTCAGTCTTTCGCTGCCGACAGAATAGAATCCTTCTCACCGACAAAACTAGTTCTATTTCGTCACATTTAGCTGTTTAAGATGTTTGAGAGAAAATAGAGAATGTACGTTTGAATATCTTCCACCAAGAAGCAGCATCGATATCTTCTTTTGCAAGAAGCGGTGAAGAACTAACTACTTTGTTATCCTTCTTAATGGTCAACGTTCCAATTTTGTCGCCTTTTTGAATAGGCGCATTTAGCTTCTCGTTCATTTTCACTTCTGTTTTAACGTCTTTGGCTGCATTTCCTTTTTTCAATAAAACAGAAATAGGCTCGGACGTAACAGCTGTTACCTGATCTTCGCTACCCTTGTTTACATCTATCTTGGTAATAACGTCTCCTTTTTTGTATAAAGGCTTCGTTGTATATTGACTGAATGCGTAGTCTAACATTTTGGTTACTTGATTATTGCGATCTTTTGGCGTGCTTGCACCGAATACAACCGCTAACACACGCATATTTCCCTTTTTAGCGGTAGCTGTTAGGCAATACTTAGCTTGACCTGTAAATCCCGTTTTGAGTCCATCAACGCCGGGATAAAACTTCACTAAGCGATTTGTATTTACTAACCAAAACTTCTTATCTGTATCCGTGCGTAAATAAGCTTCATATTTACTTGTATAGTTAATAATTTTTTCATACTTTAGTAGCTCTCTGCCCATCATGGCCATATCATGAGCTGTGCTATAGTGATTTTCTACGGGCAGGCCTGTCGGATTTTGAAATTTTGTATGAGTCAAACCAAGCTCTTTCGCTTTTTGGTTCATCTTTGCTACAAATTTTTCTTCTGATCCAGCTAAATATTCAGCCATTGCCATAGAAGCATCGTTACCAGAACCTATCGCAATCCCTTTTAGCAAATCATTTACCGTCATTTCTTCTCCGGGCTCTAAAAAGATTTGTGAGCCTCCCATTGAAGCGGCATATTCACTTGCTCGCACTTTATCTTTTAAGGTAATTTTCCCTTTATCCAAAGCCTCCATAATTAAAATCATTGTCATAATTTTAGTCATACTGGCAGGGGGAAGTTCTTGATTACTATTTTTTTCGTATAGAATTTTTCCTGTATCCCGTTCAATTAAAATAGCTGACCTAGCACTGTCAGCAAGCTCAGAATTCTTTTTTTCTGCGGCTAAAACAGGTTGCGTCATAAGTGGAAATAAAAATATGACAACGAGTAACTTTACAATAGTTCGCTTCATCTCCACAAACCTCCATTCTTTATACAACCTATTTTTTCCAAGGTATAATCGATTTATACTAAACGAAATAAAAAAAGCATCGAGAAATTCTCGATGCTTGAAGTCATATTTTCTTCTTATTTTTGATAAGCTGGAAGCTGCTTTACTACTTCTTTTACAAGCGATAAAAACTGCTGTTTTACTTTTTCAGTCGTTTCAATCACTTCTTCATGATTTAACGGCTGATCTAAAATGCCAGCTGCCATATTAGAAATACAAGAAATACCTAGTACTTTCATACCTGCATGGCGTGCCACAATAACTTCTGGCACTGTAGACATACCGACCGCGTCTCCCCCGATAATGCGAAGCATGCGTACTTCAGCAGGCGTTTCATATGTTGGACCTGTATTTCCTACATATACACCTTCTTGTAAGGCGATATTTAAATCAGCTCCTACTTTCTTCGCTAATTGACGAAGATCCTTGCAGTAAGCAGTTGACATATCCGGGAACCTTACTCCAAAATCAGAGTCATTAGGCCCAATCAAAGGGTTGGTTCCAAAGTTATTAATATGATCAGAAATAATCATTAAGTCTCCTGGATTAAAGGATTCGTTCACTCCGCCTGCTGCATTCGTTACAATCAACGTTTCTACCCCGATTTCTTTCATTACGCGCACTGGAAATGTTACTTTATCAAGGGCGTACCCTTCATAAAAGTGAAAACGTCCTTGCATAGCTACAACCGGTACGTCATGAATAGTACCTATTACTAATTGACCTGCGTGACCTTCAACTGTTGAAACCGGGAACTCAGGAATGTCGTTATACGGAATTTTTACCGCGCCTTCAATTTCGTCAGCTAATACCCCTAGTCCAGAACCTAAAATAAGCCCAATTGTTGGTGTAACAGCTGATTGATTTTTAATATATGCTGCTGCTTTTTCAATATATTCTTTTTTCATACTCCATTCCCCCTGCTTAATTCAACTCTTTTAAAAAACTTTTTCCATGCTTAGGCATTGCTACGCCAAAATTTTCTGCTACCGTTGCGCCAATGTCCGCAAACGTTTGACGAATAGAAAGTTCTTTTCCTTCTTGCATGCCTTTATTGTACACAAGAAGCGGCACGTATTCACGCGTATGGTCTGTCCCATGATGAACAGGGTCATTTCCATGATCAGCTGTAATAATCAATAAATCATCTTCTTTTAATAAATCAAATACTTCTTCTAATCGTGCATCATATTCTTCAAGCGCTTGCCCATATCCTTGTGGATCGCGGCGATGACCATAAAGCGCATCAAAATCAACTAAATTTAAGAAGCTTAAGCCTGTGAAGTCCATGTTTAATGTATCAACTAGCTTATCCATGCCGTCCATATTCGATTTGGTACGAAGAGATTTTGTTACCCCTTCTCCGTCGTAAATATCAGAAATTTTACCGATAGCAATAACATCAATGTCATTGTCTTTTAATTCATTCATTACTGTACGTCCAAAAGGCTTTAATGCATAGTCATGACGATTGGATGTACGTGTGAAGTTACCTGGTTCACCTAAAAACGGGCGAGCGATAACACGTCCAATCATATATGGATCATCAAGTGTTAATTCACGAGCAACCTCACAAATTTTGTACAATTCATCAATTGGAACAATTTCTTCATGAGCAGCAATTTGCAAAACAGAATCCGCTGATGTATAGACGATTAAGTCACCTGTTTCCATATGCTGTTTTCCTAGCTCATCTAAAATTTCTGTACCAGACGCTGGTTTGTTCCCAATGATTTTTCGACCTGTTTTTTCTTCTAATTGTGAAATCAGCTCTTCTGGAAATCCATCTGGAAACACATTAAAAGGCGTATCAATATTAAGACCCATAATTTCCCAATGCCCTGTCATTGTATCTTTTCCTGCAGAAGCTTCCTGCATTTTTGTATAGTAAGCCAACGGTTTTTCGGCTTTATCGATTCCTTTAATTTCACGGATATTGCTTAGGCCAAGCTTAGCCATATTAGGCATATGAAGACCGTTGCAGTGCTCTGCAATATGACCAAACGTATCAGCACCTTTATCATTGTATTTTTCAGCATCCGGTGATTCACCGATACCTACTGAATCCATGACAATTAAAAATACGCGTTTATATGTATGCGCCATTTTATTCCCTCCAAATATCAATTTATTTATTCTCTATAAAATTCCCGTTTGGAAATAATTTAACCATCTTCTCTTATTGGTCAGAAGTCTGACCTCTCTATTAGTATAGACGCTTTTTATTTTTTTGTACACATGAATGAAAGTGTTTTCAATCAAAAAAACCAATGTCTATGAACTCATTGGACATTGGAATCTTCCTACGCTCGCGGATGAAACTGATTGTATACATCTTTTAAACGTGCTTTTGTGACATGTGTATAAATTTGAGTGGTCGAAATATCCGCATGCCCGAGCATTTCTTGAACGGCTCTCAAGTCCGCGCCGTTCTCTAACAAATGAGTAGCAAACGAATGCCGTAACGTATGAGGAGTTAATTCTTTTTCAATTTTTGCTTCAGAAGCTAACTTTTTTAATATTTTCCAAAACCCCTGCCTTGTTAAACGCCTTCCGTGATGATTAACAAAGAGTGCTTTGTCCTGTTCCTTTTGCTTTGTTAAAACACTCCGGCTATGCTGTAAATACTCTTCGATAGCCTCCGTTGCCAACCTTCCGATGGGGACAATTCTTTCTTTATTCCCTTTTCCGATACAACGAATAAATCCCATCGTCAAATGTGCATCATCAATATTTAAGTTAACGAGTTCAGACACACGAATTCCAGTAGCATAAAGCAACTCAAGCATCGCTTTGTCTCGTATGCCAAAAGGCGTCGAAGTATCAAACACATTTAACAGCGCCTCTACTTCCTCTGCATTTAGCACTTTTGGCAGCTTGCGCTCAAGCTGCGGAGTATCAATATGAACGGATGGATCTGTATCCGCTGCTTTTTCTCTTAGTAAGAATTGATGAAAAGATCTAGTTGAAGCCACATGTCTCGCAATCGTTTTAGATGACTTTTGCTGATCACTTAAATATTTCAGAAAATTAACGATGTGGAGTCTTGTTACTTCATTAAATGATTTCAGCTGCTCTACATGCTCTAAATATTGAGCATACTTTTTTAAATCTCGTTCATACGAATCAATCGTATTTTTCGCCAGTCCCCGCTCTACTACTAAATAATGAATAAAATCTTGAATTTGATCATTCAATAGCCTCTACTCCCCGTTTTGATAAAACATAAATAAACGCTCTAGCCACGTCTGATCTTTGTTCACACTTGCTTGCATGACCTTAACTGCTGAACCCGACGGCTCATCATAACGTTTATAATTTTGATACTCTTGAGATACCCATATCATTCCAAAATAAAACAAAAGAGTAAACCCGGTAAATAAGATAAATACTTTACATGTATTATATACCATTTCAGCCCATGATTTCATGAAACAATTCCTCCAATTTTTGATTCTATTAGAAGATATGCCAATTGGGACAGGTTTTATACATGTTTCTTGCCTTTATACGCTGAGTTCTCTTCTGGACATTTCCTTTCTTTCTATAAAACCATGTAGCTTATAACCTCGTTATTTTTTTCTATTTATGTACAACAAAAAACCTTCTCCATTAGGGAAAAGGCTTTTACTGCTTGTCTTCTTTATCCTGACAGCGATGGCAAATGCCATGAAATGTCAAGCGGTGATCTTTAATTTTAAAATTCCATTGCTTTTCCACAATTTCTTCAACGTCTTCAAGCAAATCTTCTTGAATTTCGTCCACAGATCCACATTCCATACACACAAGGTGATGATGAAAGTGTGCGGCTCCTTCTTGTCTTAAATCGTAGCGAGAAACGCCATCGCCAAAGTTTATTTTATCAACAATTTTAAGTTCAGTTAACAATTCTAACGTACGATAAACAGTTGCCAATCCAATTTCCGGAGACTTTTCCTTGACGAGGAGATATACATCTTCGGCACTTAAATGATCCTCTTCATGTTCAAGAAGTACTCTTACAGTCGCCTCACGTTGAGGTGTCAATTTATAGCTAGCTGAGTGCAACTGCTGCTTAATTCGCTCAATTCGACTTTCCATAATTATTCCCTCCCTCGCCATTCACTAATCCATTATATCAGATGTGTCGAGGGTGTCAAAATAAAGTTATTATTAATAAGAAAAAAGAATTCTTTTTACTTAATACTTATTCTTACTTATTTAATAGAGCCATTACACTTTTCATTAAAGTAGGTGATACGTACGCTTCAACTGTAGCTGCACAGGCAACCAAACATACCATTGCAATCATCGTGCCGCTATAGCGTAAAAAGGATGCGGAAATAGGCTCCGCTGCTTTTTTAAAGAACTGCTGCCGCACAAGCTTCAAAGAAAAGGCAACTGAAGCTGCAGACAAGATCAGAAATGCCGGTATGAGAAAGATATTTTGCGGCATAACAGATACAAAAGATAGCACAAACCCAGAGAGTCCCATTTGATTGACTAAAAAGCCTACGGTAAAACCAATCACCATTCCTTTTAAAAACAGTAGAATTAACACTACAGGCAAACCAATAATAGCAATTCCTAGTATCCAAATGAGCCCCAAGTATTTAACATTGTGAAAAAAACTTTGCTGAAACATTTCAACGCTGCTTGCTACTTCTCCACTCTTTACCTGTCCGAAAAACCGGTTTAAATAGAAGTACAGGTCTTCTTTTTGATCAAGCGTCAAACTATTTACAACAATAGCCCCAAAAATGATTCCCATTAAAAACAGCACGGTCACAAACAAATAAATAGAACTGTTTTCTTGAAAATGTCTTGCATACGATAATGGCAATTGTTTTTTTCTCATCGTCTTCCTCCTATTAATCGCTTAATAGAGTGTATGATAGAGTACAAAAACTATGCCAAGAATCTTTTAAATCTATCAAATAAAAAAAGAGATTGAGACATAATGAAATCAATCTAATCTAAATAAGAACAAATGAGATAGTATGGATCGCTTGTGACAACGCTGTTGATTTCCATGCAAGGCTTCGCTTTCCGCGGGCGGCCGCTAGAACCAACTATATAAATGAAATCTACGTTCACCATCACCTTGAAAAAATCCGAACGAATTTGATTCTCCATCAAGAATCTCTATTCATCGTTCGGATTTTCCTTCAACTAAAATATGGTTGCCACACATTTTTTTAGGTTAGAGATACACGCATGCCTGTTTTTTCCTCACATCAAATGACGTTTCAATGTAAACTTCTAAATTGCTAGATTGCCGTTCGTATGTAAAAGAAAAAACTCTCTTACTCTCCTAATCCGCTTTTTAACTGTAAGTACTGCACAGCATAGGCTGTTTTTGCATCATAAATTTCCTTGTTTTGAATAAGAGTAAGGGCCTCATCTACCGTAACTTCCATCACTTCAACAAATTCATCTTCGTCTAATTCCGCTTTGGTGGTCATCACTTTTAAATCTTCCGCTAAATAAAGGTGAACCAACTCATCCGCAAAACCTGGTGATGTATAAAAAGAAATAATATGGCTAAGCGAATCCGTCGTATAGCCTGTTTCTTCTTCTAACTCACGTTTTGCCGTCACAATCGGCTCTTCTCCTTTTTCTAGCTTGCCGGCTGGAATTTCGACTAAAATACGATCCATCGGCCTGCGATACTGTTTGACCATAACCATTTTATGATCGCTTGTTAACGCAATGACAGCTACAGCTCCAGGGTGCTTAACTACTTCTCTTGTACTCGTTTTTCCGTTTGGAAGCTCTACTTCTTCTAAGTACAAATCAATCACTCTGCCTCCAAATAGCTTTTCAGAAGACAGCATTTTTTCTGTTAAATGATCCATTTTCTACACCTCGTTCTATTTTTTTGACTCTTACATATATTCTATCATACGAATCTTGGGAGGTAGAAAAAATGAAAGTTTATGTTCACGAGAAGCAAATCATTTTGGTCGGTAAAGCATGGGAAATCAAGCAAAAGTTAAAAGAATACGGCGAACAATTTCAGTATGTTGATGAGTGGACGAACGCTATCTCTCAAAATTTCAATTCTTACAAACAAGCAGACTGCAGACACTAATTGTGCTGCAGTTTTCTAATCTTCTTATTTGAGTTTCCCTCTATCATAGCGCTACAATAGATAGAAACAAGTAAAAAATAAGGAGTGACATATATGGAAAAAAGGCGCTTAGGTACTTCAGACTTGCTTGTCAGTACATTAGGTTTAGGGTGCATGTCTCTTGGAACGGAACAGAAACACGCTGTCAATATGATTGATGAAGCTCTCGAATATGGCATTAATTATTTCGATACAGCAGATTTATATGATTTTGGCTTAAACGAGGAGTTTGTGGGACAAGCCCTAAAAAAACGCAGAAATGATATTATTTTAGCCACAAAAGTGGGGAATCGCTGGAATGATGCAAAAGACAGCTGGACGTGGGATCCGTCTAAGATTTACATAAAAGATGAAGTAAAAGAAAGCCTGCGCCGTCTTCAAACGGATTACATCGATTTATATCAGCTGCACGGAGGGACCGTCGAAGACAATATTGAGGAAACGATTGAAGCATTTGAAGAATTAAAACAAGAAGGCGTCATTCGCTACTATGGTATTTCATCTATCCGCCCAAATGTGATTCGAGAGTATGTGCAAAACTCTTCTATTGTCAGTGTCATGATGCAATACAGCTTGTTAGACAGACGTCCTGAAGAAAGTGCACTTCCTCTTTTACATGACAACGGCATTAGCGTTGTAGCGAGAGGTCCGGTAGCCAAAGGGCTGCTAACCGAAAAAGGAGAGCAAAAGCTTTCTGCATTCGAAGGCAAGGGCTACTTAGATTATAGCGGTACGGAATTAGCAAAAACGATAGAAGAATTTCGTCACGTACGACCAACTCACTCTCTGAATTCAACGGCACTTCAATACTGTTTAGCTAATCCTACGGTAGCCTCAGTTGTAGCAGGAGCAAGCTCTTCTTCACAGCTTCGTGAAAACGTCAAAGCTGTCGAGGCTTCCCCGCTTCAGCCTACTGAAATTAGCAAGCTGCAATCGATCTTTAAAACAAATCAATATGAAGCTCACCGTTAAAAAATAAAAGCGCCTTTATCGGCGCTTTTATTTTTTAAATTCAGACCAGTTCAAATCACTTTCATTTAACAGTTCTTCAAACGACTTATTTTTTTCTTTTTCTTTTCGAATTCGAGCAGCTTCTTTACGCTCTGTTTCTTTCTGCTCTTCTTCTTTTAAAGAAAGCGCCTGTTTTTTAGCTTGAAGCTGTTTTAATAAGCTATCATTTAGCTGATCTTTGATACTGAGCTGATCATTTTGTTTTTGTGCTGATTGTTTTTGCTTTTTTTTAGCCATCACAATTCCCCCGCTACTTTAATTGAGAGATATTGTATCATATTCTTGCTTTTGTTACCAAAAATCAAAATGCATCTAGTTTTACATGTTCATCAATGATTAAAGTTGGCTCTGTAGATTGTTGAATATCTTCTACCGTATAGCCTTTCGCTACTTCAACAAGCTTTAGACCTTCTGCCGTAATATCAATGACCGCTCGATCTGTAATAATACGATCCACTACCTCTTTTCCTGTCAGAGGGAGGCTGCACTCATTTAAGATTTTAGGCTCATCTTTTCTCGTCACGTGTTCCATAATAACAATGATGCGCTGTGCTCCGTGAACTAAATCCATTGCACCGCCCATTCCTTTAATCATTTTTCCAGGAATCATCCAGTTTGCCAAGTCACCAGTTTTTGAGACTTCCATTCCTCCTAAAATCGCAATATTAATGTGCCCTCCGCGAATCATTCCAAACGATTCAGCACTATCGAAGTAAGAAGCGCCTTTTGTCGCCGTTACGGTTTCTTTACCTGCATTAATTAAATCAGGATCTACTTCTCCTTCTTTCGGATATGGTCCAATTCCTAACAGACCGTTTTCAGACTGAAGCACCACCGTTTTATTATCTGAGATATGATTAGCCACAAGCGTTGGAATACCAATTCCAAGGTTTACATAAAATCCGTCCAAAATTTCTTTTTCAGCACGTTTTGCAATTCGCTCTCTCACGTTCACGCCGTTTTCAATCATGAAAAATCTCTCCCCTTTTGTTATTTTTGAACGGTTAAACGCTCAATACGTTTTTCTTGTTCACCAATAATTAACGATTGAACATATACACTAGGTGTGTGAATAATATTTGGATCAAGTGAGCCTGTTGGATGAAGTTCCTCCACTTCTGCTATCGTCACTTTTCCTGCTGCTGCAATCATTGGGCTGAAATTGCGCGCTGTCTTGTTATACACTAAGTTCCCCATATGATCGGCTTTCCAAGCTCTAACCAAACTAAAATCAGCTTTTAACGCCTCTTCTAGTAAATATTCTTTTCCATCAAACACGCGAACTTCTTTTCCTTCAGCAATGGGTGTTCCCACTCCCGCTGGTGTATAAAATGCAGGTATGCCCGCTCCGCCGGCGCGAATCTTTTCAGCTAGCGTGCCTTGAGGTAGCAATTCTACTTCAATTTCTCCTGACAATACTTGTCTTTCAAACTCTTTATTTTCTCCCACGTAAGAACCAATCATCTTTTTAATTTGTTTGTTTTTCAGAAGCAGTCCAAGTCCCCAGTCGTCTACGCCGCAGTTATTTGAAATTACGGTTAAATCTTTTACCCCTGTTTCAACTAACGCTAAAATCAAATTCTCCGGAATTCCACATAAACCAAAACCACCGACCATAATCGTAGCACCGTCGTGAATATCTTTCACCGCTTCTTTAAACGACGTATGTACTTGTTTCATACATAACCACCCCTTCGTTATTTTTGAAAACGCTTTCTAATCCATTATAAAAGATTTTTATTTCTTTTTAAATATATATATAACTGAAAATTATAATTTAATCATTTTTTTGTCAAAAAAGTTATATTACTAGACAAATTAAAGGAAAAACAAAAACGCCACGAGTTCCAAAGCTGTATGCTTGGAATCTGTGGCGTTGTGATATAGCTTTAATGTTTGTTAAAACTATATCAAATTAAGGACGTTCAACGATTGTTGCAACGCCTTGGCCTCCGCCAATACATAACGTTGCTAACCCAAGTTTTGCGTCGCGTTTTTGCATTTCATGAATAAGTGAAACTAGGACACGTGTACCACTTGCACCAATAGGATGTCCAAGCGCAATTGCTCCACCGTTTACATTTAAAATATCATGATTAAATTGAAGTTCACGATCCACAGCGATTGACTGTGCAGCGAATGCTTCGTTTGCTTCTACTAATTGAACATCTTCTAATGAAACAGCAGCTTTTTCCAGCGCCTTTTTCACTGCGCTTACAGGACCGATTCCCATAATGCTTGGATCTACTCCGGCAGTTGCATTAGCTTTAATAGACACTAATGGTGTTAGGCCTAACTCGTCTGCTTTTTTACGGCTCATTACCACTACTGCAGCTGCACCGTCATTGATACCAGATGCATTACCAGCTGTTACAGAACCGTCTTTTTTGAAGGCTGGACGTAGTTTCCCTAGACTTTCAGCCGTTGTGCCTGCGCGTGGGAACTCATCTTGTTCAAAAATTGTTACTTGGCCTTTTCTTCCAGGCACTTCTACCGGCACAATTTCATCTGCGAAACGACCAGATTGAATAGCTGCTTCTGCTTTTTGCTGGCTTGAAGCTGCAAATGCATCTTGTTCGTCGCGGGTAATTTCATATTTATCACACAGGTTTTCAGCTGTAACGCCCATATGGTAGTCGTTAAATGCACACCATAATCCATCTTGAATCATGCTATCGACTACTTTTTGATCGCCCATTTTAAACCCGTTGCGTGCATTTTTTAATAAGTATGGTGCTTGGCTCATGTTTTCCATTCCACCAGCAACAATCACATCAGCATCCCCAGCAAGAATCGCCTGTGTAGCGAGATGTACTGCTTTTAGTCCTGATCCGCATACTTTATTGATGGTTAATGCTGAAACAGTTTCAGGTAAACCTGCTGCTAAAGTTGCTTGTCGTGCTGGATTTTGTCCTAAACCTGCTTGTAAGACATTTCCCATAATAACTTCATCTACTTCGTTTGCTGATACCCCTGCTTTGCTTAAAGCTTCTTTAATTACAGTACCACCTAAAGTTGTTGCGGATACATTTTGTAAGCTTCCCCCAAAGCTGCCGATTGCTGTACGTACAGCGCTTACAATGACTACTTCTGTTTGACCCATGTCGAAAACCTCTCCTTACTGTTTGATTACTGTGATTAACTGTCACCTTTATTACTTTCGACATCGCTTGCGAAATTCCTCTTTTTTTGTAAAAATTTATAATTTTTATTGAATTTTAATTTTTTAGAATTAAAATAAGTATTAGTAAGCGTTTACATTGCGGGAGGAGAGCGGTTTATGGGATTTCCTGAAAAAGTAACAATTATAGAAGTTGGTCCACGAGATGGACTTCAAAATGAAAAAAATTTTGTTCCAACTGATAAAAAAATTAATTTTATCAAAAAATTAAAAGAAGCTGGACTATCCGAAATAGAAATTACATCCTTTGTTTCTCCAAAATGGGTTCCTCAAATGAAAGATGCTTCTACTGTTGCAAATACATTTCAGCCTGATACATGCCGAAACATTGTACTTGTGCCGAATCAAAAAGGCTTGGAAAAAGCACTGCAAGCTAATTGCCGCTCCGTTGCGCTGTTTATTGGCGTAAGCGATACCTTTAATCAAAAAAACATTAACAAAAATACCAAAGAAGCTGTACAAACGCTGCTCCCTCTCATTCAACAGCTCAAGCAGCAAGAATGTTTTATTCGAACTTGCATTTCCACCGCCTTTTATTGCCCGTATGAAGGAAAAATACATGAACGCGACGTGCTGACTCTTTGCGAAAGCTTTGTGGAAGCTGGAGTGAATGAGCTAAGCGTTGCTGATACAATTGGCATGGCAAACCCTAAAGATGTATTTTCACTTTTCTCGAAATTAAAACAAAGCTTTCCACACACGCTACTTGCTGCGCACTTTCACGATACGAGAGGATTAGCCATTGCAAATATCTATGCAGCTCTGCAAGCCGGTATTAACAGGTTCGATTCATCCGCTGGCGGGTTAGGTGGATGTCCATTCGCTAAGGGAGCAACGGGAAACGTAGCTACGGAAGATCTCGTCTTTATGCTTCATGAAATGGGTATCTCCACTTCTATTAATGAAGAAAAGCTGCTCGAAGCGGTCGCTTTTATCGCTCCTTACATTTCAAGACCGATTGAAAGCAAGCAATACTCTTTGTTTGCACAGCGTTAAAAATTAGGTTTTTATGAGAGCGATGCTATAATAAATAATAGCTATATTAACAAAAGGAGCCGCTAATCATGAAAAAATGGCTATTATTAATAGGAAGTGTTTTCGGAGCATTTGCCGCTCTTGGCATCTTTTTTACAAATCAAATGATGTACATCCGTAAAAAGACCGACAAAGTCATTATTGACCGCGATACGGAAGATGGCTTTTATGATGAGAAAGTCTATAGCACTCTTCCTAAAGAAGCATTTGTGCTTCCTTCTTCTCTAGGCTATAACATAGCTGGGACCGTTATCAAACAACACGACAACAACCGATTTATGATTCTTTCGCATGGAGTTACAGTTCATTCACTGAACTCTATGAAATATGCTCGGCTTTTTCTAAAGCTTGGATGGAACGTCGTTCTTTATGATCATCGCCGCCACGGCAAGTCTGAAGGGAAAACAACGAGCTACGGCTATTATGAAAAGCTGGACCTTCAATCCGTTGTTCACTGGGTAAAAGAACAATTCGGTTCAACTATTTCCCTTGGGATTCACGGAGAGTCTATGGGAGCTGCGACCACTCTTTTGTATGCTGGAATGGAAGACGGAGCTGATTTTTATATTGTCGACTGCCCTTTTTCTGACTTGGAAGAACTTCTTGCCTATCGCTTAAAACAAGATTTCCACCTGCCCAAACAGCTTGTGATGCCAGCAGCTAATATTATTTTAAAATGGCGAGAAGGCTACTCATTTAAAGACGTATCACCCATTTCAGTCGTAGATCAAATCAAACATCCTGTTCTGTTTATCCATAGTAAAGAAGATGACTATATTCTTCCTAAAATGACGGAGCAGCTGCATGCCAAAAAAATGGGAGCAAAACGGATGTATTTAGCACCTGTAGGCACTCATGCCCGCTCGTATGCTGATAATCCAGAGGAATATGAACAAGTTATTGAATCATTTTTAGAAAAAATACAAAAAGAAGCGCTTTAAAGCGCTTCTTTTGTTTTATCGATAAATGACATGCGCGGATTTAAAATTTGAGAAGGACATTTGAGCATAAACGCATATGCACTTTCATTGTAGTCAATCGTCATATTATCATCTAAAAATACTTGCTTTGTTTTTTCGACAAGAATAGGAACAAAATTCGTCTCGATGGTTACATCATCGCTCTCTTTTTCATCAACAATCCATAGCGTCGTTACACCGCTCACAACACAGCCGCATCCATCTGTATCGTATTTTAATTTTAAATATAGTGAAGAATCTTTCCCGTACTTTTCTTGTACTTTTGCTATCGCTTTATCAGTAAAGGTAATATTCATTTTCCTTTAACTCCTTTTAAACTAATTGTATAAACAAACGAAAATTGCTTATATAATGAGTATAATACACATCTCGCTTTCATTAAACTCTGGCGCTTCATATAGATGTGTACAAAAAGGAGGTTTTTCTATGTCAAAAGTACAAATTAAAGTAATGGATAACGGCTCTTTCCGTGTCACTGGAGACGTTGAATTAATTGATGCAGACGGCAACAAATTTGAAACAAAGCCGACATTTTCACTATGCCGATGTGGCCAGTCGCAAAAGATGCCCTTTTGCGACGGAAATCATAAAGGAAAATTCGACTCTTGTGTGCGCGCTGCAAAAATTTTAGACGAGCAGTAGATTCATAGAAATACAGCCTTACTGAACGAAACCATTAACGAAAAACATTGATAACCTGTGGTTAAAACACAGGTTATTTTCTATTAAACGCATCGCCTGCCAATTTTTCTACGAGCCCCGGGGCAAGCTGATACATCTTCGAACCTATATTCATCCACTTAGGCAAGTTGACTTCTCGTTTTGGTTTCCCAATAATATTGACCGTTTTTTCAGCTACGTATTGAGGTGTTAACATAAACTTTTCTACACTTTTTTCATAGTTTCCTGATTGATCTGCTATTGAAAAGAAGTTGGTTTGAATGGGACCTGGATTCACTGCGGTTACATAGATATCTGTTTTCGCTAATTCCATTCGCAGGCTGTTGGTAAACCCTAGCACGGCATGTTTAGAAGCTGAATAGCCACTGGATTTAGGCGTTGCAAGTTTGCCTGCTTGAGAAGCAATGTTAATAATATGTCCTTTGTTTTCTTTTAGCATATAAGCTAAAATTTCTTGTGTACATGCAATTAATCCAATAACATTGACTTGAAACATTGAGGCAATTGTCGTAATCGATGCTTCTTTCACTTCTTCAAATACACCAAAGCCTGCATTATTAATCAGGACATCAACACGCTTAATTTCACTCATCATTTTCTGAACAACTCTTTTGACTTCCTCTACGTTCGCTACGTCAGCTTTATATATGTAAGAGGTAATCCCATACTTTTGACTAATTTGCTCGGCTACTCGGTACAGCTTTTCTTCTGTACGTGCAAGTAAAACGGGGACGCCCCCTCTTTTGGCCACTTCATAAGCTAAATGTTCTCCAAGACCTCCTGAAGCGCCTGTGATCACGACATGTTGGTTCTTTAACAAGGATTTCAAATATAACACACCTTTTTTATAAGTTAAGAGCACACAGAATAAATAAGCGTACTTTCTTTTTCATGTGTACTGATTTTATTTGCACCTTCTAAAAAATCGAGCTGACCAATTGTTTCAGAAAGAGTTAGCCCTAGTTCTTTTTCATAAATAGTAGGAAATAGCTGTTTGCAAATATCAAACGCTGTTTGAGGGCGTTCTTTTATCATGCTAAGCACTTTATCCGCTCGGTCGCTCTGCTTTTGTAACCTCTCTTGTACAAGTTCGTGAACATGTAACACTTCATCTCCATGACCTGTATAGATACAGTTTATCTCTAAATCAAGCAGACGTCTTAATGAATGATTATATTGAAGAAGCGTTTTAGGTCGCTCGCCGCTTGGTTTCATAGGAGGTTCAATAAGCGGATTAGATGAAATATGCTTTAACAGTAAATCTCCTCCAATCATAACCGCTGTTCTTTCATTGTATAATGCAATATGGCTTTGAGCATGACCGGGTACTTCAAGTACTTTCCAACTCTCTAGGCCCGGAATGTAATCTCCTTCCTGCACAGAAGTTGTAAGAGAACGGTGACATGAGTACTTCATTGATGCTTTTAAACGTTTTAAATAGGGGCGAAACCTTTCATCTACGCCGGCTTTCATAAAGTGATCTTCAAAAAACGCATCGTACCACTCAAAAAAATCTGGATTTTGGGAGATCCAAGGCTGATTTTTCGCATGACCGACTATGGCGATATCTTTATCAAAAAAATCAAGCATTCCTACGTGATCAGGATGGTGATGAGTTAGGACAACTTGCTTAATATCATCTGGTTTTAATCCTATTTCATTAAGCTTTTCTTTAAATACAGACCACGCTGCCTCCGTTTTAATACCAGCATCGATTAGCGTAACGGTCTGACCTTTTATAACAAAAACATTCACATCTCCTACCGCAAAAGGAGTAGGCAGCACAATTTTATATAATTGCTCATTCATCTGTATTTTTGCTCCTTTACCATCGCATTTTCTTTTAAGTTTACACGATTTTTCCTGTTATTTATACAATTGCATTCGTTTTCTGAAAATTACATTGACATCCCTCTCTTTTTCATTGCATAATGACAGAAATATAGTGAAGTTTTATTCATATCTTTAGATAACTATGCATTTTATAAAGAAGAGATACACAAACACAAACCTTTAACAGATACTGAAATCTCAGTATCTGTTTTCACTGGATAGCAAATGACTGGAGGAACTTTTAATGAAAACGGATCTAAACATCGCCTTTATTGGAGCTGGATCAATGGCTGAAGCCATGATCTCAGGGCTGCTGTCAGATAAAAAGCTTCGCCCCAATCAAATCACCGTAACAAATCATAGCAACGATAAAAGACTTCACGAACTTCGAAACGCCTATGAAATTAACATTACGCGTAATCATGCCTTGTTAATCGAAAAAAGCGATATCATCGTGCTTGCTATTAAACCAAAAGACGTAGCGGAAAGCATCGATACGATTAAGTCCTATATTCGTCCGCATCACCTCGTTCTCTCTGTTTTAGCAGGTGTATCGACTGCCACAATTGTAAACTTGTTTGACCAAGAAGTAGCGGTTGTAAGAGCTATGCCAAATACATCTGCCTCTATTGGGTTATCGGCTACAGCCATTGCACCCGGCAAGTTTGCTACAGCAGAGCATATGAACGTTACTACTGCTTTATTTGAAACGATTGGTACGGTTACAACTGTAGAAGAAGAGCAGCTTCACGCTGTAACAGGACTATCTGGAAGCGGCCCAGCGTATGTTTACTATCTAGTAGAAGCAATGGAAAAAGCAGCTGAAAAACAAGGCTTGGATACGTCAGTGTCAAATGAACTAATTCTTCAAACTCTTATCGGTGCTGCAGAAATGCTGAAACAGTCACCTAAAACGCCAGCCGTACTTCGAAAAGAAGTGATGAGTCCCGGCGGCACAACAGAAGCAGGAATCGAACAGCTTATTTCTCATAACTTCCAAGAAGCCATGATGCAGTGTATTGAACAAGCTACAATTCGCTCCAAATATTTAGGAGATACAATTGACGAAAAAATCTCGAGTAAACGTTCGTAGAGGTTCACCTCTTTCTAAAAAAAGAAAGAGGTTTTTTTATGATTAAAAATGGATAAGCAGATTATGTGAAAGAAAATTCAATGCGGTGATATAATAACTTTTGTTTAGAGTATCGAAATAATTGGAGGTTAAACCGAATGAAAACAAAACTATTTTCACCTTATACAGTGAAAGAGGTAACATTAAAAAACCGAATTGTAATGTCACCAATGTGCATGTATTCATGCGAAAAGGAAGACGGCGTAATAACCGACTTTCATATGGTTCACTACACAACTCGTGCGGTTGGACAAGTAGGTCTCATTATGGTTGAAGCCTCAGCTGTCGTGCCACAAGGTCGTATTTCAGCTCAAGACTTGGGAATTTGGAATGATGAACAAAGAGATGGATTAAAGAAACTTGTGACACAGCTAAAAGAAAACGGTGCAAAAACGGCCATTCAACTTGCACATGCAGGACGTAAAGCAACTGTTGAAGGCGATATTTATGCTCCTTCCGCTATTGCTTTTGATGATAAAAGTAAAAAACCTGTGGAAATGACCACAGAACAAATTCATGAAACGATTTCTGCCTTTAAAGAAAGCGCTCGACGCTCAAAAGAAGCTGGGTTTGATATTATCGAACTTCACGCGGCACACGGTTATTTAGTACATCAATTTCTATCACCGCTAAGCAATAAACGCAGCGACGAATATGGCGGCAGCGCAGAAAATCGCTATCGTTTCTTAAAGGAAATTATTGAAGCTGTGAAAACAGAGTGGGACGGCCCTTTATTTGTCCGTGTTTCTGCTTCTGACTATACAGAAGGCGGATTAACAGTCGATGATCACGTTGCATTTGCAAAATGGATGAAAGAACAAGGCGTCGACTTAATTGATGTTAGTTCCGGTGCTCTTGTACACGCTCCAATCAACGTATACCCTGGCTATCAAGTGCCGTTTGCAGATAAAATTAAGCAGCAGGCAAATATTGATACAGGCGCAGTTGGATTAATTACAACCGGACGACAAGCAGAAGAGATTCTGCAAAGCGAACGCGCTGATTTAATTTTTGTTGCGCGCGAACTTCTGCGCGATCCGTACTTCCCGCGCACAGCGGCAAAAGAACTAAATGAAACACTTTCAGCACCCGTGCAGTACGAACGCGGATGGTAAAAAAAGACGAGGATACCCTCGTCTTTTTTTATGAAATCGTAAACCTTTTCAAGTCTTCTGCTATATCGGTATTCGGAAAAATTTCTTTTGCTCCTTCTGCTAACCGGCTGACTGCATCTCCTTGGTAACGCGAACTGATATGAGACAAAATAAGACGCTCGGCCGATGCTGTTTTAGCAATTTCAGCGGCTTCTTTTGCAGTAGAATGAAAATAGTTGTAAGCCAGCTCTTCATCTCCCGCTGCAAAAGTAGCTTCATGGACTAACACATTCGCATGCATAGCAAGCTGAACACTTTGCATGCACTTTCTTGTATCTCCTAAAACCGTGATGACCTTCCCTTTTTTAGGCTCTCCTACAAATTCTTGTCCATTAATAAGACGACCATCTTTTAATACTACTTCTTTCCCTTCTTTTAACTGCTGATAATGAGGCCCTGGGGGAATACTCATCTCTTTTAAACGCTGAACGTCCAGTGATCCTGGCAAATCTTTTTCGACAACTCGATATCCATAAGATAAAATGCCGTGTTCAAGCTTGGCAAACTCCACTGAAAAAGTTTCATCTTCAAAAATCGTTCCATTTTCACTTTCCTCTTCTATTTCAACAATCTCTAGAGGATATTGCAGATGAGTTTGACTTACAGCCAGCGTGACTTTAATAAATTCTTTAATTCCTTTTGGCCCATATACAGTAAGCAGCGATTCTCCGCCTTGAAACGAACGGCTTCCAAGGAGTCCAGGCAATCCGTAAATATGATCACCGTGAAGGTGCGTAATAAAAATTTTCTCAATTCGCCTCGGTTTAACGGTTGTATGTAAAATTTGATGCTGCGTTGCTTCTCCGCAATCAAAAAGCCACACTGACCCTCTTTCTTGCAAAAGTTCGAGCGCAAGAGATGAAACATTCCGCTGTTTCGCCGGTACTCCTGCACCCGTTCCTAAAAATAACAATTCCATTTTCTACTTCCTCCTTCACACGCACAAAAAGCCTGTAAGTATATTATACAGGCTTTTTGCAAACTTACCTATTTGATGCTGTCAAGCGCATACGTAATAGTAGCTAATAACAGCTCAATATCACTTTCCTCAATGTTGAGCGGCGGCGAGAGCGTGAGAACATTATTATAGCCGGCTACCGTTGCTCCATTTTTCCCAATAATGACTCCTTTGCTTTTGCATTTAGCAATCACTTCATTTACAAGATTAACGTCTAACGGTTCCTTCGTTTGCTTATCAGCTACAAGTTCAATTCCAATTAAAAACCCTTTACCTCTTACGTCTCCAACGTATGGGTGGCTATCGATAAGCGGCTTCAGCTCACTTAATACGTAAGCCCCGAGCTGTTTAGAACGACCAAAAAGATTTTCTCTCTCCATAATTTCTAAATTCTTTAATGCCAGTGCACACGCAGCTGGGCTTCCTCCAAATGTATTAACATGGCGAAAATACTCGTACTGATCGCTATCTTTGAACGCTTCATAAATTTCTTTCTTAACAGCAGTTGCAGAGAGCGGAAGATATGCGCTTGTAATTCCTTTTGCCATGGTAATGATATCTGGTTTTACATCGTAATTCATAAAACCAAAAGCTTCTCCTGTACGTCCAAAGCCGCAAATAACTTCATCTACAATTAAAAGTGCACCGTGCTTTTCACACGTTTCTTTTACGCCTTTCATATAATTTTGAGGCGGTAAAAGAATTCCTCCTCCTGTAATAATTGGCTCCATAATAACAGCGGCAATCGTTTCGCTTAGCTCCCACGTCATAACATTGTCAATATCTTTTACAGATTGAAGCTTCTCTTTCGGTGCATCGTAGTCATCTTGCCCTCGGTACGAATCAGGCGGGGCAACGTGAATAAAGCCAGGGGCAAGCGGTTCATATTTATATTTACGCTGAGCTTGGCCCGTTGCTGCTAGTGCGCCCATTGAATTTCCGTGATACCCTCGATAACGCGAAATAAATTTGTAGCGAGAATGCTCTCCTTTTTGCTGATGGTACTGACGCACAATTTTAAAAGCCGTTTCATTTGCTTCAGATCCGCTATTTGAAAAGAAGATAACATAGTCATCACCTAGCATTTCATTTAGCTTCTCTGCCAGTTTGATAGCAGGTACGTGAGATTGAGTGAGTGGAAAATAAGCCAGTTCTTTTAGCTGCTCATAAGCTGCGAGCGCTAACTCATCCCGTCCATACCCAGTATTTACACACCAAAGCCCTGCCATTGCATCTAAATAGCGATTTCCTTGTTCATCTGTAATCCAAGCACCTTTTGCTTTTGTAGCTACCATCGTTGCATCCGGACTGTATGGTTTCATTCCATGCCATACATATTGCTCATCTTTTGCACGCAGATCTTTTTCATTTTGACTGACCTGTACCATCTTATCCACTCCCAAATCGCTAGCGCGGTATTTTTTTCTGTATGAAAAGACTTCGACAAAATGCCGAAGCCACTTGCTATATTCATCTATATGTTAAAAGTCAAAGCGTGATGTAACCATCTTTTTACGTGTAAAGAAGTTCAAACCGTCTTTGCCGTTGACATGCAAATCTCCGTAAAAAGAGTCTTTCCAACCGGAGAATGGGAAGAAGGCCATTGTAGCAGGTACTCCTACGTTAATACCGAGCATACCGGCATCTGCTTCTTCTCTAAATTGACGCACCGCTTTCGCATCTTTTGTATAAATCGTTGCTCCATTTCCAAAACGGGATTTTTCCATATAGCGAAGTGCTTCATCTAATGTGTCAGCGCGAAGCAAGCTTAGTACAGGTGCAAAAATCTCTTCTTTAGCAATGGTCATATCAGGAGTTACGCGGTCAAAAATTGTTGCTCCTAAGAAATTGCCTTCTGTATGTTCATCCATTTCTTTACGTCCGTCACGAATGAGTTCCGCCCCTTCTTTCATGCCAAGTTCAATATAATCCAGCACCTTATCACGGTGCTCTTTTCGAATCACAGGCGTTAGAAGCACTTCATCATCAAAGCCGCTTCCCATAATTAATTCATCTGCTTTTTGCTTTAATTTTGCGACGAATTCATCGCCTTTTTCACCAACCACGACCACGGCGCTGCACGCCATGCATCGCTGGCCGGCACTTCCATAAGCCGAGCTGATAATATGTGATACCGCTTTATCCATATCGCAGTCTGGCATCACAACATGATGATTTTTAGCTCCGGATAAAGCCTGAACTCGTTTCCCTTGAGCTGCAGCTTGTTCATAAACATATTTTGCTACCGGCTGCGATCCGACGAATGAAATCGCTTTAACTTTTTCATGCTCTATTAATCCGTTCACGACATCATGTGCCCCGTGCACAATATTTAATAATCCATCCGGTGCTCCTGCTTCTGTAAAAAGTTCAGCAAGTCGCGTTGCTAAAAGCGGCGTTCGCTCAGACGGTTTTAATACAAACGCATTTCCACATACAATTGCAAGAGGGAACATCCAAAGCGGTACCATCATCGGAAAGTTAAAAGGTGTGATGCCGCCAACGACACCCAGTGGAAAACGGAACATCTCAGAATCAATTTCTTCCGCTATGTTATTTAATGATTCCCCCATTAATAAAGTAGGAGCACCCGCGGCAAACTCCACGCATTCAATACCGCGCTGTACTTCACCGTAAGCTTCTTTAAAAGCCTTGCCGTTTTCTTGTACGACTAATTTAGCTAACTCTTCATGATGCTTAACTAGTAAATGCTGAAACGCAAACATTAATCTTGCTCGTTTTGGAGCAGGAACGTTACGCCATGTTTCAAATGTTTTTTGAGCTGTTTCCACCGCATTGGCTACGTCTTCTTTTGTAGAAAGCGGTACTTTTGCAATTACTTCGCCAGTCGATGGATTAATTACCTCTCCAAATTTTTTCCCTGCCGTATCAACCCATTTTCCGCCCACGTAATTTTTTAAAACTTGCGTATCATTATTCACAACTGACATATCGCTTGGCCTCCTCAAAAAATAAGAAATGACAAATCTACCTTTATTATTGAATAAATAAATGGTGGTTGCATTAGACAAAATGTGAAACAACTCTAGATTCTCGTTTCACATTTTGCGCAGTGAACTCGGAGAAAGCATGAACTAAAATGAACATATAGTAAAATCAGCCTCAACATAAAAAAAACAGCTGTTTCCAGCTGCTTACTTATCCGTTTATAAATTCCGCACGCGACTTTTTCATCATAAACAAATATTCATATGCCATAATCATAAACTCAATTGCCAGTCGTTTTTCCGGCTCCATAAAGTCTTCACCCAGCAGCTTTTCTAGTTTTTCAATACGGTGATATAGCGTTTGCCGGACAATGTATAAACGCTTAGCCGTCTCTTGTTTAGATCCGTTGCATGCTAAATAAATTTTTAATGTTTCCATGAGTTTTGCATTATACGTTTCATCATATGTAATAACGGGCTGCAGATATTCAAACACCACTTCCTGTAAGTCTTCATGCTGATGTAAAAGCGAAATAATTCGGTACATATGCAAATCATCATAAAAATGAATAATTGTTTGTTTTTGCAGCATTTCTTGAATCGAAATCGTTTCTTTAGCCGTTTCATAGCTTTTATGCATGCAGTCAAGCTGTTCACAGTATTGGCCAATTCCGATAAAGCTAATGGCGTTCCTCTTTGAATTTTCATCCGATTCATATTGATTCATCCAGCGATGAAGGCTGTTTTCTAACCTCTCTCTCCACGTGCTAACCATTCGTTTGTTCAAAAGAATAAATAATACTTCGCGATTTCGCTCGGAGACTAATAAGTGAAAGCCTTCTTGTTCAAAAATGCTTCGCAAAATAAGCTTAAAATACGTTCGATCAAACTTCTCCCGCCTTTGCCACTTACAGCAAACAACGACACCTCCGCGAATAGGAGAATCTGAACACACTTCGTGCATAGAGTCTTTTATTTGTTCAAGAGTTAACTCTCCGTTCATCCATTTCGTCATCCATTCGGTTTCATCTACTCTTTTTTTCTCTTCGACATACAGGTCCTTCAAAAAATGCTGAGCAAGTGCAGTCGCCGTTCGGTCAACGGTGAGCACTTCAAGTTCTGTTAACGCTTCATTTATAGAAGCGACATACAGCTGAGCATAATCTTGTCCTAATAAATGAATAGGCTGATCAGTAAAATGCGGACTCTCATTTTCCCTGCTTATATAATGAAGTAGAAGCTGCTGTTTGAGCAAGTCCATCTCTGGAGCAAAGGTAAGTAATTCATTTGAAACTTTAAGGCCGACAAGAAGCCCCGTAGATTCATATAAACACTGTAAGATGACGGCCGGGTCATTAACTGTTAACAGCAGCTGATTTAGCCTATGAGAATACTGTTCTAAATCGGAAATCATTTGATAGTGCTGATTAATTAAAAGCGAGTGAACATCTTGCGTAATTTCAACGAACGGAACTTCCTCGTGAAATAAAATAATCGGAAAATCACATTCGTTCGCTTTATCAACTACAATTTGCGGAATCTTAGAAGTATAAGTGCCAAGTTCAATACACAGTCCTGATGCCTTACAAGAAATTAATTGCTGAAGAAATGATAAACAAGATTGAGGATCTTCTCCCCAGCCTACCCCTGTTGATAAAATGAGCTCGTTTCCTTTTAGCAGCTCATTAATGCGCGTCACTTCCATCACGTGCACCCACTTCACAGAATTAGTAAGCCCTTTCTCTCCAGCTATTACTTCACAGTTTACAAAATGTTTCCTTGTTAAAATCTCTGTTACTGTTAAATATGATTTCAAGTCAACACCGCCCCTAGCGAATTTCACATCATGTCTCCTGAATCATTAACGCGTATTTCGCATATGTGTAGAACAAAAGCTATATCTTCTTACATTATATTAAATATTTAGAAGAAATAAAATATTTAATGAAAGAAACGAAAAAAGCTGTAACGATAATGGATCGTTACAGCTTCTGAGCTGTTTGCTGTAATTTATTAAAAAAACCGTGGCGTTTAACCGCTTGTTCTTTAATTCGGTGAATTTCTTTTTTATAAAAACGCAAATCTTGTAGTGACACTGCATTTAACATTTCCATTTTTAATTTATCAATAATTTTTGTTTCTTCTTGTGTCATACACTGCGTAGCTTGATCCATCCGTGTCACACCCTTTTCGTATTTAATAGATTTATTTTGAAAACGTTCTACTATAATATTTACTACAATTTACTAGATAACTAAACCTTTTCTCTTTCGATGTAAACGAAATGTAACAACTGTAATACAGTGAATGGATAATATCTAGTTATTTTGCTTCACATCCAAAACGAAAAAAACAAAAAAACGGATCACTTTTGTCAGCCAATATGGTAAAAAACTTATAGGTATTAGTAAACAAATAAAGAGATTGAGACATAATTAAATTACTCCAATCAACAGCTAGAAGCACCTACATACATGAAACCTACGTTCACCCTACCAATAAAAAAATCCGAACGATTCATCGTTCGGATCTTCCTTCAGCTAAAATAATTTTGTCCCAGCCTCCGTTTTTATACTTGTTGGATCAGTACGGATGAAAAATATTTTCTAGCATCCGCCGTCAATATATGAAGCGTTTCTTGTTCGGTTTGGTTATTTTCGGTGCGTTCAAACGTCACAAATGCCCCGCTTAGATTCTCTGTTACGGCCGTTATTTTGAATCCTTTTTGCAGCAAAAAATCAATCTTTTCTCGCTCTGCCATATATTCATGGTAACTTGACATTTCCCTGCCCCCGATCTATTTCTTCATCTGTTTTTATAACATTAATTTTTCAGCTTCGTTAGCCGTGTTTAACTCATTAAACTTTGCTCTTTTTGTAAATTGTCCGTAGCCTTTTTGACCAACAAACTGCTTATTTTTTACGACAAATTCCCCGCGGCAAAGCACTGAAACCGGCTCACCTGTGACTTTCATTCCCTCAAATGCGCTATAATCGACTGCCATATGATGCGTGTTTGCTGAAATCGTACGTTCAACAGAAGGGTCAAATATAAGCAGATCTGCGTCTGCGCCAACCGCTATTGTTCCTTTTTTCGGGTACAGTCCGAACAGCTTAGCAATTTTTGTTGATGTTATATCAACAAACTGATTTATATTAATTCGTTTCTTCACTACTCCTTCTGAAAATAAAATACTCATGCGATCCTCGATAATAGGGCCTCCGTTTGGAATCTTCGTAAAATCTCCTTTTCCCAGATCTTTTTGACCGTTAAAATCAAACGAACACTGATCTGATCCAATCGTTTGCAAGTCGCCATTACGCAGAGCATTCCACAAAACATCTTGGTTCCATTTTTCACGTAAAGGCGGCGACCATACGTATTTTGCTCCTTCAAAATTCGGTTTCTCTAAATAGGTTTGGTCAAGCGTCAAATACTGCGGACACGTTTCGCCCCAGATATTTACGCCTTTTTCCCTTGCTTCAGCAATCTTTTTAACCGCTTCAGCGCACGACACGTGAACAACATAGAGCTGTGAGTCAGCCAGCTCCGTTAGCACCGCGGCTCTTCCCGTAGCTTCTCCTTCTATTTCTGGAGGACGAGTCAGTGCATGATAGATAGGATCGGTTTGTCCTTGTTCTAGTGCTTTTGCCGTTAAATACTCAATAACATCTCCATTTTCAGCATGTACCATCACAAGCGCCCCTAGTTTTTTAGCTTGCACTAGCGTTTGATAAAGGGTAGCATCGTCTGCTTGAAAAACATTTTTATAGGCCATGAATACTTTAAAAGAAGTAATTCCTTCTTTTTCAATAATCGTAGGAAGTTCATTTAATACATCTTCCGTGATTTCTCCAATCATTAGATGAAAGCTATAATCGATAGCCGCTTTTCCTTTTGATTTTTCATGCCATGTGCCGATCGCTTTTTGCAGCGGTTCGCCTTTATTGGTTAAGCAAAAATCAATAACAGTTGTCGTACCTCCAAAAGCTGCTGCTCTTGTACCTGTTTCAAAGTCATCTTTTGTAACGGTGCCCCCAAACGGCATATCTAAATGAGTATGAGGATCGATGCCTCCTGGAAATACATAGTTGCCTTTTGCATCAATCACTTCACAGCCCTGCTCTTCAAATGCCGAGCCAATTGCCGAAATAACTCCATTTTCAATTAAAATATCGGCTTTATACGTATCTGTTGCTGTGACTACCACACCATTTTTAACGATTTTTTTCATTTCCTCATCCCCTTTGTATTTATACGTCTAATCGCTGTGCAGCCGTCGCTTGTAAAGCAGCTTGGCGTTCATTCCACGTCATTGGAGGCTGTTCATTTGGTAATTCAACCATGGATATCGCCCCGTCCACCGGACATACAATCGAACATAAATTACAGCCTACACAATCTTCTTCTCTTACTTTTAAATAAGATTTCCCTGAAGGATCTTTCAGCATATCAATACATTGATGAGAAGTATCTTCACAAGAAATATGACACTTATTGCAGTTAATACACGTATCCGGGTCGATGCGAGCCACTACTTTATAATTGAGATCTAAGTTGCCCCAATCGGAATATTTTGAAACCGCTTTTCCTACAATGTCACTTACTTTTTCGATTCCTCTTTCATCCAAATAATAATTGAGACCTTGAATCATATCCTCTACAATGCGGAACCCGTGATGCATAGCAGCTGTACATACTTGCACACCTGTAGCACCCATGAGCATAAATTCGACGGCTTCCTGCCAGTTCGAAACGCCTCCCATACCTGATATTGGAACGTTAATAAACGGACTTCTTGCACATTCAGCGACCATGTTTAATGCAATCGGCTTAACAGCTGGGCCGCAATAACCTCCGTGAGCGCCTTTTCCTGCTACGTGTGGAATCGTATTCCATGAATGAATGTCTACTCCTGCTAAACTATTAATAGTGTTAATCATACTCACAGCGTCAGCACCGCCTCGAACCGCTGCTTCTGCTGTAACAGTGATATCTGTGATATTTGGGGTTAATTTAACAATGACCGGCGTTTGGGCAACTTCTTTAGCCCAATACGTTTGTTTTTCAACCAAATCAGGGACTTGCCCAGAGGCAGCACCCATCCCTCGTTCTGCCATTCCATGCGGACAGCCAAAGTTCAGCTCTAATCCATCCACTCCTACGTCTTCTACTTTTTTGACAATCTCATGCCATTTTTCTTGCTGAGGCTCTACCATAAGAGAGGCAATAATTGCGTGGTTAGGAAACTTCTTTTTCGTTTCATAGATTTCCTTCAAATTAACTTCAAGCGGACGATCGGTGATTAACTCAATATTATTAAAGCCGGCTACGCGCTGACCGTTGAAGCCAACGGCAGCAAATCGAGAGGAAACATTTAAAATCGGATCACCAAGCGTTTTCCAAACTGCGCCTCCCCATCCTGCTTCAAATGCACGCTGCACTTGATAACCTGAATTGGTTGGCGGTGCGGATGCCAGCCAAAACGGATTTGGTGATTGAATACCTGCTAAATTTGTTGTTAAATCTGCCATAGATTTCTCCTCCTCCTGATTTTAAGCTGTTTCCATTGTTTCTTTTGTTAACTGCATATGAATATTTAACGCCGTTTGTTTTCCTTGCTGAGCAGCGGTCACAACCATTGCTTCTCCTTGCCCTTTACCAAAAATAACGTCTCCGCAAGCAAATACTTTTGGATTTGATGTTTGAAACGTCTCTTGATTAATTAAGACAACTCCGTCTTCATGATGCAGCTGGAATTGTTGAATCAAAGACAGGTACCGTTCTTGACCAATTGCTTTAACAACAGCATCGACTGGAATGGTAAACGTTGAACCTTCAACAGGAACAGGCTTCCTGCGGCCGTCTGCATCTGGATCTGTTAACGTCATTTTTACACATTCAATCCCGCTCACCTTACCATTTTCATCTCCAATAATTCGTATAGGAGCTGTTAACCAGCGGAATTCAACACCATCTTGTTTTGCAAATTCAAATTCAAAATCATAAGCCGTCATTTCTTCTCGTGTACGACGGTATAAAATTTGAACGTTTTCAGCCCCCAAGCGCACGGAACACGTAGCACCATCAATCGCAGTATTTCCCGCACCAATGACGGCAACACGCTTACCCACAAATTCTGTTGATAACGCTTCTGACTTCGTTTTTTTCACAAAATCAATCGCATCATACACACCGTCTAGCTCTTCACCTTCAACATGTAGAGAAGGCACCTTACTCATACCAATAGCTAATACAACCGCATCATACGACTGCAGCAATTCGCTTGGAAGAATATCTTCTCCAATTCTTACGTTTGTTTTAATTTTTACATCTAAGCTTTTTACTTGTTCAACTTCCCAGAATGAAATCGCTTGAGGAAGACGAAACGACACGATTCCATATGTATTTAACCCTCCTGCTTGTTTTTCCGCTTCAAAAATGGTTACGTCATACCCAAATCGCGCCAGTTCTCTTGCTGCAGAGAGACCAGCCGGACCTCCACCAACAATTGCTACCTTTTTGCCGTTTGCTTTTCCTTTCTCAAACAGCACCTGTTCATTTTGAATAGCCCAATCCGTTGCGTAGCGCTGCAAATCTCCAATCATAATTGGTTTGGTTGAATGGTTAAGCACACACGCTCCTTCACATAGTTCATCGGTTGGACAAACTCTCGAACAGCTTGCTCCTACGGGATTAGAAGACATAATCGTTTCGGCAGACCCCTTTAAATTGCCCGATGCAATTTTTTTAATAAACGTCGGGATGTCAATTCCTGTAGGGCATGCCTGAATACAGGGTGCATCATAACAGTACAAACATCGATTAGATTCTTCGACTGCTTCTCTATTTGACAACCCTTTTTCTACTTCATTAAAGTTTTGAATGATGGACTGCAAACTTTCCGGTGATCGCATTGCATCAACCTCCCAAGGATATCTGTTGATAAAAATCAGATTGAAAGCGCTTACATATTTTTTATATACGTTATTTTCAACTTCTACTTTGGTAAAATGTATTACTAACTTTATTGTACAAAACGACCGTCTTTTCTTCATTATACATTATGTTAAAAAATTCAGACTATTTACTATTCACTATGTAAAAAGCCTTGCTTTTATATAAAAGCAAGGCTGCAACTATTATTTTGCTACTTCTTTAATAATCGACACTACTAGTTCAGATGTCTTCACCAGTTCTTCTACCGGAATTTTTTCATTTGTTGTATGAATGTCTTCATAACCAACTGCTAAATTTACTGTTGGGATATCAAAGCCTGCGATTACATTTGCATCGCTTCCGCCTCCGCTTTGAAGCAAGCGTGAAGGACGATCGATATTAGCCACCGCTTTTTTAGCAACTTCGACAACATGATCTCCATCGCCAAATTTAAAGCCTGGATACATCACTTTAATATCAACTTCTGCACGGCCGCCCATTTCTTGTGCAGCTGTTTCAAACGCTTCTTTCATTTTCGCTACTTGTGCTTCCATTTTTTCTGGAATTAATGAACGAGCTTCTGCTAAAATATCGACGCGGTCACACACGATATTCGTTTGCGTTCCACCTTCAAAGCGTCCAATATTCGCTGTAGTCTCTTCATCAATACGTCCAAGCGGCATTTTAGAAATGGCTCTTGAAGCAATCGTAATAGCAGAAACGCCTCGTTCAGGAGCTACACCTGCATGAGCTGTTTTTCCATAAATTGTTGCATTTACTTTTGCTTGCGTCGGCGCAGCAACGATAATGTCTCCCACTTTGCCATCGCTATCTAAAGCATAGCCGAATTTTGCCGTTACGAGACTAGAATCAAGAGCTTTAGCGCCCACTAAGCCAGATTCTTCTCCTACTGTAATAATAAATTCAATTTTGCCGTGCGCAATGTTTTCTTCTTTTAATACGGTGATTGCTTCTAGCATTGCTGCTAAGCCTGCTTTATCATCCGCTCCAAGAATTGTCGTGCCGTCACTTTTAATATAGCCATCTTCAATAGATGGTTTAATACCGTTTCCAGGTACGACTGTATCCATATGAGAAGTAAAGTAGATTGTATCTACGCCTTCTTTTGTAGCTGGCAGTGTGCAGATTAAGTTGTTGGCTCCGTGGCCCGTTTTTTCTTTGGCATCATCTTCTACTACTTCGACGCCTAATGCAGTAAATTTTTCTTTTAGTACAACAGCAATTTTTTCCTCATGCTTTGTTTCTGAGTCTACTTGTACTAATTCAATAAATAAATCAACGATTCGTTGTTCATTAATCATAATATGTAATCCCTCCAAAAATAACCTACAATGGTATGTTACCATGTTTCTTTGCTGGACGCTCTTCCTTTTTATTGTGCAACATTTCAAGCGCTTGTATTAATTTTATTCGCGTTTCCCGAGGATCAATAACATCATCAACCATTCCAGCGCTTGCCGCTACGTAAGGATTAGCAAATTTCTCGCGATACTGTTCAATTTTTTCGTGTCTTGTTTCATCTGGGTTTTCGCTACCTCGAATGTCGTTTGCAAAGATAATATTTGCAGCACCTTGAGGACCCATAACAGCGATTTCTGCATTCGGCCACGAATACACAAGGTCCGCTCCAATCGATTTACTATTTAAAGCTACGTATGCACCTCCGTACGCCTTTCGCAAAATCACCGTGATTTTCGGAACGGTAGCTTCGGAGTATGCATATAAAATTTTAGCACCATGACGTATAATTCCGCCATGTTCCTGCTTGATACCTGGGAAAAAACCTGTAACATCTTCAAATGTAATAAGTGGGATATTAAATGAATCGCAAAATCGAATAAACCTTGCTGCTTTATCTGAGGAGTTAATATCTAAACTGCCTGCCATTACTTTAGGCTGGTTACACACAAGTCCGACAACTTTTCCATCTATGCGGGCAAAACCAATGACAATATTTCTTGCAAAGTCTTTTTGCACTTCAAAAAATGAGTGCTCGTCCACTACTTGGTGAATGACTTGACGCACATCGTAAGGGCGCACGGCATCAAACGGGACAACGTCTAATAAATCCGGACGATAATGATCACACTCTGCCTTTGAGGCTAAAGGAGGCTGCTCTTGGCTAGACTGAGGAAGATAGCTTAAGAGCGTTCGTACTTGTTCTAGCACCTCTTGTTCTGTTGCACCTCTAAAATGGGCATTACCGCTAATTTCGTTATGAACAGCTGCTCCTCCAAGATTTTCAGAGGAAATGCTTTCTCCCGTTACCGTTTCAATTACTTTTGGTCCTGTAATGAACATTTGACTTGTTTCTTCTACCATAAAAACAAAGTCCGTAATCGCCGGTGAGTACACGGCTCCGCCTGCACAAGGACCCATAATAACAGATATTTGAGGCATGACACCCGAATAAATGGCATTTCGATAAAAAATATGACCGTATCCATCAAGAGACATGACGCCCTCTTGAATACGAGCCCCGCCTGAATCATTTAAGCCAATAAACGGCACGCCTGTTTTAGCCGCTAAGTCCATTACGTGCGCAATTTTTTTAGCATGCATTTCACCTAACGCGCCTCCGAATACTGTAAAATCTTGTGAAAACAAGTAGACTGAGCGACCGTTTATCTTGCCGTAACCTGTTACTACCCCGTCTCCTGGTCCTACTTGATTATTCATACTGAAATCAGCACACCGATGTTCAATAAATGGATTTAATTCGACAAATGTATGGTCATCTAAAAGAATTTCAATTCGTTCGCGTGCCGTTAGTTTTCCTTTATGGTGCTGTTTTTCAATTTTTTCGTCTCCACCGCCTAACTCGATCTTCCGGCGCTTATCGTACAATTCATTTAATTTATCATAAATGTCAACCATGTTTCTTCTCCTCCTCTAGTGTTTTTTCACAGAGCTCATAAAGAACACCGTTTGCTGACTTTGGATGCAAAAAAGCAATGGATGCTTCCCCTGCGCCTTTTCGCGGAACATCGTCAATCATGTGTACACCCTTTTCCTTTAACTCGTTAATCCGTTCTTCAATCGTACGCACACCTAAAGCAACATGATGAAGACCTTCACCTCTCTTTTTGATGAACGCGCCGACTGCACTGTCTTCAAAGAGCGGCTCTAATAATTCAATTTTTACGTTGCCGCACTCAATAAAAGCAACTTTTACTCCTTGTTCTTCTACTTCTTCTACTTTTAATAAAGACAGTCCTAATACCTTTTCATAAAAAGGCAGGCTGCCTTCAATTGATTTTACAGCTATTCCTATGTGATCAATTCCTTTTATCACTTTCTCACCTCTTAAAAAAGCGTTTTCATTTACACATATTCTTGAAAACAAAAGAAATCTCCTGCTCGCGTATTTACAGAAAGTTGCTTGTCTAAGCAGCGGAAGACATGTAAAATAAGAAAAAAACGTGTAGGAGGACTTTGGTTGTATGTCTAATAAGAAAATCCAAAAAACCATTGTGTTTTTAATGCTTCTTGTCATGTTAATATCTACGCTTTTAGCGGGACTTGCCATGTGGTTTTAATCGAGACTGATGACTAAAAACATAGATGCACTGCTGTTTCTGTGTGCAATGCAAACATATAAAAAAGACTGGTGACTAGTCACCAGTCTTTTGCTGTATATTCACCATGCCTTTTTGAGCGGCTAACTCTTCAAAAGATTGATCTGTAGATACAATCCATACTTTTGTACCTAACGGGACTTGATCATATAAATGGCTTACTTCACGATTTTCTACGCGAATACAGCCATTCGATACATATTTACCGATGGAATCCGGCTGATTTGTACCATGAATGCCATAAATACGTCCGTCAGTCTCTCTTGCATCAAACCCAATCCACCTTACACCTAGAGGATTTTGAGGAGCGCCTCCTTCAATGTTACTTCTCCGATAATAAGGATTAACAGCTTTTACTGTTACCGTGAACTCCCCTTCGGGCGTCAGATTAACTGTTTTCCCCGTTGCTACTTTAATAATTTGTTTAATTTCTTTATTTTGAATATAAGCAAGCTCATTGCTTTGTTTATTAATAATAATATAAGGATCATTTGGCAACGGATTTTCTCCTAATGGCCAAACCGGAGATAGTAGTAAAAGGATAAAAGCAAACACATGCACGTAATCCACCACCTTACGTTAGTCCTAAGTAAAAGACAAGAGAGATATCTCTTGTCTTATTTAGTGTTCGTAAGCAAGATAAACAACATACATGCTGTTTAACTTATTTTTAAGGTTTGTTTAATAACCAAATATTGTTCAATTTCTTTGACTACGTGCAGTAAATCGGCACGCGCTTCAAACTCTTCCCGCGTTTTGGGAAGCGGCATCTCTGCAAACGCTTCTCGTAAATGCTGAAGTTTGGCTAAAAATAATTTTGCTGTATTACCGGGGTGGATGGATAGACTTAATTCTTCAATGAAATCGGCAATCATGTAGCGCTGTTCTACCACCAAATCAATAGCGGTAATGAGAGGAAGCGTACGCTCAATAATTTCAAGCTGTTTTTCACGAATTTTAAAATAGCGGTAATAATAATTTTCCCCACGCACAAAATGATTTTCTACATCACGAAACGCAAGGCTTTTTGCTTTTTCTAAAATTTTTACCGTATCTGCAATTTCCTTACCGTCCCAACTGCTGTCATTGGTTCTGAGATACAGGGCAATTTCTTTTAACATCGACCGGAAATTTTCTTCAATTTCTTGCTGATACGTGCGAAGCTCTTGATCTAAACTTGGCATGTATAAATTCACAAGCAGGGCAACACCTATCCCAATTATAATTAAGCCAAGTTCATTAAAGACGATTCCCCACGTCATATTGCCTTTGGAGTAAATATGAAGCAAAATAACGGAGCTTGTAACAATGCCTGCATTAACTTTGAATATAACCGTAACCGGGATAAACAAAAGCAGCATCAGTCCTATAACAAGTGGATGATAAGCAATCCCTTCAAAGAATATAAACGAAAACAGAATGGATAAAGAACAAGCAATAAAACGATCGCTTGCACTTCGCAGTGATTTTTTCTTTGAATTTTGAATGCATAAAATGGTGATAATTCCAGCTGATACAAAAAACTCGAGGTGAAAGAACTGAGCTATAATAATAGCCAGTGATGTACCGACGGCTGTTTTAATTGTCCGGTACCCAATTTTAAATTTCATTTTCTAGACTCCTACATGTTGGTTTCTTTTTAGTGTGATAAAATACTCTATTCTTTATTAACACGAATAGAAAAATAACACAACCTTAAATCTTGCTGTACCGTATAAATTTCAATAAAAAAAGTGCAGAAAAGATCGTACTCTTCCTGCACTTTTTTTATTATAAAATCTTTTCTAAGAAATCTTTAGCACGCTTGCTTTTAGGCGCTGAGAAAAATTCAGCCGGAGGCGCATCTTCAACAAGCACACCGCCGTCTAAAAACAGCACACGATCCGCTACTTCTCGTGCAAATCCCATTTCATGCGTTACAATGACCATCGTCATTCCTGTTTCTGTTAGCGACTTCATTACATCTAGTACTTCTTTTACCATCTCTGGATCCAATGCTGATGTTGGTTCGTCAAACAGCATCACTTTGGGCTCCATTGCCAATGCTCTCGCAATAGCTACACGCTGCTTTTGACCGCCCGATAAGCGACTTGGAAACTCGTGGGCTTTTTGAGCAAGTCCCACTTTTTGGAGTAATTCTTTGCCTTTAGCAACAGCCGTTTCTCTTGACACGCCTTTTACCGTCATCGGAGCATACGTCAAATTTTCAAGCACTGTCATATGTGGAAACAAGTGAAAATGCTGAAATACCATTCCTACGTTTTCACGCACGCGCATAATGTTTGTTTTTTTATCTGTAATCACTTGACCGTTAATTGAAACTAATCCGCTCGTCGGTTCTTCAAGCAGGTTCATACAGCGTAAAAAAGTAGATTTACCAGAACCAGAAGGGCCAATAACAGCTACGACTTCTTTTTCCTTAATCGTAGTTGAAATACCTTTTAAAACTTCATTTTTACCAAATGATTTGTGTAAATTTTCAACGTTAATCACCTTTTCTCATTCTCCTCTCGACTGCTTTACCAAGGAGCGTTAAGCCCATTACCATTACATAATAAATCAACCCTGCAAAAATTAACGGTTCAAGGTAGGCGAATTTTTCTCCACCTACAATGTAAGCACGGCGCATAATGTCGAGTGCTCCAATAACTGTAACGATAGCTGATTCCTTTGTTAATGTAATGAACTCATTCATTAAAGCAGGTAAAATATTTTTAAGTGCCTGTGGCAAAATAATTTGTCCCATCATGCGGCGATAAGGAATTCCTAACGCTAATGCCGCTTCACGCTGTCCTTTATCAACAGCTAAAATACCAGCGCGAATAATTTCAGATATATATGCTGCAGAGTTTAGACCGAACGCAGCAACGGCCGCTGGAAACGGGGCAATATCAAACCCGAGCAGCTGAGGTAATCCAAAGTATATTAATAATAATTGCAGTACAAGCGGTGTTCCGCGAAACACGGACGTATATGCATCCGCAAACCATTGAAGAGGTTTATTGCGGCTGATTTTACATAAAGATAAAATAACTCCCAGCACAAACCCTAAAATTGCTGAAGCTAGGACTATCTGTACCGTTACCCCTATCCCTTTTAAAATATAAGGCATAGAAGGCACGATTTGCGAAAAATCCAAATTCATGCCTAGTTCCATTCCTCTCTAACTATCATTCTTATTTTTGGTCGTCAAACCACTTAACGATTAATTTATCTAATTCACCGTTTTCTTTCATTTTCTTTAATTCACGGTTAAAGTCATTCGTTAGCTTGCTGTCTTTAGGAAATGCGATTGCTGATCCTTTACTTGAATCTGGACGTCCTGTATCAGACATTTGCAAGCTTTTGTCTTTGTTCACATACCCTTTAGCTACTGTATCTTCAATAATCGCTGCATCGATACGATTTGATTTCATTTCTTGAATTAGTTCTGGAATACGGTCACGCGTTGTTACATTTACTCCGTCAACTTCTTTTGCAATTTCTTTTGCTTCGTCTGCCTGAATAGAAGAAGTTTGTACACCGACTGTTTTTCCTTTTAGTTCTTCTGCATTTTTAATTGGCGCATCTTTCTTCGATACAATCATGTTTTTTGCTTCATAGTATACGTCTGAAAAGTCCACGTTCTTTTTACGCTTTTCAGTTGGCGTCATACCAGCTAAAACTAAATCGACTTTATTAGATTGTAAAGCTGGAATTAATCCGCCAAATTCCATATCCTTCACCTGTACGTCATAGCCTAACTTTTTACCGATTGCTTTTGCTAAATCTACGTCAAATCCGATTGCTTCACTATCACCTTTTGCCGTATCAATATATTCAAATGGTGGGTAATCTGCCGATGTTCCCATTACTAGTACTTTTTTATCTTTGTCGTCGCTGCTTGCTCCGCCATTAGACGTTCCTTCTCCTGCTCCGCATGCAGCTAAAACGCCTGCTGTTAAGAGACCAATTGCCGTTACCGATAACCACTTCTTCAATTTCATCTTCGTTCCCCCTAGTTTATTCCTTACATTATTTTTTAAAAATTAATAATATTATGAAATAAGTTTTTTACTATTGCAAGTAAATGTCGAAATTTAAATATATATTCATATAAATGTATTTTAACACAACATTATAAATATGCAATATCTTTTTTAAATATAAGTTTCACTATTTGAAAATACCTTTTCTCAACATTTTCCACTCGTTAGAAAGCCTGCATACAGATAGGTAAAAAAAACGCATAAAAAAAGAAGCCGTTCAAAACGGCTTCTCTCTTACACTTCTTCACAATGATGTTCGAATGCTTCTTGCAGCTTCATCACAACTGACATTGGCTCATGGCCTTCAATTTCGTGACGCTCTACCATTGTGATAATTTTTCCGTCTTTTAATAAGGCGAAAGATGGAGATGAAGGCGGATAACCTTCAAAGTATTCGCGTGCACGTGCAGTTGCTTCTTTATCTTGCCCAGCAAATACTGTAACCAAGTTTGTTGGACGTTTATCATAATGTACAGCGTGCGCTGCAGCAGGTCTTGCAATACCTCCTGCACAACCGCAAACTGAATTCACCATTACAAGCGTTGTACCAGGCTTTTTAAACGTTTCATCTACCGCTTCAGCCGTCGTTAATTCTGTATAACCAGCAGCTGTAATTTCTTTACGGGCTTGACGAACAACGTCGTTCATAAACAAGTTAAAATCGATATTCATTTTCATACCTCCCTTTTGCTATCTATTCTTTATCATAGCAAACGAAACCTAAAAAGGCGATTGCTTTGACTCATTTTTTCTTGGTAATCAAGATTAAACAAGAAAAGAAATGGTGATACTATTTTTACAGCTAGAAAACCATACTCTTAACTCCCTAGTGTAGAAGGATCCGCATAAAATGCAGGATCCTTTTTTATATTTCCTTCATCGCCTGCTGGTAGATTTTAATCAAGTGTTCGAGAGCTTCAGCCATTGTGACATCTCCCGTCATCATTTGTTTTTCAACATCCCCTAACGTTTGCTTAACTAAAGGATGTTCATAAAATGATTCTTGTAAATATTCATTAACACTTGCTTGTAACCATGCCTTCATTTGCTTTTGCCTTACTGCATAAAACAGATCATTTTTATTCATCCATTCCTTATAGTCACAAATTATCTTCCACAAGTCTTGAAATGATGCTTCTTCATAAGCAGAAGTTGTGATAACCTGTGGGTTCCACCCTCCAGAATGACCGTGAAGGAAACCGATGACGCTTTCGTATTCTTTTGCAGTCACTTCTGCTTTTAGCCGGTTATCCCCGTCTGCTTTATTTACACAAATCAAATTAACCCATTCAAGCAGCCCTTTTTTAATTCCTTGCAAATCATCTCCTGCTCCGGTTAAAGCAAGCAGAACAAAGAAGTCTACCATCTCTTTTACAATCATTTCACCTTGTCCAACGCCCATCGTTTCGACAAATATAATGTTATACCCAGCCGCTTCACAAAGAAAAATGGCTTCTCTCGTTTTAAGATGAACACCTCCAAGCGTTCCTTGAGAAGGTGAAGGACGGACAAAAGCGTTCTCTTGTTTGGTAAGCAGCTCCATTCTGGTTTTATCTCCTAAAATACTTCCTCCAGACAAGGTACTGCTTGGATCGACTGCCAAAACTGCAACGGAATGGCCATTTTTGCATAGGTACGACCCAAATTTGTCAATCAGCGTACTTTTTCCTGCTCCGGGTACGCCTGTAAAACCAATGCGCACTGAATGCCCCGTATGAAGATAGATTTCTTTAATCAGCTGTTGTGCTATTACTTTATGCTTCGGCGCTTTACTTTCAATTAAAGTAATGGCTTGAGCTAACGCTGTTCTTTTCCCTTCAAGCAGCCCTTGTTTATAATCTTGTACCGTTTTTAATTTCACCAATTGTCTTCACCAACTATTCTTCTAACCGTTTCTTTATTTCATATAAAACGGAAACGGCCGCTTTTGGGATTACTGTTCCAGGTCCAAAGATTGCAGAAGCGCCGTGTTCTAAAAGAAATGAGTAGTCTTGTTTAGGAATAACGCCTCCAACAATAACAACGATATCGTCGCGCTCTAATTTCTTTAACTCATCAACAAGCTGCGGCAGTAACGTTTTATGCCCGGCTGCCAAAGAGCTTATGCCAATCACATGTACGTCGTTTTCTACAGCTTGCCTTGCTGTTTCTTGAGGCGTTTGAAATAAAGGACCGATATCAACATCAAATCCAAGGTCAGCAAAGGCTGTTGAAATAACTTTCGATCCTCTGTCATGACCGTCTTGCCCCATTTTCGCGACTAAAATTCTTGGGCGTCTTCCTTCTTCCTCTAAAAATTCAGCCGTGAGCTTTCGAACTTCTTCGATTTGATCTCGATGCGCAAACTCCGCACTGTATACCCCGCTGACTGACTTAGAAGTAGCCTGATGTCTTCCAGCCACTTTCTCAATAGCTTCTGAAATTTCACCTAGTGTAGCTCTAGCTCTCGCAGCTTCAACCGCAAAAGCAAGGAGATTCCCTTCACCTGTTTTGGCACAATTGGTCAGTCGATTAAGCGCTTCGATTATCGCTTGTTCGTTACGTTCACTGCGTATTTTCTTTAACTTTTCCAGCTGCTTCATTCGAACTGCTGTGTTATCAATATCAAGAATATCAAGCGGTTCTTCTTGCTCCGGCTGAAACTGATTCACACCTACAATAATTTCTACCTGCGAGTCTATTCTTGCTTGTCTGCGCGCAGCGGCTTCTTCTATCTTCATTTTAGGTACGCCTGCTTCTATTGCTTTTGTCATTCCGCCGAGCTGCTCTATTTCTTCAAGGTGCTTCCACGCTTTTATCATTAATTCATTCGTTAATGATTCCACATAATAAGAGCCTCCCCAAGGATCAATAACGGAACAAATCTCCGTTTCATTTTGTAAGTAAAGCTGCGTATTTCGGGCAATTCTAGCTGAAAAATCAGTTGGAAGAGCAATCGCTTCATCCAGTGCGTTTGTATGAAGCGACTGCGTATGTCCTGATACTGCAGCCAGAGCTTCGACGCATGTTCTAATAACATTATTAAATGGATCCTGCTCCGTTAAGCTCCATCCGGACGTTTGAGAATGCGTTCTAAGAGCTAGAGATTTAGGATTATCCGGCTCAAACTGCTTCATTAGTTTTGCCCATAGCAGCCTCCCTGCTCTCATTTTCGCTACTTCCATAAAATAGTTCATTCCAATTGCCCAGAAAAAGGATAGCCTCGGAGCAAATGCGTCAATTGTAATTCCCGCTTTCAAGCCGGTTCGTACATATTCAAGTCCGTCTGCAAGCGTATAAGCAAGCTCTAAGTCTGCTGGAGCACCTGCTTCTTGCATATGATAGCCTGATATACTGATACTGTTAAATTTCGGCATGTACTCCGCTGTATATTTAAAAATATCCGCAATGATTCGCATTGACATCTCAGGAGGATAAATATATGTATTGCGCACCATATATTCTTTTAAAATATCGTTTTGAATCGTTCCAGCCAGCTTTTCTTTTTTTACGCCTTGTTCTTCAGCTGTTACGATGTAGAAAGCTAAAATAGGAAGCACCGCCCCGTTCATCGTCATCGACACGGACATTTGATCAAGCGGAATCCCTTCAAACAGCTGCTTCATATCAATCATTGAATCAATTGCCACACCTGCTTTCCCTACATCTCCAACAACTCTTGGATGATCAGAGTCATAGCCGCGGTGGGTAGCGAGGTCAAAAGCAACAGACAGCCCTTTCTGTCCAGCAGCTAGGTTTCGGCGGTAAAAGGCATTGCTTTCCTCCGCCGTTGAGTATCCTGCATACTGTCTAATAGTCCAAGGCCGATTCACATACATCGTTGCATACGGTCCTCTCACAAACGGTGGGACACCAGGTGCAAAGTGAATAAAGTCGAGGTTATCTCTGTCTTTTTTTGTATACACTGATTTTAATTCAATTTGTTCATTTGTTTGAAAAGCAGTGAATGAACTTTGAGTCACGTCATCTTCCCTTTGCTGCTTTGAAAATGATAATGGAATATTAGAAAAAGAAGGCTTTTTATACATGAACTTCTACCTCCAAAGCACATAATAACTTCTTAACGCATTGAATAACATTCGTCTTAGGATGTATGACGCTCATTACACCTTTTTGCTGCCACTGCGTTTTGCGTGATACATGTTCTTCCCCTACTACGTACACATAAACGGAATCTTCCTCAAAATAAGTCATCGCTTTTGTTAAGAGCTTTTCCACGAGTTCATCACTTCCACAGATCACATATGCTTCGTGCTTTTGTTCATTCATCCAATCTGCTATCTCGACATAGGAATCTATGTTTTTAATTGTTTCACACGCAAAGCCTGCGCTTTCAAATAAAGACCGGGCAATCTCAGCTTTTTTACGGCTGCTAGGATCGGTGAGCTCCATAATGCCAATGCTCATTCCCTTTGTATAAACCCGTATTTTTTCAAACTTCTCTGCTGCTCTCCACTTAGTGAGCGGCACAACACTGTCAGGCTGTGTCTGCTTCGCCATTTGTTTTAGCATCCACCCTGCTGTTACCCCTTTAGATGCTAGCTTTGTATAGTCCTCTAGCGAAAGATTTGATGAAAATTCCGAAGCGTTCTGATCACTGTATTTATCCATTTTTATTTCTTCTTTTTTAAACGGCGTGCTTTTTATCTCTTGAGATACAGCCTGTTGCTTAGGAGCATAGTGTGTGACTCCGATCAAGCGCTCAATTCGGCACTCTATATCCTCTTGTCTTTTTACTCTCATTTGTTCAACTTCATCTTGAATTCGCCCTTGTTTTAAAGCTTCTTCCATGCCGCCGTGGTCTTCAATGTTGCCAAATAACTCCCAAGCTTTTGTCATTAATTCATGTGTGTAAGCTTCAACGTACCAAGAGCCTCCGGCAGGATCCATTACTTTTGATATATGTGTTTCGTGCTGCAAAATTAAGTGAGTATTACGGGCAAGGCGATGAGCGAACTGAGAAGATGAGGATGTGACGGAATCATATGGTTCAATATGCAGACTATCCGCTCCTCCTACAATAGAAGCAAATGCTTGAACCGTGCTCCTTAATGCATTTGTATACATGTCTTCTTTAGACTGTGTAAGATGTGACGTTTCCGTATGGATAAACGGCACTGAAACGAACGTGTCATCAAAAGCACGAACCACATTTGCCCAAAGCATGCGAAAAGCACGAAGTTTTGATATTTCCATAAATAAATGTGAGCTAACTGAAAAAGAAAAGGTCATGTGAGGTAAAACTTGATGTAAGGACAAACCGCGTTTTATGCATTCATCAATATACTGCACCCCTGTAGCAAGCATATAAGCTAGTTCTTGAACAGCGTTTGCACCGCTGTTATGGTAAGGAATGCTTGATACAATGATCGTTTTGAGCTCTGGAACATTACTGTGAGCCAAACGCGTTGCGTAAGCTAAATGATCGTATAAATCTCGAGTAGAAAGTGGAACTCTTCCATATTCAGCAAGGGTGCCGAGCGGATCCATTCCAACCGTACCTGTTAGCTGTCTAATATCAAAGTTATGATCAACACAGTATGCTTTTAGAAACGAAAGAAGTGGAACGGATGTACATCCCGTATTTAAAAATAAAGGCACAGCTTCAAGAGCTACATGCTGAAACAAATGAGCAACATCCTCTAAAGTAGAAATTGTAGCGCCTGAGGCTACTTCAGCTTCAGTTGCTTCATCAACGTCTTTTCCTTGCCTCATTGCTTCACTGCACGTAAAAGCGGCCGTATTTTGTCCATTTCTCAAACTGTGTAAAAGAAGTTTATTGCTTTCTTTAATAGAAGGTAAGTCGATTTTTTGGGTGATTTCCCATTCCCCTAGTATGTATGATTCTTTACCGGCTCCTCTTAAACAATCTATTCCCGCCGGACTCTGCTGCAAGTAGTCTAAATGTGCCGTATCACTTTCGGAATAAAGCGGTTTCAAAAAGATGTTTTCTAACGTTTCTTTTGAGCAGAGCGCGGTATTTTTGCTAACTTCCTGTGCCCAATCTTCTTTAGGTGTACGTGTAAATTCATGAAATGATAATGTATTTGTTTTCATTTCCATGCCCCTTTACAGTTAATAGCTGCCTGCTAAACCGAGATGATTACACTTTGAAGTTTGATGATTCTTCTTTTATTTTAATACATCTTTTACAAATTGTTCAATCATTGCTTCAAAATAAAAAGAGGGCGGGACATAATTAACCTACGTTTACCATCACCATAAAAAAATCCGAACGAGTTGGATTCTCTATCAAGAATCTCGATTCATCGTTCGGATCTTCCTGCAGCTAAAATATTTTTGTGCCAGCCTCTTTTTTAATAGACGGACGTATTCTCTTTAGAAGTAGATTCTAAAATCTCTTTAACTCTTGCCAAGAATCTGCCGCACACCAAGCCGTCTAACACGCGGTGATCAAGTGATAAACATAAGTTAACCATATCTCGAACAGCAATCATGTTATCAATAATAACCGGACGTTTTACAATAGATTCTACTTGTAAAATAGCCGCTTGCGGGTAATTAATAATCCCCATTGATTGCACGGAACCAAATGAGCCTGTGTTGTTAACAGTAAACGTTCCGCCCTGCATGTCTTCAGACTTCAATGAACCCGTACGAACTTTTTGCGCGAGCTCTGTAATTTCACGCGCAATGCCTTTGATTGTCTTTTCATCGGCTTGTTTAATAACCGGCACAAATAAAGCATCGTCTGTTGCAACAGCAATGGATACATTAATATCTTTTTTCTGGACAATACGGTCTCCTGCCCACATTGAATTCATTTGAGGGAATTCTTTTAAAGCCTGAGCCACTGCTTTTACGAAGAACGCAAAATAAGTTAAGTTAAAACCTTCTTTTTGTTTGAACTCCGTCTTTAATGCATCACGATAAGAAACTAAGTTCGTTACATCAACTTCAACCATTGTCCATGCATGCGGAATTTCGTGTTTGCTGCGAAGCATATTTGCTGCAATAGCTTTACGCACGCCTGAAACAGGGATTTCTTGATCTCCTGCTGCAGACACAACCGGCGCGGATTGCTGCGTTTTTGGAGCAGCTGCCGCTACGGGTGCTTCTGGCTGAACTGTTGATGCAGGTGTTTCTTTCACTTCAGCAGCTCCACCTTTTTCAATAACAGCTAAAATATCTTTTCTCGTAATGCGGCCGCCCGCACCTGTTCCTGTCACGGTATCTAAATTAATATTATGCTCTTGTGACAGACGCATAACAGCTGGAGAGTATCGGCTTTTATTGGATTGACTGTCCGCTGTTTTTGGCGCTGATTCTTCTACAGTCTTATCAGACGTTTTCTGTTCTTTTTGAGGTACAGTTCCTTCTACTTCAATTAAACAAATCACTTCTCCTACAGGCAAAGTATCATCTTCACCTGCAATTAACTCTTTAATTGTTCCACTAAAAGAAGAAGGCACTTCAGCATTTACTTTATCCGTCATGACTTCAGCTAACGGGTCGTACTTATTTACGTGATCTCCAACAGAAACGAGCCATTTGCTAATTGTACCTTCTGTTACACTTTCACCGAGCTGCGGCATCGTAATTTTTTCAATAGCCAATTGATACAACTCCTTTTAAAATTGAGCTAATTCTCTCATTGCTTTTTCTACTTTATCTGGATTCACCATAAAATATTTTTCCATTGTTGGTGCATACGGCATAGCTGGAACATCAGGGCCAGCAAGGCGCTGAATTGGAGCATCTAAATCGAATAAGCAGTGTTCAGCAATAATAGCTGCTACTTCGCTCATGATGCTGCCTTCTTTGTTGTCTTCCGTTAAAAGCAGTACTTTACCTGTTTTAGAGGCTGCTTCAATAATAGCTTCTTTATCAAGCGGATAGACCGTTCTTAAATCTAAGATGTGTGTTGAAATACCGTCTGCTTCTAGTTTTTCAGCAGCTTGAAGAGCAAAGTGTACACAAAGACCATATGTAATAACCGTGATGTCGTCTCCTTCTCTCTTTACATCTGCTTTGCCAATCGGAAGTACATAATCATCTTCAGGGACTTCTCCTTTAATCAAACGGTACGCACGCTTATGCTCAAAGAAAAGAACTGGATCATCATCACGAATAGCTGCTTTTAATAATCCTTTTACATCATAAGGCGTAGAAGGCATCACAATCTTTAACCCTGGCGTATTGGCAAATAGTGCTTCAACAGATTGAGAATGATAAAGAGCACCGTGAACTCCGCCGCCGTAAGGAGCTCGAATTGTAATTGGACAACTCCAATCATTATTAGAACGATAGCGAATTTTCGCTGCTTCTGACACAATTTGATTGACTGCAGGCATAATAAAATCAGCAAATTGCATTTCAGCAATCGGACGCATTCCGTACATTGCCGCTCCGATTCCTACCCCTGCAATGGCCGACTCTGCAAGAGGTGTGTCAATGACTCTTTCTTCTCCGAACTGTTCGTACAGTCCGTTGGTTGCTTTAAATACGCCGCCTTTTTTCCCTACGTCTTCTCCTAATACAAACACGCGGGAATCTCTTTCCATTTCTTCACGAATGGCCATTGTTACTGCATCAATATATGAAATAACCGGCATATGTTTTCCTCCTTACTCACCGTACACGTATTTTAAAGCTGATTCCGCTTCTGCATAAGGAGCGTTTTCAGCATAATCTGTTGCATCATTAACAATGTTCATAATATCATCAAGCATTTGTTTTTCTCGTTCATCGGTTAACACGTTAACCTCTTTTAAATAAGTCGCAAAGTACGCAAGCGGATCACTCTTTTTAGCTTCAGACAATTCTTCTGCTCCGCGATATGCACGATCATCGTCATCACTTGAATGGGCAGTCAAACGCTCTGAAACAGTTTCAATAAGAGTAGGCCCTTCTCCTCTGGATGCACGATCTCTTGCTTCTTTTACCACTCGGTATACTTCAAGGACGTCGTTTCCATCAATTGTGTAGCCTGGCATACCATATCCAATCGCACGATCAGATACTTTTGCGCATCCTAGCTGCTTTTCAACCGGAACAGAAATCGCATACTTGTTATTTTCACACATAAAGATAACAGGAAGCTTATGAACACCTGCAAAGTTCGCGCCTTCGTGGAAATCTCCTTGGTTAGAAGATCCTTCTCCAAACGTGACAAACGTTACTAAGTCTTTTTTCTCCAATCGTCCTGCTAAAGCGATTCCTACTGCATGAGGCACCTGTGTTGTAACTGGAGAAGATCCTGTTACAATTCGCTTTTCCTTATGGCCAAAGTGACCTGGCATTTGACGACCTCCTGAGTTTGGATCTTCTGCCTTAGCAAACCCAGAAAGCATTAAATCGCGCGCGGTCATTCCAAATGCTAGCACAACACCCAGATCGCGGTAATAAGGTAATATGTAATCATTCTCTCTGTTTAAGGCAAAAGCTGCGCCAACTTGAGCAGCTTCTTGACCTTGACATGAAATAACAAAAGGCACCTTCCCTGCACGATTTAATAGCCACATACGCTCATCAATTTTTCGTGCAAGCAGCATAGTGCGGTACATTTCAAGTACTTGTTCATCAGTTAATCCTAATGATTCATGACGGTTTTTTGTCATGTTTAAACCTCCTTTAATCATCAAAAATGAATCGCTTTTCCATCTACAGCTAATGAAGCTTCTCCCATCGCTTCTGAAAGGCTAGGGTGAGGATGAATGGTATGAGCAATTTCCCATGGTGTAGCATCCAATACCTTTGCAAGACCTGCTTCAGAGATCATATCCGTCACGTGAGGTCCAATCATATGCACACCAAGGACATCATTTGTGTCGGCATCAGCAATAATTTTAACAAATCCCTCTGCCTCTCCATATACAAGAGCTTTTCCAACGGCCTTAAACGGAAACTTTCCAATCTTCAGCTGAAACCCTTGCTGTTTTGCTTCTTGTTCTGTTAATCCTACACTTGCTGCCTCCGGGCTGCTGTATACGCATTTAGAGATTGTTGTATAATCAATCTTCAAAGGCTTTTCACCATGTAAATGCTCAACAGCTACAATTCCTTCGTGAGAAGCTACATGTGCAAGCTGCAGTCCGCCAATCACATCTCCAATTGCGTAGATATGAGATTCTTTCGTTTGATAAAAATCATTCGTGGCAATCACACCGTTTTCTACTACAATATCGGTATTCTCGAGACCAATTCCTTCGACATTCGCTTGACGCCCTACAGATACAAGCAGCTTTTCTGCTTCATATTCTTGCATATCGTCTCCTACTTGAGCCGAAATTTTCACCTGACCACCAATAGACAGTGTATCAGCCATTACTTTAGCAGAAGTAATAATGGTAACTCCTTTTGCTTTTAAAAGCTTCGTCATTTCACGGGAGATATCTTGATCTTCTGTTGGTAAAATTCGATCGCTGTATTCAACAACCGTTACATCAACATTAAAATCTGTGAGCATTGACGCCCATTCAATTCCGATGACGCCGCCTCCCACAATAATAATAGAAGCAGGAAGTGTTTCCATCTTTAATGCTTCATCTGAAGTGATTACTTTCTCTCCGTCAATCGTTAAACCAGGTAATGTTCTAGGACGAGACCCTGTTGCGACAATTACATTCTTTGGAATAAGCATTTCGTTTTCTTCACCGCTTTTTAATTCGACGGAGATGGTTCCTGGCATAGGAGAAAAAATAGAAGGTCCTAAAATACGTCCAATTCCTTCATATACGTCAATTTTACCTTTTTTCATTAGCTGTTTGACACCATTATGTAACTGTGAAACAATTTCTGACTTTCGTTCTTGTACACGTGCATAGTTCAATAGTACATTGGAAGTTTCTACGCCAAATTCACTGCTTTTCTTAGCCGTTTGATAGACTTCTGCACTTCTTAGTAAAGCTTTGCTTGGGATACACCCTGCGTGCAGGCATGTGCCGCCTAACTTATTTTTTTCCACAACCGCTACCGATAGACCTAACTGAGAGGCACGAATAGCTGCTACGTACCCTCCGGTTCCACCGCCGAGAATGACCAAATCATATTCTTTTGCCACACTGCTTCACACCTTTCTGCAAACGCTATTAAGCGCCTTTATATTCCTTCACTTCTTCTTCACCTGTAAGCACTCGGAGAGCCCCTTCAGCTAGCGCTTGAAGCTCATTTTCTCCAGGATAAACAATGACATCTGCAATCCACTTTACATGATTAATAATCAGCTCAACAAACGCTTTTGAATAAGCAATGCCTCCCGTTAAAATAATGGCATCTACTTTTCCATGCAAAACCGTACTGGCAGCTCCAATTTCCTTCGAAATTTGATAAGCCATTGCTTCGTAGATAAGCTTAGCTTTTTCGTTTCCATTTTTCACTAGCGCTTCGACTTTCTGCACGTCAGATGTGCCCAAATAACCGACAAGCCCGCCTTTTCCTACAAGCATTTTCATAATCTCCTCGCGGTAATACTGACCTGAAAAGCAAAGACGAACTAATTCACCAACCGGTACACCCCCAGCGCGCTCTGGACTAAAAGGACCGTCGCCGTGCAGGCCATTGTTCACATCAATTACTTTTCCGCGTTGGTGAACTCCAACTGTAATGCCTCCACCCATATGGGTAACAATAACGTTCATTTGTTCATATGTGCTATTCATTTCTTTAGCCACTTTTCGAGCAACCGATTTTTGATTCAGCGCGTGAAAGATGCTTTTCCTTTCCATAAAAGGAGTTCCTGAGATACGAGCGATGTCACTTAGCTCATCTACCACCACTGGATCAACAATATACGCTGGAATATTTAATCCAGACGCAATCTCAAACGCTAAAATCCCGCCTAAATTTGAAGCATGATGGCCGGCATAACCGTCTTTTAAATCTTTGAGCATGGCTTGATTTACTTCGTATGTGCCGCCTTCAATCGGGCGTAAAAGCCCTCCTCTTCCACATACTGCACTTAATTTAGATAAATTAATCCCTTCTTCATCAAGTGCCTCTAAAATCGAGTTTTTACGGAACTCATACTGTGCATATATCGTCTCAAACTGATTCATTTGCTGTGAATCGTAGCGGATTGTTCGATCAAAAATTGGTTTATCGTTGTGAAACACGCCAATTTTTGTGGACGTTGAACCCGGATTTATTATCAGCATTCGATATTCGTGCATATCCAACACATGTCCTCCTACCTTATCATTCTCATAAACGAAGGCTAGGTCGAAAGGATTTCATTTATTCCTTTTGCCTAGCCTTCAGCTCAAACATTAGCGCGTATGACGTCTACTTAAAATATGCTGTCCATTTTGTAAAAATTGACTGCGTGAACGACGCAGCTTTTCAATTCTTTCTTCAGCTAAGCGATCTGCTGCTAGATAGGTTGGAATGCCATCTCGCTTTGAGATTTCAACTACCTTTTCAATATTATCATAAATACCTTCAACTTTTTTCAGCGCACGCTCACGGTTATATCCAACTAGCTCATCAGCTACGTTAATAACGCCTCCTGCGTTAATAACATAGTCCGGGGCATATACAATGCCTAATTCATGAATTAAATCACCATGACGCGTTTCTTTCAATTGATTATTAGCTGCCCCTGCAATAACTTTTGCTTTTATTTGAGGGATCGTTTCATCGTTAATCGTTGCTCCGAGTGCACAAGGAGCATAGATATCACATTCTACACCATAAATATCATTCGGGTCTACTGCTTGCGCACCAAATTCTTCTACCGCACGCTGAACAGCTTCTTTATTAATATCCGTTACGATAAGTTTCGCTCCTTCTTCGTGAAGGTGGCGGCATAAATTATATGCTACGTTTCCTACACCTTGGACAGCTACTACTTTTCCTTCAAGCATATCTGTTCCAAATGCTTCTTTTGCTGCTGCTTTAATTCCTCGGTATACGCCGTAGGCTGTGACTGGTGATGGATTGCCTGATGAACCAAAAGCAGGAGATACACCCGTTACATAATCCGTTTCCTCATATACAATATCCATATCCTCTACCGTTGTGCCCACATCTTCTGCTGTAATATATCGACCATTTAACCCTTGAATAAAGCGACCAAATGCACGGAACATCGCTTCATTTTTGTCTTTGCGAGGATCTCCGATAATAACCGTTTTCCCTCCTCCTAAATTCAAGCCTGCTGCTGCATTTTTATAAGTCATTCCGCGTGATAGACGAAGCGCATCTTCAATTGCGGCCTCTTCTGATTCATATGTCCACATTCTCGTACCGCCTAGAGCTGGTCCAATTGTTGTATCATGAATCGCAATAATGGCTTTTAAGCCTGAATCTTTATCTTGGCAAAATAATAACTGCTCATAATCGTATGTTTCCATATAGTCAAAAATTTTCATTGTTAGTGCCTCCTAAGAATTCTGTTGAGCGACGCTGATAGCAAGCGCCAGTGAGTATAATTTACTTTCTGATGAATCTGCTCTGGATGTTAAGACGACCGGAGCTTTTGCTCCCGCTAGAATAGCTCCAACTTTTGCTTTAGCAAAATAAATAAGGGATTTATATAAAACGTTCCCTGTTTCAATTGCTGGAACGAGTAATATATCTGCTTGACCGGCAACTTCACTTTGAATGCCTTTTTGCTTGGCTGCTTCTATGTTAATGGCATTGTCGAGTGCTAAAGGTCCATCAATAACGCAGCCTTTAATTTGTCCTCTGCGGTTCATCTGTGTAAGAAGTGCAGCCTCTACTGTTGCAGGCATCAAAGGGTTCACAACTTCAACCGCTGCAATAGGAGCTACCTTTGGCACCTCTATCCCAATCGAGTGGGCAACGTTCACCGCATTTTGAATGATTTGAACTTTCTCTTCCAGAGATGGCGTAATATTCATAGCTGCATCTGTTACAAGAATCGGACGGTCATAGTGAGGAACGTCAAACACAGCTACATGTGATAAAACATTTCCCGTACGCAAACCATGCTCTTTATTTAACACAGCTTTTAAAATAAGCGATGTGGATAAATTCCCTTTCATTACGATATGAGCTTGACCTTGCTGAACTGAACGCACAGCCAATTGAGCCGCTTCTAAAACGGACTCCGTATGTACGACCGTCACAGCCTTATGAGTGAGTAAGGATGGGCGGTACTGCCTGAATAATTCATTAATTGTCGTTTCGTTGCCAAACAAAATAAATTCAGAAACTTCCCTTGACACAGCTTCATACACTGCCTCAATTGTTTCTAAGTCTTCAGCTGCAGCAACAGCAACAGTCAAAGAAGACTGCTTAGCAACCTGAGATAAGATGGTAGCAAGAGTCATGGAATGTTCGACCTCTCCTTTTTCATTCTTTCTTTTGCTCCGTTTTAAAGAGCATACTGCGCGTTTATGCAGTCACCTAAAATACATGCAAGATTTGTGCCATCCCCTGCATATATTACATAATATAGCTGCTTATATCCGTTCTTACACACAAAAAATTTTTTTTATTGATTCTAACGACAAATAAAAAAAAGAATACCTCTCTATTTATATGCAATAAATTGCACACCATGCACTTTATTGCATGCTGTTATTTGCAAGATTGTATTTTTCCAACTTATAATACAGAGAACGCAGGGAAATATTGAGCTGTTTTGCTGTTTTCGTTCGGTTATACTCGTTTGCAAGCAGCACTTTTTGAATAAGTTCCGCTTCATAATTTTCCATCATGTGCGCTAAAGTCTTCCCTTCGAACACTACCTCTTCATTCACCTGATTTTTTTCTTTTTTGCCCTTGCCTTCAAGCGAAGGGAGATGAACAGAATCAATCATTGTTTCTGTATAGTGCATATAAATAATGGCTCTGCCTAATATGTTTTCAAGCTCTCTGACGTTTCCTGGCCAGTCGTATGATCTTAATGATTGTAAAGCCCCCTCTGTTACTCCTTCAACATGCCGGCCGTAATCTTGATTAATTTTTGTAATTAAGTGTGTAACAAGCGCACCAATATCCTCTTTTCTCTTCCGAAGAGGAGGTATGTGAATCGGAATTTTGTTTAGCCGATAATACAAGTCCTGTCTGATGCTTCCATCAGCCATTCCTTTTTCTAAATTCACATTCGTAGCTGCAATAACGCGAACATTCACCGGAATAGGAGTCGTTCCTCCAACGCGAATAAGCTCTTTTTCTTGAAGCACCCGAAGCAGCTTAGCCTGCATATGAGCTGAAAGCTCCCCGATTTCATCTAAAAAGATGCTACCGTTATTGGCTTCTTCAAAAACGCCGCGTTTCCCGCCTCTTTTTGCCCCGGAAAAAGCTCCTTCTTCATACCCAAAAAGTTCACTTTCAAGCAAAGACTCAGAAAGCGCAGCACAGTTAATCCGGACAAATTTATTAAACTTTCGGCTGCTCGCATTATGAATCGCATGTGCAAACAACTCTTTACCAGTCCCAGATTCACCTCTAAGCAAAACAGTAGCTGGTGTTTTAGCAGCAAGTCTAGCCTGCTCAATTGCTAACTGAAACTCTTCAGATTGACCAATGATATCAGCAAATGAATATTTCGCTTCAAGCGTTCGGATAATTTGACGCGCTCTTTTGAGTTCATTTGTAAGCTCTTGAATTTCAGACATATCATGAATAACGCCAACGCTGCCTTTTAATTTTCCATCGACAATAACGGGGGCAACATTGACAACTACGTCTCTTTTACTCGGACCAAGCCTCATTCTTACACCTCGAACGGGACGCCTTGTTTGCAGCACCTTCATGTGCATACTGTCTCCTTCAGAGATATCGGCAGTCGCGGGCTGACCAATAATATCCGTCTTTTTTAAACCCGTAATTCTCGTATAAGCAGGATTAATTAAAATCCCTCTTCCTTCTTCATCGACAACCGAAATAGCTTCTTCAGAAGATTGAATAATAGCTTGAAGCATAGTTTGTACTTCTTTTAAATTCGTAACTTCTTCTGCCAATCCGACAACGTCCGTAATATCTTTAAAAATCGAAAAGGCCCCAAACAGCTCTCCATTCTCGTCGAGTATTGGTATTCTAGTCGTAATTACCTTCCGTCCGCTATCTAACACAAATTCACTATTTTGATCAATCGTTTTTGTATGAAGAACATCAACAAGTTTACTATTTGGAATGACTTCATGAAGATGCTTACCAATTACATCTCTGTGTGAAAAGTTCGTCAAACGCTCGGCACTTTGATTAAATAGCGTAATATATCCATTCCTATCAATCACGACCATCGCATCATGAGCCGCGTTAAAAATAAGATCATATTTATACGATTCTTGCTTTAACCGCTGAATTAACTCTTCTTTTTCCTCCATCAGATTTGCCATAATTTCAGCAACCAATCCCGGCACTACCAGTGCATCAGCAGGTTTGCTTCTTTGCAATTGTTGAAAGACGCCTTGTTTACCTGTTGTTTCAACAATGACATCGAGCTGCTTTGTCATATAAGGCTCCCAATTCATTCCGGTTGAAATATCTTGTTCTTGCGCATACAAAACAGCCGGCGCGTTAGCTCGTACGTCTACTACACCAATCACTTTCATAAATTCGGTTTCCAACAAGATTTTCAGAATAGCTAATCCGCCTTTTCCTCCTCCAACGATCAACACATTTTGCATATTTTTTCACCTTTTCTACTTAATATGTACATATTCCGTGCAAAATATTGCATATACCTATCATATAAAAAAAGAAACGCTCTTGACAATTTATTTAGTTCTTTTATGATTCAAGTATAACGGTTTCATAATGTAAACGCATTCATTTTTAAAAAAGAGAAGCGAAAGGAGCAGTTATGGTTCGAATTATCGCACTGCTAATCTTACTTATTCCTGGTATACTCGCTGGCTATGGCATTAAACTTATGAGAGATATGATTTTTGGCATCCTGCAATCCCCGTTCCCTTCTTTATTTTTGCAATTTTCAGTCGGTCTTCTATTATTTTTAATCGGCCTTGGATTTGTTGCTGGCTTTATTCTGCACAGAGACCGCAAGCGAAACAAAGTTCAAAACAGATTTCAAAAAGATAAAAAAACATCGCATTAATGCGATGTTTTTTTACGAAAAGCGCCCCCCAAATTGCTTCACCATTTTTTCTGGATAATCGGTAATAACGGATTCACATCCATATTTCCGAAGCTGCTCAGCTACTTTTACATCATTTACTGTGTAAGGTCGCACTGGAATTTGACAATCTTTTGAAGCGGCTACATTTACTTCATTAACGGTACGCTGATTAGGGTGAAGAGCTTTTGCGCCAAGATGCTGAGCATATACCCAAGGCTCATACATCGGATAAGAATATAAAATAGCTGTTTCGATCGTAGAATCCAGGGAACCAATTCGGGCTAAGCTGTTATGATTAAAAGATGAAATCATCGTTCGATCCTTCATCTTGTATAAATAAATTAAATCCAAGACTTTCATTTCCAAGTATGGATAGTCAAATATATTGTTTTTCAACTCAATATTTACACTAATTCCTTCACTTGAAGCCCACTCCATTACTTCATTTAACGCGGGGATTTTACATACTCCATACTTTTTTTTGAACTTATAGCTCGCATCTAATTTTTGTAAATCTTGATACGTAAAATCTTTTACATACCCTTTTCCATTCGTCGTTCGATCTACTTTTTCATCATGAATTACAGCAAGTTCCCCATCCTTTGTCATATGCACATCAAGTTCAATTCCGTGTGCTCCAACTCTCGCTGCTTCTTTGAAGGAAATCATCGTATTTTCAGGAAACGTTCCAGCTGCGCCGCGATGACCTATTACAAACATACTTGCTCAACTCCTCTATTATCACTTATTATTAACTTTAGCATTACTTAATAGTGAAAGCACGAATTTACTGTTTATACTTCTTCACTTTCATTACTTTATATGCAAAAGGAGGTCGTTGTGTATGAGACCACTGCAAATTTCACCGGATACAGCCGTAAAATTAGCGGAACAATTGAATATCCCTCTCGAGCAATTAATGCATATGCCTCAGCATATTTTGCTGCAGAAACTTGCTGAATTAAATGCGGGCGAAGATAAAAAAGGATCTGAATAACAGATCCTTTTTTCTTTCAAATTTTCATTTCCAAAAATAGTATTACCTTCTCACTTCCTTCCCCCTAACATATATTAGAATATTTAATAATATAAATGTATTTTTAAAAATGCTTTTAAATAAGTAATTTAATACTTTTTTGTGTATATTTAATTATTTTTTGATTTTTCCATATAATTTTATTGACGAAATTATTGTTTTTCTACTAAAATAAAAATACATTATATTTATTCCAGTACTTATATTCTGATTTTTTGATCAATTCAAACAAAAGAATTAAATAGTATGAGAAAAATTTTAGGGGGACTTCATTATGCAAGCAGCTGTACAACACGAAAATCAGCAGCCAAATGAGTCTAGGAAAAAACACCCTCCTGGACTGTACTTATTATTCGCTACTGAGGCATGGGAAAGATTTAGTTATTATGGAATGAGAGCCATTCTGGTTCTTTATTTAACTGCTACCGCTGCTCAAGGTGGACTCGGGGTAGATAAAGCAACTGCACTGAGCTTATATGGAACATTCACTAGTGCTGTTTACATTACGCCGATGATTGGCGGATATTTAACAGACCGCTTCCTCGGAAGAAGGCTAGCCATCACTATCGGTGGTGTGATTATGGCACTCGGGAATTTTTCCATCTTCATTCATCAAAGCGTAGCCGCTTTGTATATCGGACTTGCTTTATTAATTATCGGAAACGGATTTTTCAAACCAAATATCTCCACATTGGTCGGAGATCTGTATGAAGAAAATGATCCTCGCCGTGACGGTGCTTTCACCATTTTTTATATGGGTATTAACTTTGGTGCATTTTTCGCACCGTTAGTTGTTGGATTAATGAGTTACAAATACGGATTTTTAACAGCAGCTATTGGAATGGTTGTTGGACAAATTTTGTTTAACCTACTGGCTAATCGCTATTTAGGCGATATCGGGAAAGAGCCTACAGGAAAAGTACACGCAGCGGCATCTCAAACATCAACTGCTCCGCTGACAGCACGAGAAAAGAAAAGAACGGTTGCTATCGTTATTCTAGCCTTCGTTGTTATTGCTTTCTGGACAGCTTTTGAACAGGCTGGAAGTTCTTTAACACTATATGCTCAAGATCAAATTAATCGTCAAATAGGTAGTTTCACGGTTCCAACAGAGTGGTTCCAATCATTGAATCCGCTGTTTATCATGATTTTAGCACCAATTATGTCACTAGTTTGGTACAAGCTAGGAAATTCAAAACGCGGTGATTTCAAAACACCAACAAAAATGGGTATGGGACTTGTAACAGTCGGATTAGGATTCTTAATTTTAATTCCAGCCGTTATGTATACTGGTAATGACCCAGCTTTAAAAGTAAATATCCTGTTCATGATTTTCACTTACTTCCTGCACACGCTGGCTGAGCTTATGATTTCGCCAGTAGGGTTGTCTATGGTAAGTAGACTGGCTCCATTAAAGCTTGCTTCTCTTTTAATGGGCGTATGGATGGCAAGCTCTGCTGTTGCTAATAAGCTAGCGGGTGTTCTTGCATCTTATACACAGTCTTTAGGTTATTTCGACATCTTCAGCTTAATCGGAGCTGTAACAATTGTACTTGGAATTATCGTTCTGTTCCTTTCAAAACCGATTGCTAAATTAATGGATTAAAAAAAGCAGCCTTTTCTGAAGGCTGCTTTTTTTTATAATTTAATTATCCATATCCCATTTAAAATATGTAGATAAATTTTTTAATGCACCTTCTAAATCTTCTTTCAAACACAAAACCCTCATAACAATTAAATAAATTATTTCAATAAAATACACCACTATGGATATGAAGAGAAACAAGATGCACGTTCCATTAACCTCAATATTTTCACCTCTTAAAACAAAATAAAAGGACCAATGAATGATTAAAATTCATCGGCCCTGCAGTAAAATGTTTATTGGTTTTCAGTTTACTATCTAGTGTAAATTCCAAAAGTTTATCGGCATGTACTCTGTATTACAAAAGGTATCAGCTCACTCAAAACCCCGTAATTCCAGCAGTCCTATCCCTTTCAACTCGCTTTATGTTCAAGGCGTAATTTATCCGCAACCATGGCGATAAATTCACTATTTGTCGGCTTCGCTTTTGACATGCTGACAGTATATCCGAATAATGAAGAAATGGAATCAATGTTTCCTCGGCTCCATGCTACTTCAATGGCATGACGAATGGCGCGCTCAACGCGGCTTGCCGTTGTATTATATTTTTTTGCAATATCAGGATACAGTACTTTTGTAATCGACCCAAGCAGCTCAATATCCTTATATACCATTGAAATGGCTTCTCTCAAATATAAATAGCCTTTGATATGAGCAGGTACACCAATTTCGTGAATGATGCTCGTAATGCTTGCATCTAAATTTGCTGGTTTGCTGTCGCGATGTGAACGCATGGAAGAAGATGAACGTTGCATAAATGAAGATGTTTGTCCGCTAACTTGACGAATATGATTCACTAAGTTTTCCATATCAAACGGCTTTAGAATAAAATAAGCAGCTCCTAAATCAACCGCTTTTTTCGTTACGTCTTCTTGCCCAAATGCTGTTAGCATAATGACATTTGGATAATTTTCTTTTTTCATTTCTTTTAACTGACCTAAAACTGCTAATCCATCTAGATGCGGCATAATAATGTCTAATACAAGAACATCCGGATCTTTATCTTTTAAAATGGATAAACACTCTTGTCCATTGTAAGCTACTCCGATTACTTCCATGTCTTCTTGCTCTGAAATATAATCTTCAAGCAAACCAATTAGTTCCCGATTATCATCAACCAAGCATACTTTAATTTTTTTCAATGCAGCTTCCTCCTCAGTCCTTTATGTTATACGTCGTTTCCTACGTGTCTCTATTCTTTATTCTAAAGGACAAATTCGACAATGCAACATTATTTCCTTTATTTTTTTAGAAAAAAGTCTTTTAAATGGGATTTATTCGATTTTCTCTTATTTTCTTTGTTTTTCGACGTTTTTCTCTTACATTTACGACAATAATTTTTATCAAAAAAAGCGAACTAATGACAACATTAGCTCGCTTTTTTTCGATTATTTTTATAAATATCGATTCCTGCTTCGTTAAGCATCCATTCAATATGGACACCGTAACCCGAGGTAGGATCATTTACAAAAACATGGGTAACCGCTCCAACGACTTTACCGTTTTGAATAATCGGGCTCCCGCTCATTCCTTGAACAATTCCACCTGTTTTCTTTAGCAGTTTAGGATCTGTAATTTTAATAACCATTCCTTTAGTAGCCGGAAACTTTTGAGGTATAGTACTCATAATTTCAATATCAAATTCTTCCACTTGATCATCATCTACTACCGTTAGAATTTTAGCCGGTCCTTCTTTTACTTGATGAGATAGGGCAATTGGCATTGCTTTATCCATTATTCCGTTTTCCATCGTTGAAGACAATTTTCCAAAAATACCAAAAGGACTATTTCGTGTAATATTTCCAATGATTTGTCTATCTTCAGAAAACCTTGCTAGCTTTTCGCCGGGAACGCCGTTAGAACCTTTCTCAATTGATGTAACGGTCGAACGGACAATTTGTCCATCTTCTACTACGATTGGCTTTTTTGTATCCATATCCGAAATAACATGGCCTAAAGCGCCATATTTTTTAGATTTTGGATCATAAAAAGTCATTGTGCCAATTCCTGCAGCTGAATCACGGATGTATAAACCGATTCTGTAAGCATAATCTTGCTTATCTTTTAACGGATACAGCTTAGTGTCAAACTGCTTTTTTTCTCTTAAAATATGCAGATTTAATGGTTCACCCGTTTTTCCTGCCTGCTGAATAAACGGTGTAATATCACTCATTTTTTCAATGGTTTTACCATTAATCTTCGTAATCATATCTCCAACTTGAATACCCGCAATTTCACCAGGAGATCTTTTACCTTTTGCTGTATCTACCTGATGATAGCCTACAACAAGAACACCTTTTGAATTTAATTTCACACCGATTGATTGTCCACCTGGAATGACTTTAAAATCAGATAATACCTGCACGTCTACACGCTTTACAGGAATACCGGCCAAATGAAGCATCAACTCTTCTTTGCCTACCTGTTTGCCTGCTACGGTCAGCTTCGCCTTGTTACTTGTTACATCGTAAACAGGTGATGAAGCTGCTACGCTAAGCGGTAATGTCGTATTAATTTTTTCTTTTTGCTGTTCAAATAAGACGATTTGTTTTGGAATGTGTATATATTGTTGCACAACTGGAATAAATCCTACAAAAATGAACGAAACAAGGAGAATCGCACCAATTATATGTCTGTATCGATTTTGCATGTTTTCACTCTCCTCGCTTCCTCGCCTAAATGGCTACACATTTAATTTAGCCTTCTTAAAGCGCATTTATAACAGAAGTTCAGAGAAAAATGAAAAGAAGTGCAAGGAAACATTTTCAGTTCCTCCATTTTGTATAAAAAAACACCTTTAACACATACTGTTACGTGTTAAAAGGTGTTTTTTTAAATGGTGTGCTTCATCTTATCCGCTAAATCTAAAAGCTCTTTGGCATGTTCCTTCGTTAAGCTTGTAATTTCAGCTCCTGCAATCATTCGACCAATTTCTTTTACTTTTTCATCAAGAGTTAATGGAAGAACAGACGTCGTTGTACGATCACCTTTTATCTCTTTAGCAATAAAGAGATGAGTATCTGCCATAGCTGCTACCTGCGGCAGATGAGATATACAGAGAACTTGTGAATCAACGGAAATGGCATGTATTTTTTCACCGATCGATTGAGCTACTCTTCCACTTACGCCTGTATCAACTTCATCAAAGATAATGGACGTCACACCTTGATGCTTAGAGAATATGCTCTTTAACGCCAGCATAATTCTTGACAGTTCTCCTCCTGATGCTACTTTTGCAAGAGGCTTTAACGGTTCACCAGGGTTGGTAGAAATATAAAACTCTACGTTGTCAATGCCGTCTTTGGTGAATTTTATTCTTTCTCCATTTACTTCAACGTCATTTTTACCTGCATTTACAACAGAGAATTTAATTTGAAATACGGTCTTAGCCATATACAGTTCTTGAAGCTCATGATGGATGCTGTCCGTTAACTCTTGAGCAAGTTTTTTTCGAATAGCTGAAACATTGTTAGCTTCTACTAATAAATCCTGCGCTACGCTGTTTAACTGCTCTTTGATCTTACTCACATGCGTATCTCGATTTTCAATACGATCAATTTCATCTTCAATTTGTGCTGCATATTCTAGAATTTCGTCTACACTTTGACCGTATTTACGCTTTAAGTGATTAATTTCATTTAAACGCGCTTCAATAAAGTCTAAGCGTTTGGGATCAAATTCTAATAAATCAAGCTGCTGACGAATTTTATAAGACGCGTCTTCTAGCTGATAGAAACTCGATGAAATGATTTCAGAAATATCGGCATAGTTTTTTTCCAGTGAAGAAATATCCTCCGTATGATTCATTGCTACGCCTACCCAATCTAAACCTTGATGTTCACCGTGCAGCGCATTGTACGCATCGTTTAGTGAAGTATAGATCTTTTCAAAGTTAGAAATCTTCAAACGCTCTTCATTTAGTTCCTCGTCTTCGTTCAGCTGCAAATTTGCCGCTTTAATTTCATCTAATTGAAATTGAATAAGATCTAGGCGATGTGCCATCTGCTGTTCATTTTCAGTTAATTGATCTAACTGTTTTTTGAACGATGTATACCTAGAAAATACCTCTCGATACTCCGTTAAAGCCTCTTCTACTTTTTCTCCTCCATATTGATCAAGAAGAGTTAAGTGACGATCTTGATTCATTAAATCTTGGTGTTCATGCTGTCCATGTATATCAATTAACGTCTGTCCAACTTCACGTAGGATAGCTAACGTTACGAGCTTACCGTTGATCCGGCAAATACTTTTCCCATTTGTCGTAATGTCTCGGCGAAGCACAATCATTCCATCTTCCACTTCTAAACCGACTTGTTTAGCTTTTTCGTGACTCGGATGCTGTTCTTCATCAAATAAGAAAAGCCCTTCAATTTCGGCTCTGTCTGTTCCGTGGCGGACAAACTCTGAAGAGCCTCTTCCACCTACTAACAATGAAATGGCATCAATAATAATTGACTTTCCCGCTCCTGTTTCGCCTGTTAATACCGTTAAGCCTTTTTCAAATGAAACAGAAAGTTCATCAATAATCGCAAAATTTTTAATGGATAATTCAGCTAACAACCTGCTTCACTCACCTTTATAACATTTCTAAGAATCGATCTGATATAATTTGCGTATCTTCAGGAGTACGGCAAATAATCAAACATGTATCGTCTCCACAAATTGTTCCTAATATTTCATCCCAGTCCAAATGATCAATTAATGCACCAATCGCATTTGCATTTCCCGGCAATGTTTTCATCACCAACATATGCCCGGCTGAATCAATTTTTACAAATGCGTCCATAAGAGAGCGCTTTAACTTTTGTAAGGGATTAAAACGCTGATCTGCAGGCAAGCTGTATTTGTATCGACCGTCCATCAAAGGCACTTTGACTAAGTGCAATTCTTTAATATCACGAGAGATTGTTGCCTGTGTTACATTAAAACCTTGGTTTTTTAAAATATCCACTAATTCATCCTGTGTTTCAATATCATTATTCGTGATAATATCACGAATTTTAATATGTCTTTGCCCTTTATTCATGTTGGCACCTCACATTAATATGTAATCTTCTTTTTGTTTTGTTGTTTATAAGTCTTTCACTAATTAAGTATCATAATGTGTTCAACTTGATTATGCACCTTTTGTATAAAGAGTCATAATCAAATCGCCAATGCTAAGTCTTTGCTTAACATTGGCCATTATTACTTTTTCTCTTTTAACGTCTTATGTGCTTCTTCGACCACTTCACGCACAGTAAGCGGAGCTTGATTTTCACCAAGTTCACGCTCGCCTTTCCAGCGCAGATGAAGAAGAAATTCGATATTTCCATCTCCTCCTGTTATCGGTGAATACGACATGTTATATACATCGTATCCTTGATGAAGGGAGAAATCCACCATGCCTTGAAGGACTTCTTCATGCACTTTTGAGTCACGCACGATTCCTTTTTTCCCAACTTGCTCTCTTCCAGCCTCAAACTGTGGCTTAACGAGCGCAACAACATCGCTGTGTGGAACAAGAAGCGTTTTTAACACAGGGAGAATGAGTCTTAAGGAAATAAATGATACATCAATAGAAGCGAATTCAGGCAAGCCTCTTGATAAATCAGCTGGCGTCACATAACGGAAATTTGTTCGTTCCATTACTTCTACCCGTTCATCTTGACGAAGCTTCCAAGCTAGCTGATTATAGCCTACGTCTAGCGCATAGGACATCTTCGCTCCATTTTGAAGCGCACAATCGGTAAAGCCTCCAGTAGAAGAACCAATATCAATCATAATTTTATCGGCTACATGAACATTAAATTCTTTAATCGCCTTTTCAAGCTTAAAGCCGCCTCTGCTGACATAGGGCATCACTGCACCTTTAATTGTCAGCGGCGTATCGCGTTCAATTTTCTCTCCCGGCTTATCCAAACGAACTTCATTGGCATAAACAAGTCCTGCCATCACTGTACGCTTTGCTTTTTCTCTTGTTTCAATCAAACCTCGTTCTACTAATAATACATCTACTCGTTCTTTTTTTGTCACTTAACTTCAAGCCTCTTTTGTGTTGGTGTTACGAGTTTTTTAACTCGATTTATAATCTCTTCTTTGGTTAAGCCAATTTCTTCTAAAAGTTTTGTTACGCTACCATGCTCGATAAAGCGATCTGGAATCCCCATACGTTCAACGCGCGTATCGTAATAGCCGTGCTCTGATGCAAACTCTAACACTGCGCTTCCAAAACCGCCTTGAAGTACCGCTTCTTCTACCGTAATCACAGGCTTATTTGTTTGGAAGATCTCATGAAGCATTTTTTCATCCAGCGGTTTAATAAAACGAGCATTTACCACTTTGACGCTGATTCCTTGCTTCTCAAGTTCTTGTGCTGCATCCATCGCCATTGAAATCGTTGTACCAAACGTTAAAATGGTTGTATCTGAACCTTCTTTTAATACGTCCCATGTACCAATCGGAATGTTTTTCAGTTCTGAATCTAGTTCAACACCTAATCCGTTTCCTCTAGCATAGCGCATGGCAACCGGACCTTCTTCATAAGTCAAAGCAGTATGAACCATGTGCTGGCCTTCATTCTCGTCTTTTGGCATCATAATAACAAGGTTAGGCAAATGACGTAAGAATGCAATATCAAACACGCCTTGATGCGTTTCACCATCAGCACCTACTAGCCCAGCGCGATCAATCCCAATAAATACATTTAGCTTCTGACGGCAAATATCATGAACCACTTGATCGTATGCACGCTGTAAAAACGTAGAATAAATAGCTAAAAAGGGCTTCATATTTTGAGTTGCAAGACCCGCTGCCATTGTTGTTGCATGCTGCTCTGCAATCCCAACATCAAACATGCGATGCGGAAACTCTTTTTGAAACGCTTCGAGTTTTGAACCCACAGGCATTGCTGGCGTTACGGCTACAATGCGATCATCTTCCCTAGCCATCTTCAATACCGTATCACTTACTAGTTTACTCCAAGCAATCGGAACATTTTTGTCTTTAATAAAGTCACCGGATTCAATTTTGTAAGGGCCTGTACCATGCCATGCTCCGCTTTTATCGCTTTCCGCCGGCAAGTACCCTTTCCCTTTTTTCGTAATAACGTGAATCAGTACCGGTCCTTTTGTTTTCTTTGCATATTGTAACGTTTCCAATAAATCGTCATAGCTATGGCCATCAACCGGGCCTAAATACGTAAAGCCAAGGTCTTCAAAGAACATGCCTGACACGACCATATACTTTAGGCCATCTTTTACACGTTCTGCCGTTGCCGCAAGCTTACCGCCTACTGCAGGCACTTTTTTCAGCAAGACTTCAAGCTCATCTTTTACCCAGTTGTATTTGCCCGCCGTGCGCAAACGTCCTAGAATACTGTGTACAGCCCCCACGTTAGGAGCGATAGACATTTCATTGTCATTTAAAATAACGGTCATATCCGTTTGCTCGTGCCCGATGTGGTTAAGCGCTTCAAGAGCCATACCACCTGTTAAAGCCCCGTCACCAATGATAGGAACAATATGAGCTTTTGTTTTTTGCAAATCTCTTGCAGCAGCCATTCCCATTGCGGCTGAAAGAGATGTAGAACTATGTCCAGTTTCCCATACATCATGCTCACTTTCGTCACGCTTTGGAAAACCGCATAATCCTTTATATTGACGGATTGTATCAAACTCTCCCGCTCGTCCTGTTAAAATTTTATGGACATACGACTGATGACCGACGTCCCATAAAAATTTATCTTTTGGGCTATCAAATACTTTATGGAGTGCAAGCGTTAACTCAACGACCCCCAAATTTGGTCCTATATGACCACCAGTTGCAGAAAGCTTTGTAATTAAAAACCGACGAATCTCTTCACTTAGTTCTTCTAATTGTGTTACTGACATTTTCTTTAAAAACTCAGGATTTTTTATCGTTGTAAGATCCAAGGTGGATCACTCACTTTCGTACTTGTTATAAAGTTACCTTAATACATTGTCTATTGTTTTATACGTATAGTCAATTTTTAGTATTTCCTTATTACTTACAATACCTTTGATATTCTATCAGTAAACCAGTGATATTCAAAGGAAAACAGTGAAAAAATAGCCGCTAACACAAATGTGATAACGGCCACCAAGATATTGTATATGTCTTTCAAACCTATGCACTACGCTTTTATACAGTAGTAAAATCATTATAGCATAGCCCCTATTGGGACTCAATCTTATTTTACTGTATCACTCAAAAAACCTGACAGAAATCGTCATTAACTATCACGTCTTGCTATATATAAACAAATTTCTTCTAGTAATCCGTGCTTAATTTGAGCTTGACGTAACGAGAGAAGTGCTTGTTCAACATGATACTGTAACTTTTCTTTGGCCGCTTCCATACCTAATAAAGAAGGATATGTCGTTTTTTCATTTTCTGTATCACTGCCAATTGGCTTTCCTAATTTTTCTTCAGAACCTTCCACATCTAAGATATCATCTTGAATTTGAAACGCTAATCCTACATGTTTACTGAATTCTTCTAGTAGTTCTTGCTGTAGAGGAGTAGCTTTTGCAAGAATAGCTCCTGCTCTTACACAAAATCCTAGCAGCTTCCCAGTTTTGTGAAGATGAATATATTCAAGCTCGTCTAGCGTAAGCTGCTTTTTTTCGCCTTCCATATCCGCAACCTGTCCGCTAATCATACCTTCTGTTCCGCTGGCTTTTACCAGTTCTGTAATGAGCTGAAGCTTCATATATGATGTAATTTCAGGATGTGCCGCTTCAGAAATGAGCTGAAAGCTATTTGTTAAAAGAGCATCCCCAGCTAATATAGCCGTTGCTTCGCCGTACACTTTGTGATTCGTCGGTTTTCCTCTTCTTAAGTCGTCATCATCCATACTAGGTAAATCATCGTGAATGAGAGAATATGTATGAATCATTTCCACTGCACAGGCTGTCTCTAATCCCATGCTCTCGTCTTTTCCAAACGCATGTAGCGTGGCAAATAACAGCACTGGGCGAAGTCGCTTTCCTCCTGCCGTAAGAGAGTAAAGCATGGATTCTTTTAAGTTAACGGGAGCGTGTAATGCTTTTACCACTTCAGGCAAGCGTGTTTCTACTCGATCTTTTGTAAAAGAAATATACTCTTTTAAATTCATTTCACTCACCATCACTCTTCCTCCTGTACGGAGAATGGCTCAAGCGTTCCGTCTTCACGTAAAATAGTTTCCATTTGCTTTTCAATATGCTGAAGACGATCGTGACAGAATTTTGAAAGAGTCATTCCTTCTTGGAATTGTTGAATTGCTTCTTCTAAAGGCACGTCGCCTTCTTCTAGCTTGTTTACGATGGTTTCTAACTGTTCCATCGCCTCTTCAAACGTATACTCTTTATTTGTCGCCATTTTTCATCGCTCCTCTATTTTCGAAACTTCACACTGCAATTGTCCATCCGTCAAACGAACGTTTACCACATCGCCTTCGGATACTTGTTTGGTTGATTTAATTAACTCTTTTTCGTCATCGTATACTAAGCTGTAGCCTCTTTCCATTGTTTTTAATGGACTAAGCGTATGTAATTTTGAAGTTGCCGTGGCAAATAAAAGCTGTTTTTGCTTTAGCAGCTGCTGCATCTCTTTTGTCAGCATTTTCGTCAGCTGCTGTTGACGCTCCGCCGCTTTCGTTAACTGATGCTCGGGATGATTGCGCAACAAAGCGGCTGTTAGCTGCTCATAGTTCGTCCGTTTATGTTCAATGTACCTTCTACCTTCACGATAAAAACGCTCCATCAACTGGTCTAACTGCTGCTCTTTTTGCTCGACCAACTTTTGAGGATAACGAAAAGCATATGATTTCTGGGATCGTTCAAGCCTGCGGCTACTAGACTGAAGCATCTCTTTCATCGAACGAAGAAGACGGATATTTCGCTGAGTCAATCTTTCTGTAATTTCACTGATATGAGGCACAGCCAATTCCGCAGCACCCGTTGGAGTAGGAGCGCGAAGATCTGCTACAAAATCTGCAATTGTAAAATCGGTTTCATGTCCAACCGCTGAAATAACAGGAATAGTAGAAGTGAAAATTGCACGAGCAACGCTTTCTTCGTTAAAAGCCCAAAGCTCTTCAATTGACCCACCACCGCGGCCAACAATTAATACGTCTGCTTCTTTACGACGGTTTGCTTCTTCAATTGCCTTAATGATAGACGGTGCCGCATTCACTCCTTGAACAAGAGCGGGCATAACAATAATGTTCGCGTTATATCTGCGCTTTAATGTCGTAATAATATCACGTACGGCTGCTCCAGTTGGAGATGTAATAACACCTATTGTTGTTGGATACTTCGGCAGTTTTCGTTTCCTAGCAGGATCAAATAAGCCTTCTTTTTCCAGCTTTTTTTTCAGCTGTTCGTAGGCCAAGTATAAGTTTCCAACGCCGTCAGGCTGCATTTCTTTTACGTACATTTGATAATTTCCGCTTGGTTCATAAACCGAAATTTCAGCTCGAATGAGTACATTCATTCCTTCTTCAGGCTGAAAATTAAGCTGACGGTTATGCCCAGCAAACATAACGGCTGCGATACGAGCATTTTGATCTTTCAAGGTGAAATACATATGTCCCCGACTATGACGTTTAAAGTTAGAAATTTCTCCTTTAATCCATACATCTTGCATATGAGGGTCTACATCAAACTTGCGCTTAATGTATCGTGTAAGAGCCGTAACGGTTAGATAACGCACTTCACTCATCATTTTGCCTCCTTTGGAGTCACCCTCTCCCCTTTATATAAAGGAGAGAAGCATTTTGGTCACTTGATTTGGCAAGATGAACCTTTATTTAGATAAAGTTGTTAACACTTTAGACAATACGCCATTGATAAACTTGCTTGATTGATCATCGCCAAACGTTTTCGCTAATTCAATCGCTTCATTTAACGTAACGCTCGTAGGAATTTCTTCTTCATACTTCATTTCGTATACGGCAATACGTAGGATAACGCGGTCTACAGTAGCTACACGATCTAACGTCCATTTTTCTAAATGATTGCGTAAAAGTTCATCAATTTCTTGCTGATGTTCAACCACACCTAGCACGAGACTTTCTAAAAATTGATCAGACTTTTCATTTTGTACAACATTTCCGATTGCCTCCATTGGCTCGGTCTGCCCTAAATCATGCTGAAATAGTGCTTGTAGTGCTTTTTGGCGTGCTGTATGTCTTTTCATTATTTTTGCTCCTTTATTTATCTTCTTCAACTAGTATACCTAGATAATAGCATAGTTTATGAAACGATACTTCATTGTTCTTATACGAAGTTTGTAGAACACGAAAAAGACCGTCTTTATGACGAGACAGTCTTTTTCACTTTACCATAGCTTGTGTTGAAAAGGAACAAGTAATCATACGTTATTCCATTTTAGCAACAGCCGTTAGGTAAACGTTTGTTTTATTCAACTTCTTCAATATCAGTTTTTTGCGTATCAAACTGAATCCCTACGATATGAATGTTTACTTCATCGAGATCAATAGCTGTCATATTTTTAAGGGCTTGACGAATGTTATCTTGTACTTGTTGCGCTACGTTTGGAATAGACACCCCAAACTTCATCATACAAAATACGTCTACTTTTATCCCGTTTTCTGTTAAGTCCACTTTTACACCTTTACCGTGGTTTTTCTTTCCTAGTTTCTCCACAACGCCAGCTGCAAAATTTCCTCTCATTGCAGAAACGCCTTCTACTTCAGAAGCAGCAATACCCGCAATGACTTCAATAACCTCAGGAGCAATTTCTACTTTGCCAAGAGAATTTGGGTGTTCTTCCATTTCTAATACATGATTTTCATTCATGTACAGCACCTCCTATAGTTTATATTATACTAAGAATTCATTACGTCATATAGCTCAAGAAACTTCGTGTTAAATTCACCGCTAACAAATTTTTCATGATTTAATAGTTTTTGGTGAAAAGGAATAGTGGTCGCAACGCCGTCGATAACAAATTCATCTAACGCGCGCTTCATTCGTTCAATAGCTTCCTCACGAGTTGGCGCATGAACAATCAATTTAGCCACCATTGAATCATAGTAAGGTGGGATTGCATAGCCCGGGTATGCAGCAGAGTCTACGCGCACTCCGTAGCCACCTGGCGGCAAGTACATTTGAATCGTACCTGGTGATGGCATAAAGTTTTTCTCTGGGTTTTCTGCGTTGATTCGGCACTCAATTGCCCATCCGTTAAATGTCACTTCTTCTTGCGTAAACGGTAAAGTTTCACCATTTGCAACTTTGATTTGTTCTTTAATTAAGTCAACTCCTGTCACCATCTCTGTAACAGGGTGTTCTACTTGGATACGCGTATTCATTTCCATGAAGTAAAATTTGTTTTCACGGTAATCATAAATGAATTCCACTGTTCCGGCTCCTGTGTAATTAACGGCTTGAGCGGCTTTAACAGCAGCATCGCCCATTAATTCACGCGTTTTTTCGTCTAACGCTGGAGAAGGCGTTTCTTCAATTAATTTTTGAAGACGGCGTTGAATCGAGCAATCACGCTCTCCTAAATGTACAGTATTTCCATGAGAATCAGCCAACACTTGGATCTCAACGTGACGGAAATCCTCAATGAACTTTTCAATGTACACACCAGGGTTACCGAAAGCTGTAGCAGCTTCTTGCTGTGTAATTGTAATACCTTTGATAAGCTCTTGTTCATTTTTCGCAACGCGGATTCCTTTTCCTCCGCCTCCTGCCGTTGCTTTAATAATAACAGGATAGCCAATATCATTAGCGATTGACATACCGTCTTCCACTGACTCTACAATTCCAGTTGAACCAGGAACAATTGGGACACCCGCTTCACGCATCGTTTCTCTCGCTACGTCTTTTGTTCCCATTTTGTTAATGGCTTCAGGACTTGGTCCTACAAATGTAACGTTACACTCTCTGCATAGCTCTGCAAAATCAGCGTTTTCAGCTAAAAAGCCGTATCCAGGGTGAATGGCGTCACAGCCCGTTAGCATCGCAACGCTCATAATGTTTGTAAAGTTTAAATAGCTGTCTTTAGATGACGTTGGTCCAATACAATACGCTTCGTCTGCTAATTGTACATGCAAAGAATCGCGATCAGCTTGAGAATGAACAGCTACTGATTCTACACCTAACTCTTTACACGCTCGAATAATTCGAACCGCAATTTCTCCTCGATTCGCAATTAATAGCTTTTTAATCATATTTACCGCTCCTTATTCAGGCTTTACTAAGAAAAGAGGTTGACCGTATTCTACAAGTTGTCCATTTTCAACTAATACGTCAACGATTTCACCTTTAACTTCTGCTTCGATTTCATTAAATAATTTCATTGCTTCTACGATACATACAACCGAATCTTTTTGTACTTTATCTCCAGGAGTTACGTATACATCTGATTCTGGCGATGATGACGCATAGAATGTCCCTACCATCGGAGATGTGATTTTATGTAAACTTTCATCAACCGCTGGGGCCGCTTGTTCTTCTTTTGGTTGAGCAGACTGTGCTGCTGGGGCTGGCGCTGGAGCCGCTGCTGCCTGCGGTGCAGGTGCTGCCGCTTGTTCAGGTGCCGAAACCACTACTTGCTGCGCTTGTTTGGAAACAATTGCGTCTTTTTTCTTCATCTTGATTTTGGAGCCTTCGTGCTCATAGGTGAACTCCTCGATTGATGATTGATCAACTAGTTTAATGATCTCACGGATCTCTTGAATTTTTAACATATTGAACACTCCTACCTCATGAAAATAGAATTCTCTACAATGTTAATAATACGACAGATGGCTACAGCCATTCAATTCGTTTGGCAAACATTAAAAAGAAGTTCCACTTACTCTATAATAACTTTTTAGCGTTATCGTTTTATAAATGGAAACATAGCTTTACAGATGACAATACTTATGAAAACATTTGTCACCTAGTACTAATATAAGATTATGAAACCTATTATAACCGAAGTAAAAAAAGAAAGCCATGTTAAAATTTTTACCGTCTCGCTTAGATTTTAGTCATTTCATAAAAAAAGAAGTGTAAACAACCCCAATTTATGGCTGTTTTACACTTCTTTTATTCCCTTTATTTAGTTGGCTGAAACTCTACCGCTACTTCTTTTGGTCCCATTTCTTTTTTGACTAGCTGAATGATTTGATTTGCTTTTGTTTTCGAGTGTTTTTCTGTCTTAACCGTAATTTGTACTTGCTTTCCGTCTGCTCTTACTAGCGCGTCACTGTATCCTTTTGCTTTAATTAATGTTTCCAGCGTGGCTTCTTTTTCCCCGAGCTTTGATAATTCATCAATTTTATCCATCGCCTTGCTTACTTCCGCAGGCGTCACATTTTTTGATGCAGCTACTTCTTGATACTCTTCTTTTAATTGACTTCTTTCATCATTTAATTCCAAACGAAGCGCCGTAAATAGCTCGTCGCTATCTGTGCTTGATACAACCGCTGATTCTTTTGCATTTTTAGCCGTTTCCTTCTTTACATCTTCTGCTGAGCCTTCAGTTTTTGAATCTTCTTTTGTTCCCGATTTCTCATCTGCCTGTTGTTTTGTATCTTCTGCAGGAGCCTTGTCATCAGCCTGCTTTTCGCTTTGTTTTTCATTGTCTACTAGCGCAACATTACTCTGAGGATTTTCTGGCGTTGTCATATAGTACACCGATAACACAACAACTAAACTTAACATTGTTAATAACCAAACCGTTTGCTTTTTTAATAACATATTCATTTCCCCCTCATCCTTTTTTCGCTAATACTGCTACTCTATGACTTGGTATATCGAGCGCTCTTGTCACGGCTTCAATAATAGATTTCTTTACCTCGATATTATCAGCTCCTTTAGCGACAACTAACACACCTCTTACTTTTGGCTTTTCGGTTTTAACTACAACAGGCTTTTCTTGTTCTCCACTTCTTACAATGACCAGCTGTTCATCTGTTGAGGAATCTTCAACTTTACGAGTCCCTCCTTCACGGTCCGTTTCGTTGGTCGTTTGCGATTTTGTGACGCTGTTTTTTTCATATATTTTGGATTCTGTTGCATCTAGGTTCACAATTACTTTTACCTTACTTACGCCTCTAACTTGATCCAAAATATCTTTCAATTCTTCCTCATACCGCTCTTCATAACCTGTCATCGTTGTTGTCTTTTTGGAGCTAAAAGCGGGAACATCCTGTGATACCGGTGGTGCGCTGGTTTCTTTGCTTGCACTCTTTAATAATCCGCCTGAATTCATAGATGTTGTGAGTGAGTTGCTAAATACCATAAAGATAACGCCTGCAGCTAGTAAAATGCCTATATACATTAACTTTGAAGGTTTCTTCGTAGTTGATGACTGTTTAAGTGAAAAGAACCGCTGAAAAAATGATGGGTCACCTTTTTCTGGCTTTTGACTCATTTCGTGTCTCCCTCCTCCATATTCACAACAACTTGGCCTTGTTTTACATCCCATTTTGCTGCTAAATAGTTGGATAATTTCTTGGATTCTGTTGGTTTGTTTGTTTCGATCGGTGTGGAGGTATCAATAGAAATAACTTTCACAGCTGAAACAACCTCGGACTCATCCGATGCTTTTTTACTTACGGCAACTGAAATGGATTTAATATTATCAGCGGTAGGTTCGTCGTTCGGCTTTTTTGTTTCAATGTGAATTCGATCAATTGCTACACCATACTGATCCATCAACTCCTCTTTTACATCTGCCTCCATTTGGACAGCCATTTGTTCTAAAATATATGCACGTTGTGAAGCTTGTATTTCTTTTTTCTGATTTTCTATTGAATTTTCTACCTGGTGATCGGATCGAATAGATGATAAGCTAAGTGATTTCAGCATTTGATTAACATCTACTTTAAAAATTTGAAAAACGGGTGTAATAATAATCAGCATTAAAAGAAGTCCAACCACCAGCTTTGTATATTTTTGAAAACTAGAATTGGGCAACAGTAAATTAATAATGGTAGCTAATAAGATAAAAAGAACGATATTAGTAATCCACGTCGTTAAGGCCTGCAATTTCTTCACCTCACCATCATTGTGACGTTGCTCGCTGTAATGATGACCGTTAAACATAAGAAAAACATAAGCGAGACAACCGCAAGCGCCGCAAAAATATAGATGACGCTTTTGCTGATAATGCTCAAGCAGGAAATAACCGGTCCTCCTCCAATGGGTTGAAGAAGAGCTGCTGCTAGCTTATAGATAAAAGCGAGCGTTAACACTTTAATAGCCGGAAACGCGACGATTAACAGTAAGACTGCTACTCCAGCAATCCCTACTGAATTCTTTAATAGAAGCGAGGCACTGATGACTGTATCAGCCGCATCCGTGAACACACGCCCTACAACAGGTATAAAGTTCCCTGTGACAAACTTTGCCGTTCGAATCGTAATACCGTCGGCAACAGCTGACGTGGCCCCTTGAACGGATAGCACTCCTAAAAAAACAGTTAGGAATATTCCAAGCACGCCAATGCTTATATTTCTCAACAGCTGAGCAAGTTGTGTAACCTTATGCTCATCTGAAATCGTACTCACAATGCTAAGCAGTGCTGAAAGAAAGAGTAACGGCATCACTACGTATTGAATAAGCAAACCGCTTGTGTTCATTAAAAACAAAATCATCGGATGAAAAAAGGCTGCCGATACAACTCCTCCTGATGATGCCATTAAGGCAAGCAGCAGCGGCACTAGAGCTAAAATGAATTTGGTCATGGTCTCAATCGCTCCCGTTGCATAAGAGATAGCAATTTGAAAACTATTAAGAGCAATGATGATCAAAACCATATATACAAGCGCATATGCTACTTTACTTACGGTCTGCTGATTAAACGCACTTTGGAGCGTTTGCAAAAACACGCTAAAAACCGTTAGCATAATGAGCGTACCGAGGAGCTTTCCATTCGCTAATACTTCATGAAATAAAAACTTTACAAGACCTCCTAGCCATTCTTTAAGAGAGAACTCTTTTTCTCCTTTTAAAAAATCGACTAAACTTCCCTTCTGACTCTCGGGTAAAAAGCCGCCGTATTGGGTAATAATATCGTCCCAAAATTGTTTGACTTCATTGATACCGAGCTTATCAATTTGTTCATTGACAAGTTCTTGCTGCTTCGGGGGTTCGGAAGCTTGTACATTTTCTGGAAAGAAAAAAAAGAGGAACAAAAGAAGAGCGAGTATATTCACTTTAAACGTCCACCGCTTCATTTCGTCACCTCATATTAAGTAAAATTAATTGGGCAGCATTGAAATAATCGTTTCAATAATGACCGTTAAAATAGGAATTGCCATGGAGAGAATCAGCACTTTTCCACCTAATTCAATTTTAGAAGCAATGGCACCTTGCCCTGCATCTTTCGTAATTTGAGCACCAAATTCGGCGATATAGGCGATACCAATAATTTTCAAAATGGTTTCCACATAAATCATGTTAACGTGGGCATTAATCGACAGCCGCTCGACCATCTTAATAATCTCGTAGATTTGATCAATTAAAAAAAGAAAGATCACGGATCCCACAAATACAACAAGTAAAAAAGCAATAGGTGATTTATGTTCTTTTAAAATAAGAGCCAAAAACGTAGCTACTAATCCTAAGCCCACAATTTGAAGCATTTCAATGGCAACTCACCCCTCTACCCTTGAAATAAAAAAACCGATTTGATTTTTTGAAATAAGTCCTCTACAATCGAAGCAACCATAAATAAAATATAAATAAAACCGATGAGGGTAACCCAGTTCGCGTAATCTTTTTTTCCCATCTGTTCGAGTACGGTGACTAAAAAAGCTACGACGATACCAATCCCAGCAATCTGAAAAATGGTGTTCATATCAATTCCCACATTCAATCCTCCTCCATCGCTACATCAATAGAATGACCAGTAGCAACCCAGATAGAAAGCCTAAACTTTTAACCATTTTTTCATAGCGATTCTGCTTATCAACTGCATCTTGTTCTTCGCGTTCAAGATGATTCAGCGTCAGTAAGATATGCTTTTGCTGCGAATAACGATCATGCTGACCAAGCGTTTCACCAAATTGTTTTAAGATTTCTAGTTCTCCCGTTTTAAGTGCGGTTTGTTTCCAAAATTGGTCTAACGTCTTTTCCCAAGCTTCCTTGACACTTTCAGTACCTTCTTTTAATTTCATTGAAAACTCATTAAATAAAGAGGCCAAAGGATTAGGAAGCTGTAGAGATAACAAATGAGCAACTTCTTGAAGAGGCCGATTGCTGTACATAATTTCCGCTTCTAACGACCGCAGAGCCGTTTTTAATTGCCTGAGCTGCCTAGGTCTTGCACTAAGCTGCTTTGCAAACTCAAAACCTGTGTAAGTGGAAGCAAATAAGATAAAGATGGCACCAAACAGTTTCATACACCATCACCCTTTACTATTTTCAATAAGCGACTTTTCAGCGGACGTTTTCATGGAATTATAGTTCTCATCGTAGATAGCCTGAAGTGTTCCAGGCCCCCGGCTGTTTGATAGCACAATATACCGTTTGAATACGTGAAGTTTCATTAAAGCTTGCAAAGTGGGACGCTTCATTAAATCGTCAATGTCATAGCCATGAACAGTCATAATGACACGAACGCCAGCATTAACGGCTTCAAGTACGGCCTTACAATCTTCTTCATTTCCAACTTCATCCACGATCAGCACATCGGGGCTCATGGAGCGAATCATCATCATCATGCCTTCAGCTTTTGGGCAGCTATCTAATAAATCCATTCTAGATCCGAATGTATGCTGAGGAACCCCTTTAACAGCCCCAGCAATTTCTGATCTTTCATCTACAATTCCCACTTTAAACGGCGGAATCTTAGAACGCTCTATGCCAGTACTTATTACTCTGGCTAAATCGCGAATCATGGTTGTTTTTCCTGTTTGAGGAGGTCCGATAATTACCGTACTTTGCCAATAGCGATTGTATAAAAAAGGAATAAGCTGATTCGAAATACCAATTTTTTGTTTAGCAATCCGGATATTAAAGGATGATACATCTCGAATCACACGAACCTGTCCATTTTCCGTTACAACTTTTCCCGCTAGTCCAACCCGGTGCCCGCCTTCAATGGTGACATATCCTTTTTTCAGCTCTTCTTCAATCATATAAATCGAAAACTGGCTTAATTTATTTAAGATAAATAAAGCATCTTCTGCACTTGGAAGATACGATTCGAAATATGGCTGATTGTTGATTGTAAATTCGACAGGTCTTCCTATGCGCACTCGAATTTCTTCTAGTACATGAGAATGGTTTGTGACATAAAATTCAACAGTCTTTTTTAAATTAGGCGGAAAGAGTGCAAGTATTTCGTTTAACATATTCATCCCCTCATATTTGAACTCACTTCAATGTATTATAAGCTTGACCATTTTATGCCTACCTTTTATTTAAAAACACCGATTAAAATGAAGAGCACTCCTACTACAATCATGATTAATTTCCCAAAAGATAATTGATCGGCTACGGACACTAAACCTATGGTAAAAGAACTCACCATTACAATCGGACCAACAAGCGCTAACATTCCATTAATCATTAATGCTTTTTTCACATCATTGTTTGTGACAATTAAAATAGCGGCAATAAACTCAATAAATGAAGAAATAAATCGAAGGCACGCCATCGTTAATACCGTACCGTTTAAATGATCCAACCATTGCTTCATAAGCCCCTCCTATATCTCTGCGTTGTTTAGTACAACCTATGCAAAATAAGGAAGAGTTAGCACAAAAAAACACACAAAAAAGGCAGAGAATGATTCTCTGCCTTTTTTGTGTGTTTGCAGCTTGCTTACACGACCGAATTATGCGCGTGATACGTAGCTGCTGTCTGTTGTGTTGATAATTAATACGTCGCCTTCGTTTACGAAGAACGGAACGTTTACTGTTAAGCCAGTTTCAACAGTTGCCGGTTTTGTACCGCCAGAAGCTGTGTCACCTTTAATACCAGGTTCAGTTTCTGTTACTTTAAGCTCAACTGTGTTTGGAAGTTCAACACCTAATGTCTCACCTTGGTACATCATAATTGCTACTTCCATATTCTCTTTTAAGAATTTTAGCTCATATTCAATTGCACTTGCCGGAAGCTCTAATTGCTCATAAGACTGGTTGTCCATGAATACGTGCTGATCGCCGCTTGCATATAGATATTGCATTTTACGGTTATCAATTTGTGCTTTTCCTACTTTTTCACCTGCACGGAACGTTTTTTCTTGCACAGCTCCTGTACGAAGGTTACGTAGTTTTGAGCGAACGAATGCAGCGCCTTTACCAGGCTTTACGTGTTGGAAATCCATTACACGCCAAATACCTCCGTCTACTTCTACTGTCAAACCTGTACGAAAATCATTTACTGAAATCATGAAGAAATCCTCCTACATTTTATAAAATAATGAACTCTTTTGATGAGTGCGATAATGCCTCATTACCTTCTACTGTGACGATCGTATCATCTTCAATACGAACGCCCCCTAAGTCTGGTATGTAAATACCTGGTTCAACGGTTACAATCATACCTGGCTGCAGTACATCTGTAGATTTCACAGAAAGTGATGGGCCTTCATGTACTTCTAACCCTACGCCGTGACCGGTCGAATGTCCAAAATACTGGCCGTATCCGTGTTCTGTAATATAATCACGCGTTAGCGCATCTGCTTCTTTACCCGTCATACCTGCTTTGATGCCGCTCATTCCGTTAAGCTGCGCTTGCAGTACGACATTATAAATTTCTTTTAGCTTATCACTTACTTCACCGACGGCAAATGTTCGTGTGATATCTGAACAGTAACCATTATAGTATGCGCCAAAATCAAGCGTTACAAGTTCGCCTTTTTCAATAACTTTGTCAGAAGCAACACCATGCGGTAAAGCCCCGCGATGCCCTGAAGCAACAATTGTATCAAAGGATGAAGATGTTGCACCTTGTTTTCTCATAAAGAACTCCAGTTCATTAGATACTTGAAGCTCTGTTAAACCAGGACGAACAAAGGTTAAAATATGTTCATATGCTGCATCTGCTATTTTTGCAGCTTCCTTTAATATCTTAATCTCTGAGTCACTCTTTATCAAGCGTAAGTTTTCGATTGCGTGCGAGATTGGAACAAGTTCCGCGCCGATATGCTTATCAAATAATTGATGCTGTCCATATGTAACATAATTCTGTTCAAAACCAAGCTTTTTAATTCCAAATTGTTTCACTACATTTGCTACTTCTTCTACAATAGGACCCTTGTGCTGAACGATATCAAAACCTTCTGTTTGACTAGTTGCTTGTTCAACATAACGAAAATCTGTTACAAATGCCGCTTTGTCTTCAGAAATGATAACGACACCAGCAGATCCTGTAAAATTGGTCATGTAGCGTCTGTTATATTCACTTGTAATTACAACACCGTCTACATTCAACTTTGAAAACTGTTCGCGTAGTTTTTCGATTTTCATTTTATTTCCCCCTTAATTGTAAAAGTGCCTGCAGGGCAAGCTCGTATCCGTATAAACCTAACCCGACAATTTGACCATGTGTAACAGGTGCCGTCACCGAATGGTGGCGAAACTCTTCACGCTTATGTACGTTCGAAATATGCACTTCAATAACAGGAACAGATATACTAGCAATCGCATCTCGAATGGCATAACTGTAGTGAGTAAAAGCACCAGGATTGATCATAATTCCATCAAATTTCTCATCCGCTTCGTGAATCCAGTCGATAATTACACCTTCGTGATTAGACTGTACGCACTCAACTTCTACCCCATGGTCTCTGCCTGCTCGCTGAAGCTTCTCTTCAAGATTTTGAAGATTATCTGTCCCATATACCGCTGGTTCGCGTACGCCTAAACGATTTAAATTAGGACCGTTTATTACTAAAATCTTATTCATCTTAATTCAACACTCTCCCCTACTACGAACCCTTTATGCAGCTCACTTGTGTGAATTTGCACTTTATTTTTCTTTTTAAATCATTATATAGAATATATTAGCATACGTTGGAACATTCACACTACTCATTCGCCGTTTGAAAATCTGTAGATTCATCTTTTGTTTGAAGCTCTGCAGCTTCAAAAGAAATGGAATATCCGATGAATACACCATATAAAATATAAATACAGAGGGATGAAATAATCGTGTTGGCTGGAAGCTCTCCAATTGTTTTTAAGTTGGGAAAGAGCGGATTCAAAACAACGAATACAATTGCCCACCATAATAAGCCGTAAGCAAAACCTATCCAAATTGTTTTAAACTTCTTTAATAAGACGTAGTATAACAACCCGACAACAATAGATAATACCCCTATAAGAAAAATACTGACGATAACACCTATTCCTTTATCCTTCCAATCACCTAATGCCCATGGATCTAAAAGCATATTTGGATTGATGACACTAAAGCTGAACAGATAATTTAAATAGCCAATAAAGCTCCAGAAAATCCCTCCAAAAAAGGAAATAAAGATGGCTTTAAATAAAAAAGACATTTCCTGTTTATGCGTAGGGTGGTTATCCTGTTTTTTTTCATGCTGTTCTTTAGGTTCTGACATATTAATCACCTCTTGATGTAGTATGAACTTTTTTCTCATTTCCTACCGACTCATTTCTAAGTTTTTACGTTTATTACTCTTCCTATACGCAAGAAGGGAGCCTGATATCAAAGAGACATTTTAAAACTACTTCGCACAGAGTTTCATAAACAAATTTTATAAGTGAAAGGAAAAAAATTCATAACAAGGGTGTGGAGATGAAAAATATTGGCTAAACTAGATAACATGCATCCGCCTAGAGGTTTATTTGATTTTGCTGTAGAATATAAAATACTAAGAAGTCTAGTCTAGTTAAGTTAGGTCGGTGCCTGAAATGTCTAAATTACAAAAACCTGCGTATGGTGGTCAAGCCGTTATAGAAGGTGTCATGTTCGGTGGCAAACGTATGATGGTGACGGCTATTCGCCGCAAAGATCAATCTATTGATTATTTTCATTCAAAAAGAAAATCAAATTCCGTACTCACTGCTTTAAAAAAAATTCCTTTTTTACGAGGAATTGCTGCTATTGTTGAAGCCAGTGCAAACGGTACGCAGCACTTGAACTTTTCCTCTGAACGCTATGACGTGAATCCAGAAGATGATGCTCAAGTAGCAGCAGAACAACAAAAAGAGAAAAAAGAATCAAAACTATCTTTAATATTTGGCGTTGCAACTATTGGTGTAATCTCCTTTCTTTTCGGGAAAGTACTATTTACATTGATTCCTGTGTTTTTAGCACAATTGACACGTCCTGTTTTCACTTCAAGTTTAGCTCAAGTTTTTATTGAAGGAGTATTTAAACTATTATTGCTCCTTGGCTATATTTATGTGATTTCACAAACGCCACTTATTAAACGGGTGTTTCAATATCATGGAGCAGAACACAAGGTCATTAATGCATATGAAAACAATGCTGAACTTACGGTAGAAGCCGTGCAAGCACAATCTCGACTTCATTATCGCTGCGGAAGTAGCTTTATCCTCTTTACCGTAGTTGTAGGAATGTTTGTCTACCTACTAGTTCCAACGGATCCTCTTTGGTTACGAATTGTGGATCGCCTTGCATTAATTCCAGTTGTCCTTGGTTTATCATTTGAAGTGTTACAGTTAACCAATAAAGTTCGTCATGTCCCACTTCTTCGCTTTTTAGGTTATCCCGGTTTATGGCTTCAGCTTTTAACAACCAAAGAACCAAAAGATGATCAAGTTGAAGTTGCGATTGCTTCATTTAAAGAACTTTTACGCGTTGAAAATGAACTTTCTTCTACCACTGACGAACAAGTTGTCTAATCCACACCGTTTTGCTTTCTTTTTTTACTATTTTAGGAGGTGAACAAAATGAGACGTCCATTCGTGAAACCACTTGTATATGGTCTAATCGGGTTAGGAGTCATTGGCTTTGCATTTACGTTGATTACAGATCCAGCTGTTTTATTACGTCAAGCAGGTTATATTTTTCTGTTTATCATTTTGTTTTACTTAGTTTATCGGTTTATTCTCCGCCCTTCTCAGACAAAAGGTCAAGATAGAGGCTATGTGCGCGCAGTAAAACAATCAAAACTGCGTCAAAAAGAAAAAGAGCGAGGAAGCAACAAAGTTGATATGCATACGTATCGAAGCTCAAATAAGCGCCCGGTATCCAAATCAACGAAACCGCTAAAGAAAAAGAAAAACAACTCACACTTGACCGTCATCGAAGGTAAAAAAGGAAAAAAGAAAAATAGAGCATTCTTTTAAAAAAAACAAGGAGAAAAACCTCCTTGTTTTTTTAATAGCACCATTTTTTCAAAAATGCCCTTGTACGCTTTTTGCCAAACGCAATCAGCTCTTCCTTCCGTTCTTCTGTGAGGGTAAATTCTGTCGCAAAAACTTGATTAACAGGTAAAAAGATAATATTTTTTTCGTGACGTTTTGAAATATGTCTTGCATCGTGCGCATCTTTCATCGTCTCAAAAAGCGCACTGAATAAACCAACGGCATTCTTAATTTTATTCCGTTCCCTCTCTTCGTCCTTCGGGCTCAGCTTCACACCAATTACCGGTCGTTTCTTAAGACTTTTATCATCATCAAATAGAAAAATTGGAAAGTTGCTTAACACGCCCCCGTCAACTATTAAACTGCTTGGGGCAGATTTTAATTTAACCGGCTCAAAAAAATATGGAATGCTGCAGCTCATTCGAACGGCTCTTGCTACAGAAAAGCGATTCGGGTCGATTTGATATTTAGGCAAATCATCTGGAAGAACAAGCATCGTACTGTTGGTCAAATCTGAAGCAATAATACGAAGCGACTGATCAGGCAAATCAGCAAATGTACGAATTCCTCTGCTCCGCAATTTCTCAGCAATCCACTTTTCAAGCCTTTCTCCTTTATATAATCCCATTTTCCAATATAAAAACAGCCACTTTGTCAAGCTTGATGGTAAAAAAGACATTCTTTGATCTAAAAAAGAAGATAACTCAATTTCATTCATCATTTCAACAATTTCTTCACTTGTATAACCGGCTGCTACAAATGCACAAATAATGGAACCCGCACTCGTTCCGGCTAACCGCCGAAAGATCAAGCCTTTTTCTTCTAGAGCTTGTAACGCGCCAATCAGTGCAAGCCCTTTAATACCGCCACCTGAAAACACTCCGTCGACGTACACAGCCTCTCCTCCAAACTACCCACTCTACATTTGTAGTCGACTCAGCAACAAGTTATGATAAAAAGAAAAAAAGCAGTGACGCTATTGGCCGCTGCTTTTTTCTTATAATTTTTGCTCTTCTTCATTTCGTTTTTGTACATTGCGAAGATCTTGAATACGGTTATGATTTTCTTCAAAGTATTGAACCAAATCTCCAATTCGATCAATGGAATTCCAGCTTAAATGATGTTCAATTCCTTCTACGTCATCATAAATATTTTTCTCATCTACGCCAATGATGCGCAGCAGCTGCTCTAAAAGCTCGTGGCGATAAACAAGACGTTTTCCAATCTTCTGCCCCTTAGCTGTTAAAACAAGGCCTCGATATTTTTCATAAATTAAGTACTCATCTTTGTCTAGCTTTTGAACCATCTTCGTTACAGATGAGGGGTGAACCGCCAATGCATCAGCAATATCAGACACTCGAGCGTATCCTTTATCTTCAATTAGCATATATATTTGTTCAATATAATCTTCCATACTCGGTGTAGGCATGAAATCTCCCCCAATTAATATTATGTATTGCTAATAATAAGTCATAAATGTCTGTTTCTTATAGTGATATCGTGTTCATGTTTGATAATCTATGTGAAAAAAACGTGTAAATAAAGCGATGTCATAAGATAAAACTGGATAAAAGACATTCAATTAAAATCATACTACAATGCTTATTCAAATACAAGAACCGTTCGATCCCGCTTCTTATTTATGCCCCATTTTTATACATAATAAAAGCTGACTCGTTTGAGTCAGCTTTTACTAGTCAATCATGTTTAAAATTAAAGGCCACATTTCAGCTGTGCACCACAGTTTGTACATGTGTTGCATCCGCCCATTTCTTCTACCGTTCCTTGACGGCAAACCGGACAAGTATTACCTACTTCAGAACCGATTGTTACATCAGTTGAACGAATTTCATTAATTGTATCAACTAACACAACGTGCGGTTTCGTTTCTTCTTTTGGCGCTTCAATTTCTTCATCAAACGTATTTTCTTCTGCTTTTAGCGTTAAGACTTGTGCATCACGGCTGCCGTCTACGTACACCGTACCGCCTTTTGCTCCGCCTTTATACAGACGCTCGTACACTTTTTGAACTTGCTCTACTGTGTAACCGCGAGGAGCGTTTACTGTTTTACTAATTGAACTGTCAATCCAGCGCTGAATCACACATTGCACGTCCGCGTGAGCTTGTGGTGCAAGTTCCATAGCTGAAATGAACCATTCAGGAAGGTTGTTTGGATCTGCTTCTGGATGCTGATCTAAATATTCTTGAACGATATCAGCTTTTACTTCAATGAACTTACCTAAACGGCCGCTTCGGAAGTATGAGAATGAGAAATAAGGTTCAAGACCCGTTGATACCCCAACCATTGTTCCAGTACTGCCTGTTGGCGCTACTGTTAATAAATGAGAGTTTCGGATACCGTGCTCTTTAATGTTTTCACGAATATCTTCAGGCATTTTTTTCATGAAGCCTGTATTTGTAAATGCTTCACGTAAAGAAGCCGTTTCAGCATCTGTTTCACCCACTAAGAACGGGAAGCTTCCTTTTTCTTTTCCAAGCTCTACAGACGCGCGGTAAGCCGTCGTTGCAATTGTTTCAAACACTTTATCTACTAACTCATTGCCTTTGTCAGAGCCGTACTCTGTTTCACAATAAATAAGGAGATCGTGAAGACCCATTACACCAAGGCCAACGCGGCGTTCGCCAAGCGCTTGCTTTTGGTTTTCTTCTAAGAAATAAGGAGTTGCATCAATAACGTTATCTTGCATTCTAACGCCTGTTTCAACCGTTTGACGTAACTTTTCAAAGTTAACAGTTTTCGTTTCTTTATCTGCCATTTGCGCTAGGTTAACAGCAGCTAAGTTGCAGACAGAGAATGGTGCAAGTGGTTGTTCACCACATGGGTTTGTTGCAACAACGTGCTGACCATATGCTTGAGCATTTGTCATATCATTAGCATTGTCAAAGAAGAAAATGCCTGGTTCAGCTGAGTACGTTGCACAAATATTAATTAAGTTCCATAGCTCTTTTGCACGGATAGTACGGTACGTACGAACTTTGTTTCCTTGTTTTGCCCATTCGCGCACATCGCCTACTTCGTGCCAGTTTTCGTTGTAATTAGCCATTTCTTCTTTTGAATAGCTTTCTACATCTGGGAAGCGAAGTTCGTATTCACCGTCGTTTTCAACAGCATCCATAAAATCTTTTGTTAAGCATACAGAGATGTTTGCTCCTGTTAAAAACTCTGAGTTATGAACGCTGTACGTTCCGCCGGTTTGTAGCTTTTCTTCTGCATCTTTAATGATTTTTTCATTGAATCCACCAAGACCAGGAATTTGTTTATAGTTAATGATTCCTTGGTACATTGCTTCTTCAGACTCTGTTAGCGGTGTGAACTTCAATTTATCTTGCGCATGTTTTTTAATCATTTCGTCATTTGTGTTTTCAATTAAGAAACGTAAAATGCGAGGGTTTTGCATTTTAGAAATAATAAACTCTACAATGTCAGGATGCCAGTCGGCAAGCATGATCATTTGAGCCCCCAATTTGTTACTCTTCGTTAAGAAGGGTACGGTCATTTCTGCCGTACTCTTACACTTTCATGTAAGATCAGACTATATCATCAAAGAAGAAAACTCCCTTGTCTCGTGCCCCGTAACCACGTTGCCGTTTGCTATGGTTTACTCCTTCCTTTGCTTCCATCATAACACCTACTTTATTCACTAAAGTTTTATTACATTAGAATTTTTAGGAAGTTTCAATAGTCGTTGAACCTTTATCTTCGTTTCCAAAGACACTTGGCTGCTGATTGCCCAATCTTTCCCCTTTTCTAACCATCACGCTCATCGTTGCCGATCACGTTGTGGTGAAGAAAGCTCTAAGGGTGTTCCAGCAATTCACGAGATTACGTCGCCGGTTTGTTAACGACGTGACCCACCTTGCTCAACAAGATGCGTCAGTTTGGCAATATCATCCAACCATGAAACCGAACCAGATGATTTGCCGTTTACACCGCGAGCCAGCGTGTTGCGCGGGCGAAGAGTTGAACCATTCGTTCCAACACCGCCTCCACGGCTCATGATCTCCATTACTTGTTTGCGGTGTTCTGAAATACCTTCACGTGAATCTTTTACATAAGGCATTACGTAGCAGTTGAAGTACGTTACGTCTGTATCAGCGCCTGCACCGTAAAGAACGCGGCCAGCTGGTACAAAGTTTAGCTGAACAAGCTCTTGATAGAACTTTTCAAACCACTCTTTGCGCTTTTCTTCTGTTTTTTCCACAGAAGCTAAGCCTGTTGCATTACGTTTTGCAATTTGCTCGTAGAAGACCTCTAGAGGCTTTTCAATGACATCTAACGAACGAGTAATTAACCCGTTTTCTGCTTCTTCAGGCGATAAAGCACCTCTAAACTCATCCTCTACCTTGACAACAGCGGTCTTTTGCTCAAAATTAATGCTTTCCACATAGCCAAGTCCTCGTGCTGGAAATTTTGGATCTTCCTTTACAGTTAGAACAACAAAATCTCCTTCTGATAACGTTAATTTTTCCGTGTCTTTAAAAGCATAGCGGTCTAACATTACCAATCTTGAAACACCTTTATGAGTCAACTTCATATCCGGTGTAATCGGATGTACTTGCGGAAAGCGTTCAATATCTGAATTGAGCTTTTCAACATTCATATTCACTTTTTGATTTAACAAAACAGTCATTCTCACAACTCCTTACTTATCGAACATCTATAAATTTATTAACTCTTTTTCCTTTTAAAGGAAAAAGAGTTTTTCAATCAACTATCAATAACTTACCACAGGGCTTGGACGAATTCAATATATAGTATTTGGCACTTATCCAAACATCTACATATAGAAAGGTGTCAAGTGAAATATTTTTTTTTTCGTAAAAAAAGTGTTTGACTTTTCTTCCCTATGTATTCTATTAGCCAAGCATTATTTCTAAAAATTCCAATAAAAAGTGCAACTTATAGAAGTTGCACTTTTATCTATTTCTCATCCGCATTCGTTTAGCGCTTAAAGTTCCATTCATCCGATCCATACTTTGTGCGCGCTAGTTCTTCTACGTATGCTTCCTCTTCTTCAGACAGTGTATACGGTTCTAAATCAATATCAAGAGCCGAAGCAAATCCTTTATAAAACGCTTCTTTCGCTTCTTCGATAGAAATTTTGCGGCCCGCAATTGCATTGATGGCTACCGCTTTAGAACGAAATGCGCGCTGCATTCTTTCTTTCACGCGATCATTTGGATAATTAAACACGCTGAATAATTTATCTTCATCAATCTCTAACAGAATAGAGCCGTGCTGTAGAATAACTCCTTTTTGTCTAGTTTGGGCACTTCCAGCAATTTTGCGGCCCTCTACAACTAGTTCATACCAAGAAGGCGCGTCAAAGCACACGGACGAACGAGGGTTTTTTAAGCTATTTTTTTCTTCTTCTGAACGAGGAATAGCAAAATAAGCCTCGAGCCCTAACGAACGAAATCCTTCCAGTAAACCTTCAGAAATTACGCGATATGCCTCTGTAACTGTCTTAGGCATGTTAGGATACTCTTCAGATACAATTACGCTGTAAGTAAGCTCTTCATCGTGAAGTACTCCCCTGCCGCCTGTTGGACGTCTTACAAAGCCTAGTCCTAATTCTTTTACTTTATCAAAGTTAATTTCTTTTTCAGCTTTTTGAAAATAACCGATCGACAGCGTTGGAGGGTTCCATCCGTAAAAACGAATCGTAGGTGGAATTTCTCCTTTACTATGCCATTCTAATAACGCTTCATCTAACGCCATATTGTAATAAGGCGAACGGTTGTTGGAATCAATAAATCTCCACTTTGCTTTCATCTACCTCATCCTCAGCTATATGTAATATAAAAAATAAATCCGTTTTTTAGTCTACCAAAAGATTGGGCTAAGGAAAAGCAAAGAGCAACATAAAACTGTGAATTCAAATGTGGTAGTTTTTTCATTTTGGGGAAGAAATCCGCTAGATTCAAGGCAAAATCGCTTTACTTCTAATTTCATTCACTTATATAATAAGAGTATGGATTTTGTCGAAGAAAGGAAGAATCAGCATGTCAGCAATTACAGCAGTACTCATTTTACTTGGAGTAATCATCATATACTCTGTCGTTATGTTCTTTTACCAACGTCGCATTATGAAAACGTTAACTGAAGAAGAATTCCGCACCGGCTACCGCAAGGCACAGCTAGTTGATATTCGTGAACCGAATGAATTTGAAAACGGACATATTTTAGGCGCACGAAATATTCCTCTTTCACAGTTCCGTATGCGCATTAAAGAATTTCGTCCAGATCAGCCTGTCTACATCTATTGTCAAAGCGGAATGCGCACAGGACGTGCAGCACAAATGCTTCGTCGCCACGGTGTTCAAGAAATCTATGATTTAAAAGGCGGCTTCAAAATGTGGAACGGTAAAGTAAAAAAGAAAAAATAATGGTATGTATATAGAAAAACCTCGCCTTTGGGCGAGGTTTTTTGTTAGACGTTTTGAACAGCCTGTTCTTTCTGGTAGCGAAGAACTGGCTTTCTCGCTGCCAGCGTTTCGTCAAGGCGCTTCACAACCGTTGTATGCGGAGCTTCCTGTACGACTTCAGGCGTTTCTTCTGCTTCTTTTGCAATTTGAATCATCGCATCAATAAACGCATCTAGCGTTTCTTTCGACTCCGTTTCCGTTGGTTCGATCATCATGCACTCTTCTACGATAAGCGGGAAGTAGATAGTCGGCGGATGATAGCCAAAGTCAAGCAGTCGTTTCGCGATATCCAATGTGCGCACGCCAAGCTTTTTCTGACGTTTTCCTGATAAAACAAATTCGTGCTTACAGTGACGGTCAAACGGCAGCTCATAGTGTTCTGCTAAACGACGCATCATATAGTTGGCATTTAGCACAGCGTTTTCCGTCACGGCTTTTAAGCCGTCTGGACCCATTGAACGAATATACGTATAAGCGCGAACGTTGATACCGAAGTTGCCATAAAACGGCTTTACGCGTCCAATTGACTGAGGACGGTTATAGTCAAAGTGATAGCCTTGTTCTGTTTTCACAAGCACTGGTTTAGGCAAATACGGAATTAAATCTGCTTTTACCCCTACCGGACCAGAACCAGGACCGCCTCCTCCATGAGGGCCTGTAAACGTTTTATGAAGGTTTAAATGAACAACGTCAAACCCCATATCTCCAGGGCGAGCTTTACTTAATACTGCGTTTAAATTTGCACCATCATAATAAAGCTTTCCACCTGCTGCGTGAACAATTTCAGCCATTTCTAAAATATCTTCTTCAAATAACCCTAGCGTATTTGGGTTTGTTAACATTAAAGCGGCTGTATCTTCTCCCACTACGCGGCGTAAATCCTCTAAGTCCACTAAACCATGTTCGTTTGATTTTACCGTTACCGTTTCAAATCCCGCAACTGTTGCCGAAGCCGGGTTCGTTCCGTGAGCTGAGTCTGGAACAATGACTTTTGTTCGCTGCGTCTCACCATTTGCTTCATGATAGGCACGAATCATCATAAGCCCGGTCCACTCGCCATGAGCACCTGCTGCTGGCTGAAGTGTTACTTCATCCATTCCTGTAATTTCTGTTAAATGCTCTTGTAAATCATATAAAAGTTCGAGTGCACCTTGAACCGTTTGCTCATCTTGAAGCGGATGAATATGCGCAAACCCAGCAATGCGTGCTGCTTGTTCATTCACTTTTGGATTATATTTCATCGTACATGAACCAAGCGGATAAAACCCTGAGTCCACTCCGTGATTTCGTTTTGAAAGCGCGGTGTAATGACGCATAATATCAAGTTCTGATACTTCAGGAAGCTCAGGAGCTTCGGTACGCACATACGCTTTTCCAAGCAGTTCTTCAGCATTTACTTGCGGCACATCTAACTCCGGCAATGAATAGCCGATTCGCCCTTCTTTACTGCTTTCAAAAATAAGTGATTGATTTTGATTAAGCATGAAGATCCCCCAATTCATTTACAAGTTGGTCAATTTCCTCTTTTGTACGGAGCTCTGTAAAAGCAAGCAGCATGTGATTTTCAAGCGCTTGGTTATCACGGCTAAGATCGTAACCGCCAATTATTTTTGATGCTAATAAATGATTGTTTGCTTCTGTTACCGAAACAGGAAGCTTCACGACTAATTCGTTAAAAAACGGTCCTTCAAATGCTACATTTACCCCTTTTGCCTTTAACGCTTCATATGCATAATGCGTTTTTGATAAGTTTTGCAGCGCCATTTCTTTTACACCTTGCTTGCCTAAAGCTGTCATTGCAACTGATGCTGCTAAAGCATTTAACGCTTGATTTGAACAAATGTTAGACGTCGCTTTATCACGGCGTATATGCTGTTCACGGGCTTGAAGGGTTAAAACAAACCCTCGCTTACCGTTTTCATCCACCGTTTGCCCTACTAATCGTCCTGGGATTTTTCGCATAAGCTTAGACGTAGTTGCAAAGTATCCGCAGTGCGGGCCTCCAAATTGACTTGGAATACCAAATGGCTGTGCATCTCCAATGACAATATCAGCTCCGAATTCTCCAGGAGGCGTAAGTAAACCTAATGATAAAGGATTGCTTGAAACAACAAACATACATTTTTCTTGATGGGTAATTTCTTCAATTTCTTTTAACGGCTCGATTTGTCCGTAGAAATTTGGATACTGGACAATAACAGCTGCCACGTCACTCTCCATCTCTTTTTCTAATGCAATCATATCTGTTACTCCGTCTGCTGCAGGGATTTCTACCACTTCAATGTATTGACCCTTCGCATACGTTTTTAACACATCTTTTGACTCAGGATGAACAGCCGCAGAGACAAGTACTTTCTTCTTTTTCGTTTGCCCCGCACTAAGCATAGCGGCTTCTGCTAAAGCAGTTCCTCCGTCGTACATAGAAGAATTGGCCACATCCATTCCCGTTAACTCACAAATCATCGTTTGAAATTCAAAGATGGCCTGAAGTTCTCCTTGAGAAATTTCTGGCTGATACGGAGTATAGGCCGTATAAAATTCCGAACGAGAAATAACATGATCAACAATCACCGGCATGTAATGATCATAAACCCCTGCTCCTAAAAAAGAAGCGTAGTCTTTTAAATGAGCATTTTTAGCAGCCATATTATTTAATTCTTTTAACAGCTGAGGCTCTGAAGCAGCTTTTTTAATATTGTATTCTCCTTGAAAACGAACTCGCTGCGGAATATCTGAAAATAAATCATCAACAGATGAAACACCAATTGCTGCTAACATTTGCTGCTCATCTTGTTCTGTCATTGGTAAATAGCGATGTAACATGTTAAATTCCTCCCCAAAGCTTACTTTGAACGTTTATAAAAAGGTGTTGAAACCACTTTTGCTTTTAAGCGTTTTTTTCGAACCTGCACTTCCACTTCTTGACCAAGTTCTGAATACTCTGCTGATAATAGCGCTAAACCGATGTTTTTCTTTAGTGTAGGTGACTGTGTCCCTGTTGTCACAAACCCAATTTGCTCTTCATCTGCAAATACTTCGTAACCGTGTCTTGGTATACCTTTATCAATCATTTCAATTCCCACTAACTTACGAGGGGCTCCGCTTTCACGCTGTTCTTTTAGCACTTCTTTTCCAATAAAGCTGTCTTTGTTCGTTTTTACTGCAAATCCAATTCGGGCTTCAATTGGCGTAATATCTTTTGAGAGCTCTTGACCATATAAAGCCAAAGTAGCTTCAAAACGAAGCGTATCGCGAGCACCTAATCCGCAAGGCAACACACCTTCATCACTGCCTGCTTCTAAAATAGCCGTCCACAAGTGAGAGGCGTCAGCAGAAGAACAGTAAATTTCAAAACCATCTTCTCCGGTATATCCAGTACGTGAAACAAGAGCTTTTACATTCGCTACTTCTACATCATCAGCAAATGTAAATGGCTTTAACAAAGATAAGTTTTCGTTCGTTAAAGTTTGTAGAACTTTTTCTGCTAAAGGACCTTGTAAAGCTAGCTGCGCAATTTCATCAGACTGATTAACAAGCGTTACATCTCCTTGTTTGTGAGACACTAGCCACTCATAGTCTTTTTGAATATTAGCAGCGTTTACGACTAGCAAATACTGTTGATCTGCTTTTTTATAAATCAGCAAATCATCTACCGTGCCTCCGTCTTCGTAACACATAGCTGTATACTGAGCTTTTCCGTCTACAAGGGTAGAAACGTCATTTGTCATCGTGTGCTGAAGAAAGGCTAAGCTATCAGCTCCTGTTACAAGAATTTCTCCCATATGAGAGACATCAAAAAGACCTGCCTTTGTACGTACAGCTTCATGCTCTTCTTTAATAGAAGAAAATTGAACGGGAAGAGCCCATCCGCCAAAATCAATTGTTTTGGCACCATATTTTTGATAGGTATCATAAAGCGGTGTTTTGTGTAATTCTGTTGTCATATTTATGTCCTCCTCTTTTTTCATGTGAAACTTTTCATAACGGGGAGTTTTCAAATAGTGTGGGGATCACTATGTATCCAAACAAAAAAGGACAGAAAACCCCCTACTGTATTTAGTAGGAAGTCTCTGTCCTTTTCACCTGAAAGTTTACCTATAAATAGGTTTGCCTCGTGGGTGGTCTATAAACGCATAGACACTCTCCAGAGCTGCGTCAAACAAGAGTCTTTTTGCCTGAGAGATTCACAATTTTATTGCTTGCTCCTTCGGCGCTACATTCAAGTAGTCTCTCCCCGTGTCGTCATTCGCTTCTATAAAGTTGGTAAAGTTGGGCATACTACTGAAAGATGTATCTATCTTTATTCACACAATCATTTGTAAAGTGCTAATCTATTTTCTTTTTCAAATTTTCTAAATATATTTTTATCCTACCTGATTCTTATCATTTGTTCAATAAAAATTTTTTACAAAGGAGCATTTTTATCATGAAAGTGAAATTAAACATCGATGAAACATGGGAGGCGGCCTTCTCAACCAAATTGGAGCAAGACGGCCCTTGGTCTGCATGGGATTTGTATAAACTTGCCTATGAAATAGAAGACCAAACGCTTATCTCAGAATTTGAAGGACTACAAAGCCCAAAACATCTAGCCGATTTAACGCCGCTTCCCCATCAGCTCGAAGTAGCCAAACAAGTAGTTGAAACAATGAATGGGAAAGCCATTTTAGCAGATGAAGTAGGACTGGGGAAAACGATTGAAGCAGGGTTAATTTTGAAGGAATATATGATTCGCGGACTTGTTAAAAAAGTTCTCATTTTAGTTCCGGCTTCGCTTGTTTCGCAATGGGCTATGGAATTGAATCAAAAATTTTATATTCCCGCAGTCCCTCAAAGAAAATCATATGTGTGGGATCAGTGTGATATCGTTGTGTCTTCAATTGATACAGCAAAACGTTCTCCTCATCGAGAAATTGTGCTAGAACAAGACTACGACCTCATCATCATTGATGAAGCTCATAAACTTAAAAACAACAAAACAAAAAACTATGAATTTGTGCAAAGTCTGAAAAAGAAATTTTGTCTGTTGCTAACCGCAACACCGATTCAAAATCGAATTGAAGAAATTTTTAACTTAGTCTCTCTTTTAAAGCCTGGCCATCTCGGCAATAAAGACTATTTCGAAGAATTATTTTCCGCTAAAAAACGCTCTTTGCAAAACGATGAACACTTAAAAGAGCTTGTTAACAAAGTTATGATTCGAAATCGCCGCCACGATACGGGTATCGAATGGACGAAGCGAATTGTTCAAACCATTCCTGTTGAATTCTCGCCAAAAGAACGCGAGCTATACGATGCGATTACGTCTTTTAAAGGAAACGGACTGCACCCTTCAAGCGCTTTTTCAATTTTAACCCTGCAGCGAGAAGCCTGCAGCAGCCGTGAAGCGGTGTATATGACATTAAAAAACATGCTGGAACGTCAGGAAGATCAAAACAGCGCATTAACGGAACATATGATTACTCCGTTAATGGAACTACTTCAGCAAGTGCCGCAAAATGCAAAAGCAGAAAAAGCGCTGGAGCTCGTTCAAAAAATTGATGACAAAGTCATTATTTTCACTGAGTACAGAGCGACTCAACTGTATCTACAGTGGTATTTAAAACAGCATGGAATTACCTCTGTACCGTTTAGAGGAGGATTTAAGCGAGGTAAAAAAGACTGGATGAAGCAGCTTTTTGAAAGCCACGCGCAAGTATTTATTGCCACTGAAGCGGGCGGAGAAGGAATCAACCTTCAGTTTTGTCATCATATCATTAACTATGATCTACCGTGGAATCCAATGCGTCTAGAACAGCGAATTGGAAGGGTCCATCGTTTAGGTCAAAAACATGATGTTCACATTTACAATTTAGCCATTCAACATACGGTCGAAGAACATATTTTAAAATTGTTATACGAAAAAATAAACCTTTTTGAACGAGTTGTTGGAGAGTTAGATGATATTTTAACAAAGCTTGATTTAAAAAATATCGAAGAGCATATTCAGGATATTTTATTTCATTCACGGAGTGAAGGAGAAATAAAAATCAAAATGGAGAACTTGACGTCTATTATTCAATACGAAGACAGCGAGGAGGATCAGCATGCAGCAAACTGATATTCATCAATTTTTAAAGCGTTATTTTCTAGCTAATAATTGTTTTATTGTCACAGAAACACCGTCTTACCTGACGGTTCAATTAACGATTGAACTCGATAAAGAATTGATGAATCGTCCATTTTATTGGCACTATATTGAAAAGACGGGAGGAGAGGCAACTCCTGCTTCGCTCACTTTCATTACAGACCCAGCATTTGAAGACGATTCCGTTCAAGGAGAACGAATTCATTTTGGTTCACCTAGGCTGCACCAAATTTTCGCTTCTACTCAAAAACTAGGCGGGTTTATTCACTTGTATGAACAAGTTGCATCAGCTCAGCCAACAAATCAGCCTTTACACCCTTGGCTTGCGTTAAATATTAAAGTCTCGTACAAATGCGATCGTAAAAAAGATGAGCTTTTGTCGCTTGGCATTAATTTAATCAACGGACAAATCGTTGAATCATTTCATGAATTAATCATTAATCAAAATTTGTCATCTAAAATCTCGGACTATTGCTTTACTCTCTCACCTTTTATTAAGCCGAAAAGTGCGATTGCACGACTCACATCATATGTAACTGACTATGTTAAAGCTCAGCCAACCGAATGGGCGGAAAAAGCGCAGGAGAGATGGTATGAAGACCTAGCACTTCTCGATCATTTTTACGAAACGGCAGAAGAACTGCCAGAAATATATATGACCGAAAAAACAGCTCTTCAAGAACTGTACGAACCGACTATATTATTTAAGTTTATAAACGGTGGCTTATTTTACATATCGCCTGAAACGATGTCTCGTCAATTTAATAAAACACAAGCCGGTTAAAAAAAAGATGAGCATTTGATATGCTCATCTTTCTTTTTTCTTTCGGTACCAAAGCATAAACGACAGCGGAATCATTCCAAACCATCTGTTTGCAAAAGGTGCTCGCTCTTCTTTTTTTTGAATCTTTTTCGTTTTCCTCTCTTCTTTCGGCTGATCCATATATTGTACGAATTGCTGAGTCATATATTTTACATAATCATTCGTTTTCATATAATCATCTCCTCAGCACTATTATATCCGGAGAGAAAGAGACTTAATCCGTCCACTTCACAATGTGCTGATCTCTTTTTTGAATATATGCCGTTTCCGTCAATGCTCTTCCTTGCACTGTTTGACACTTTATTTTTAGAATAATCATCTGTTCATCTTCACTTACTACTTCGTATGAAATCGTACCAGTTTCTAATACTAAAGATGCAAATGGAGATTTATTATGTTCTTTTATTTCTTTTTTTACATGTACAACCGCGTTTTCTAAAAGATGCTGCAGACGATTTTTCTGCTCTACTTCTTGATAAAATGAACTTTTCGTCACAAAATAAGTGGTTTGCTGAGCTACTAACAGAAGAAAAAGCGCACAAAATGCCAAAACAACCGGGAGAATAAATCCTTGCTCATTATGTTTCATAAGCAAGCATCAAAAACGTCGTAATGGTTTCTTCTCTAACTTTGTTAACACCGTCTGTTGAACGAATCAAAAGCCTTTCTTTTTGCTGTTCATACATAATATTCTTAATATGCTGTAGCACAACTTCATGACCGCTTGCATCCACTCGTCTTCTTATCTTGTCTTCGTAGCGTTCATAAGTGATGATCTGATTATTTTCCATTTTCAACGTAAGCGTAGTCGCATGAATTCCCACTTCTTTTGCTTCTCGATATTCCATAGCAAGTTGATTCACAAAAATTTCCCACTCCATTTCATTCATACTAAAGTCCGGATTATATGTTTGCTTAGCTAGCGGAATGATAATGGGGAAAAATGAAACAATGATTAAAAAAAGAGTAAAACTGACTAACATCTCTACAAGCGTAAAGCCTTTTTCCCTTTTCACTTCAACATCACATCACACTTCTTTTTCATTTTCTCAGCGGAATCTGTCCATTCTACACAAAGCTTTTGAGCACTTTCTCCGTTCCACTTCAGATAAAACGCAACGTTTTCTTTTACGATTTTTTCTCGCCGTTTATATCCTGCTTCATATTTATATTTCAATAGCTCTTCGTGCAAGATAGCATCAGCTTGATACGAAACATATTGCTTCTTTTCTGCTTCCTTCATCTGAACATACAAAGGAATAATTGTACCGGTTAGGAGTAAAAGCATGCTAAATGAAACAAGCATTTCTAACAAGGTGTAGCCCTTCTGACCCTTACATCTTGTCCACATAAAAACGCCCTCTACCTATTTGAAAAGTAACTTTATATTTAAATTTTTGATTGCTGATAAAAATGGTCTTCGATTGAGAAATATTGCCGTTTTTGTTGTATTGTATCGTGGAATTGCCGCTTCCAAACGTGATATGAATGGTGGAGTCATAGGCGCGCTTATAAAGAACGGCACGAGAATCAGAAACAATATATTCTGTTCCCTTCGGTGCGAAGTTAATTTTAATTGGAGATTCTCTGTTCATGGCTGTCTGCTGCACATAAAACGTGTCGCTTTGCAGCTGTCGCAAAAATAATGTGATCTTGTAATATTCCACAACCGGCCGAATGGTTACGATAATGGAAAACATCATCACTTGCACAATAAATAAAACCATCAGCATCTCAATGAGGGTAAATCCTTTTTGCTTAAGAAGAACCACTAGCTGTAACCTTTCCGGTACCGTCAATTTGAATAGCTTGGCCATTTGGACATACGGTGCCTTCTTTTAAGTAGCCTCCTACTTCAAGCTCTTCTAGACTTGGTTTTTCGCCATTTTCAAGTTCATATACTTGTACCTCAGCCTCTACGGTTTTGACAAGAGCTGAGCAGCCTTTGTTGTTAATAACCGTATTATGCTTTAATACATTTGGAATCATAATGAGCAAAAGCACGGTAATAACGAGCATAACAATGAGCATTTCAATAAGGGTAAATCCTTTATTACCTCTTAGAATCATATTCTTTCACCTTTCTACAAGCTCGACATCACTTCTAACATCGGAAGCATAACGGACATATACATAAGCAGAATGACAATTCCGATGAATAAAAATGTAAGCGGCTGTACATATTTTAAAATACGAAAAATAAATTGTTCCATTCTTTCCATCATAAATAGACTGTAATCATACAGCTCTTGAGAAAGCTCACCGTTCTGCTGGCCATGCACAATAACTTGAGCCAAGTCTTTTTCATAATGAGATTTACCTGAAACGATATGATCTAATCGCATTCCTGAGGAAAGTTGATCTGTAAAAGCAAAAGCTTCCACTTGAAAAAACGGATGATGCTCTTGCTTTTGAAAAAGAGCAAAGCATTCATAAATAGATAAACCACCGTTTAGTAAATTGCTCATATGAACAGAAAAAAAGTACGAGTTAAATAGCCGTGTGAACGTTCGGATAACGGGAACTCTCATAAAAAGCTGCATTTGAACTACTGGAGGCAATTTTTTAATGTAAATCACATAAAACAAATAAAGGATGATTGGCATACTGATGACTGCAGGTAACATAAAAGGAAAGAACGACATCGCCTGCATAAATAAGAGGATAAACGAAGACTGCTTGTTTCCAAAGGATAAGTACAGAGCTTCAAACTGTGGAAGTAAAACCGTACTTAAAACAAATAAAATGGAAAGAATAAACAGCAGTAGCAATACGGGATATTGAACAAGCTTTTGAAATTTTTTACGATGCCTTACTTTTTCTTCAATCATTGAGCTACTTTCTTTTAAAGCAAATTGAAGGTTTCCATGCTGTTCCGCAAAATATAAATAGCTTAAAATATCACGGTGAAACTGAAGTTTAACAAAAGCATCGTGCAAAGATTCTCCTCGTTTTAACTGCTCAAGACATTTTTCAATATCCGTTTTTTCTTTGTTAGATACTTGAAACGTCAAAAACGAAAGAGCTTGAGAAAGAGTGTAGCCTTTTTCTAAGAGCTTAGAGACCTGCTTAAGAATTTTCGCTTGCTGAGCCAGAGACCACCTTTTTTGTCTATCTGTCTTTACCCCCATCCGTCTAGCGAATGCGGATATAAATAGCCTAGCGCAATTCCTTTTAGAATAACATCTCGGAGCGTCTTATAATCATAATCCGCATTTTCTCCTTTCACTTCTCTCATCACTGCGCTAAGCTCCTTGCCATAAAGCAATTCGTATATGCTAGACTGACGATGCTTCCTCATTTTTTTACAAGCGGGGTGGCATTTTCCGGAACACAGCGGACAGCGAATTTCTACAAGGCGCTGTGCAGCTACTGCTACAAGAGTCTGTTCCATTTCTTGAAAGCTAACGCCAAACTCAAGCAGCCTGTACAAAGATCCTTTTGTATCTTTAGTATGCATCGTTGTCAAAACCAAGTGTCCGGTAAGCGCTGCTCTCACAGCAATTTTGGCAGTCTCACTATCTCTTATTTCTCCCACCATGATAATGTCTGGATCATGGCGCAATATAGCTTTTAAACCAGTCGTGTACGTAATCCCCGCCCGTTCATTTACCTGCACTTGAAGCACGGTTTCACTCGGTTTTTCAATAGGATCTTCTAGTGTAATAACATTTCGATTAAAAAGGTGCTTTACTTCGTGTAAAAGAGTATATAGAGTAGTGGTTTTACCTGATCCTGTAGGACCGGTAAAAATAATTAATCCATGAGAGAATTTCAAGAGAGAAATAAGCTTTTTAGTATGTTCAGGAAAAAGAGATAAATGTTTGAGAGATGTAGATTGTTGATGAGGCAAAAGCCGAATAACAAGACTTTCATCATGAGAAGTAGGAAGAGTTGATAAACGCAAATTTACTTGATAGTGATCAATGGAAGTGGTCAATGCACCATTTTGAGGTTTTCTGCGCTCGCCAATATCCATTCCCCCTAAAAATTTAAAATGCGAAATGAGCCGTTCAGACATTTCCTTTGAAATAACCCTCTTTAAAATAAGCTCCTGGTCAATTCGCAGCTGAATCACAGCATCTTTCTTTCGGGGCACAATATGCACATCAGAACTTCGGCACTCACATGCATCTCGTATAACGTAAGTAGCAAACTGTTCAATTTCGGTCAAACGATCATCACTCCTTTATTTGTAATAAAGATGATTGTTAAAACATCTAGAAACAGTAATTTCGACCTTTTTCGAGATTTTCCTTCTTCTTTTTTCATTTTTTATAATTTTTTTAGTATACGCTTCTTTTCTTCACTTCAGTCCTTGTACACGATGTACAACTTCTGTACACCTCTAAGCGACTACATAAAAAAAAGACAACGTGATGTAAAACTCTACGCTGTCGTTTTATTCGTTATTTACTGAATTGAGCTTCTTCATCATGTACGCTTACACAACTAGAGACGCAAGACTTGTTTTTTTCTTGACTAAATTTTTAAGTGCGGATTCGTTATAGCCTACTACAAGCTTTTTGCCATCTGTTAAAATTGGTCGGCGAAGCAAACGAGGATGCTCAATTAATAGATTGACCACTTCTGATAACGTCATGCTATCCACATCAACATTTAACTTTTTATATTCTTGACTTCTTTTAGCAAGAAGTTCATCCATCCCTTCTGTTGTCATAGAAAGAAGTTCAAGCATTTCTTTATGAGTAGGTGTTTCTCTAAATAAATGACGCTCTTTAAAATTTACATCTTCCTTCACTAGCCATTTTTTCGTTTTACGACAAGATGTACAGCTCGGGTACGTATAAAATTTAATTTCTTCCATATGAAACCCTCCCGCTTTTTAGTTATAGGTTGTTTATATACATTGTACACGTTTTGTATAACCTTTGTATAGTATTTTGCATATGTTTTGTATAACTTTTTTTCTTCTGTCGTATTTCAAGGAAAAGATAGCGTTTTCAGGAAAGAAAGGATGTATTATAATGGAAAAGTATCGATATAGTTTCATAAGTGCTTTCTAGTGCTTACACAGCGATGACATTCATCATGACACTAACTAAGTTTGATAAAGGAGGAAATGGACGTGGAACGAATGTACCGTGTAATGGGGTTCTGGACAGCAATTTTCACTGTAATGTTTTACCTCGGTCACATGCATAAGACTTCTTTACTCTTTTTAGCTCAAACAGGCTTTTTTGTAATTCTTAGTTATTTAAAGCTGTCTGAAAGAATGTACATTTACGTTTTCGGAGCATATTTGACCGTCTTTTTTGTAGGGTTCACGTACTGGTCAACTTTTATGATGACACCAGGACAGTAAAGAGAAAAGCGATGGGCTTCCATCGCTTTTTGTATTCTTAAAAACCATTTAGAAAAGGATTTTGATCCATTTCGTGTCCCACAGTTGTTTCAGGTCCGTGACCGCTTAGTACAAGCGTATCTTCTGGAAGGGACAGCAATTTCGATTCGATGCTTTCTAACAGCTGAGCTTGATTGCCTCCAGGTAAATCTGTGCGTCCAATGCCGCCTGCAAAAAGCGCGTCACCAGATACTACAAAGTTACCCGGTTTGAAATAATATGAAACGCTGCCAGGAGAATGGCCAGGCGTTTCGTACACCTCAAATTGGAAAGAACCAATTGTTAAATTGCCTTCAGCTGAAATAATATCGGTTGCATCTGGAGCCGTAATTTCTCCTAAATCAAAAAATTTTGACCCGTTTAAATCACTATTATGAAGCCATTCTTTTTCATTTTTATGTACATAAAGCGGGATAGAGTAGTGATTCATCACTTCATCTACTCCTCCAATGTGATCAAAATGAGCGTGTGTCAGCAAAATAGCTAATGGTTTATACGTTTGTTTTTCTAGAAATTCAACGAGCTGTTTTCCCTGAGCTCCCGGGTCAAAAACTAAACATTCTTTTTTTTCGTTAGCAACGACATAACAATTCGTTTGAATAGGTCCTAGCGGTATACGATGATAGTTCATAATGTATCCTCCTTGTAAAATTTATTTCTGTTATATGCATTATCATACACACATCATCTTATAAATGAAAGTAAGGACCTTTCTAAGCTAATAAGGCGAAAGAAAGATTGGTTTTCATCTCGACAAACGGTTAGAAAAGTTTTACAATTAAAGGGATAAGCTAATGATAGCGCTTTAATTTTAAGTTGCCTAAAGGAGGTTTCTTCGAGTGGGTCTTATGATTATTTTTGCACTAACAACATTGCTAGGCGTATTTGCAGCTATTTCATCTTTTAGAAATAAAAACATATTAGGCATTGGTTTTTCGGTACTAACATTCGGTGTATTCGGATGGTTTACCGTGATGACCATTATACATCACGGTTATCCGGCGGTACATCATTAAAAAAGCCACGCAAAGCATATGCTTTGCGTGGCTTTTCAAATAGATAGATATTCCATTGCCGCAACTAAAATAGCCTTGGTCGGATTATATACGCGTGATATTTGAGATAAAGGCAGCGGATTAATTCCTTTCCCCAGTTCTAAGGTGAACCCTAGCTTTTTCTTTTCTAAAATAAACCAATCTTTAAATCCCGCGTGACTATCAATCGTTTTGACTGCTTTATAACCGCTTACCCTTTCAAAATAACTGGCTATTTCCTCTGCTTCCTCCGGCTCTTCATTCATATACCCCCAGTAAAATTCTTCTCCTTGGGTATGTAAAGCAATCACACAATCAAAATCATGACGCTCAACGAGTTTTACCATTGCCTGCGCTTCAGGTTCAGACAGAGATTCGTAGCCTGGAAAGTCCCGATAATGCGGAGCTTTAGGTTCTTTGCGCTTTTTTTCAATTTCCCAATAAGCCGGAAACTGATTGTTTAAATCCACCCCCCGAATATTTGCTTTCCAGCTTTGAAAATCCGGAAAATCTCTCCCTATTTTAGAAAGAAAAGACGCATAAGGTTCACTTACAGCAGGACCTTTTAAGACCAGATCTACTCCGTCTGGATTAACAATTGGAACTGCAGAAAGCGTAATTTGATTAAAAAGAGCTCTTGCGTCCTGTCCGTTCAACGCCTGGTCATAATGAAGAGCAGCTAAATAATCTTCAATAAACTGTAGAAGAACATTTGTCGTAATCCATTCATTGGCATGAAAAGACGCATTAATATGAACCTTTCTTTCTCCGTTTCCAATTAAAATATGAGGAATCGGCTTTCCAAGCACGCTGCACCCTATCCATTCAAGAGAACCATAGGGGTAGTACGTCAAAAGTGTTTGGATATCTTGTATTGTTCGCGTGTAATCGTAGGGCTTTTGGATATCTACAATTTGCATAATCTTCACTCCTTTACACTATGTATATGTAAAGATTGAAAAGATGCATGATAAAAAAGCGCTTTGACTAAATGTCAAAGCGCTTTTTTATCTTAGTTAGATTCTTGCTTATTATTCAAAATAAGATTTAACTAACCAAGCTCCTCCAATAATTCCCGCATCGTTTCCTAAAGTAGCGATTGCTAGTTCAGCACCTTGCGCTACGCGAGGAAATGCAAAACGTTTGAAATAATCTCTTACCGGTGCAAGTAATACCTCGCCTGCACGAGACACACCGCCGCCTAGAACGATCTTCTCAGGGTTTAATGCATTAGCAGAGTTTGCTAGTGCTAGACCTAAATGAAAGGCAACTTTATCTACAACATGCATAGCTAACTCGTCTTTTGAACGAGCTGCATCAAATACATCTTTAGATGTAACTTGTCCATTTTGTTCTAACACTGTGCGAAGCTCACTTGGTTTGTCCGTTTCCGTTAATCCTTCCATTGTTAAACGTACAATTCCAGTTGCTGAAGCAATTGTTTCTAAACAGCCGGTTTTGCCGCAGTTACACGGTGCCCCACCTTCAGGAATAGAAGTAATGTGCCCGATCTCACCAGCGGCTCCATTTACGCCTTGTACAATTTCACCGTTTGCAATGACGCCACCGCCAACGCCTGTGCCAAGCGTAACGCAAAACAAATCTTTTGCTCCGTCTCCAGCACCCTTCCACATTTCTCCAATGGCTGCAATGTTTGCATCATTGTCTACCACAACAGGAAGAGAAGTTTCTACTTCCAAGATATCTTTTATAGGGAATTTTTCCCAACCTAAATTGACAGCTACTTCAATCGAACCGTTTGCAAAGTTGACAGGCCCCGGTGCACCAATACCAATTCCTACTAACCTTGATTTTACTTCTCCAAGATCGTTTAACTTTTTATCAATTGCTTTTGCAATATCCGTTGGAATTTTACGGCCTTGCTCGCTCACATCCGTATTAATTTCCCACTTGTGAATGATTTCTCCATAATGATTAATAAAGGCCATTTTTATTGTTGTACCGCCTAAATCAACTCCAACTAACCATTTGTCATCCATGTTCATTCATCCTTTTTCTCTTTTTGTTGTTTTAACTCTCGACGAAGCAAAAGAATTGCCATTTGGTAATCACGTACATCAATCAAGTTAGACTGATATAACTCTTTTACTTCCGCTTCCATCAGCTCTAAATCAGCAATACGATCGCCCACGTATATAAAAATGCCGAAGGACTTTAATAATTGTTGTACATCATATAACGTATTCATTCTGTCACCTTTATCCTATTTTTTAGGTGATATGATTCATTTATTTTGAGATAACTCAACAGTCATTCAGTCATAAACAGCGGCCGTATTTAACGCCCACTGCTAGGTCTACATATTAATATTCTAGTAAACGTTCTCACAATAGTAAAGTATAAAATATTAAATTCGTCATTCAACAGTTTTAATTTTCTAGCTGTCGCTTCAGCTTTTCGTATTTTTCATTTTGCGGTTCAAGCGCAATTGCTTTATCGATATTTTGTGTGGCCGCTGGAATATCATTCAGTTTCATATTCACCAGAGCTAAATTGTAATACGCCTCATGAAAAGTTGAATCATACTTTACAGCCTGATTCAATTGCTGTTTAGCTTCTTTATAATTTTCAAGATAAAATTCTGCGCTAGCACTGACGAAATACACGGTACTATTTCCTGTTCCTTTTTCAACAAAAAGCTTAATGGCATCTTTTGCTTCTTCATACTGTTTCTGCTGAAGATACGTAGCGGCTACGCTGAGTGCATAGGGCTCATCTTGATAAACAGAACGCTCATGATATCCATAAAAAAGCAGACTTCCTACTAATAAAAGCGTGCAAATGAAAGCCGGAATCTGAATATACAGCTTTTTTTGTTTCGGTAAACTGACGATGCTCGCAGCTAAAAATCCGCCAACCAAACCGCCAATATGCCCTGCATTATCGACGTTCGGCGCAACAAATCCAAAAATCAAGTTAATCACAATGATTACAATGAAACTCGACCCCATTGTTCGAAAAAAGAAGCGTGGATTTGTTCTTGCTATGAACAGTAAAGCTCCAAAGCAACCGAAAATGGCCCCCGAGGCTCCTGCGGAAATAGACGTATTCCATATAAAACTTCCTAGAGATCCTGCAAACCCGGCAAATATATAAATAAAGACAAAACGCCCGCTGCCATATATCCTCTCTACAAGCGTTCCTAAATAATACAGGGCTACACTATTCATAAGCAAATGCAGAAGTCCTATATGCAAAATTATAGGTGTAAAAAAACGCCACCATTCGCCTTCCATAATTAAGGGGTTGTATTTAGCTCCGTATTGAATCAGAGTGAGCGTATTTTGTGTACTGCTCTTCCACTCCAGAAATAGAAACATTAAGATTTGCAGCGCTAAAAATATATATGTAAAAATAGGCTTCCCGTATCCAGCTATTTGCTGTTCTTCGCTTTGTTTTTTCTGCACAAAAAGCACAATTTTATGTTTCCACTGTTCTATTCGCTGTGCTTCTTCTTCGGAAGAGAAATTGTCTGCTCTTTCTAATGTAAGACCCAGCCGTTCGAATAGAGGTTCATAAGCGCTTGCTTTCTCTGCCGTTAGTTGTTCAACGTAACTATTCACTTTAGAGGGACTTGGCGCACTTTCTAAGGACTGCTCTGTATAAAAAGGATCAAAATCAGCAAAGTAAATCGTGTTAAGAGTAAGCGATGATTTACCTCTCTGCTTTCGCACATTCTCAGCTCTTTGTAGTGCATACAATACATCTTTTTGCTGCTCAACGGCTGATTTAAAATTCCGGCGGACTATGCGGACAATTGACTTATCTTTACGATGCGAAGATTGAAACCATAGCTCTGAAGCATCAGCTTTCATCGAAATCAACTCATATGAAGAATGGCCAAGCAATTGCTGTGCCAGCTGCAAATAATAAAAATCTTGCCTAGACAAATAGTCACCTCCTCACACTCTCTATATGTAAAGATGGCAGAAAGCCAGGAAAAAAGCAACGATTTTCCCTTTTTCTTTTTCTACAAAAAAACACCTTACAGGTCTGTAAGGTGTTTTTTATGTATCTTTCGCTCTTAGCGGAAGACCTGCTTCATTAAACGATCCCGAACAAACGGCAAATTAAAAAATGAACGAACAGCTAGACTGCGGATAAATGAATTTCCAAACAGCGAATTTAAAACACGGTATCTCATTTGATAGCCCAGCGTTCCAACAACTAAAAGCGTAAGTACTAATACAATATGTCTCATTTTCAAGCCTCCTTACGTTTACTTTGCTCCTATGACGAACATTTTATGCTCTTATATAGGTAAAAGCAGGATAAGGATTCCGCCTGTAAAAGCAGCAAGCAAAATAGCGGCAAGATTCACAACATCATTGTTAAAGAAAGTTATTCCTTTCTCTTTTACCGTTGGTTTACGGCAATGGTCTTTCCGTTCCGTTTCAATACCGCAGCTTTGACAGCGAAAGCGAACTTGCACACTTGCTCCAAGAAGAGTGTCTATAGCGTTTCCAATAAAACCAAAGCACCCGACTAGCAATATACTACTCAGCGACACGGATGGAAAAGCAAAATAACAAGCGGCAGCGATAAGAAAAGCTCCGGCTGCTCCGGCTGCTGTACCTAAAAGTGAAACGGCTCCTGAGGTACCCGCTTCTACTCTCTTTAATGTCCAAAGGTAAAACGGCGGCTTCTTACTAAGAGACCCTATTTCAGATGCCCATGTGTCGGCATTGGCAGCTGAGATACTGATCATAAACATCCACATGTAAACAGGAAAAGCTGTTGCAGCATATAACAAACCGCAAGCAGCAGCTACCCCCCCATTAGCAAGGACTTGAATATAATCTCGCCTGTCGTGCTTCTCTAGCTTTTCTTCTAATGCGCGTTTTTTTTCTTTTTTGTACTTACTACACAACGTAGAAGTGCTAAAAAATAAGAGTAAGAGTAAAAAACCTTGAAGCGAAAAACCAATATAAACGCTCGCTCCTACGATGAAAGACATGCAGGCTCCCGATACTGTCAGTGCTTTTGCTATGTAGCCTGCTCCTGCCATGAGTAATATTACAATTATCATGACAGCATCAAACGGATTCACAGCAAATAAGCTCCTTCTCTGTCAAAATATATTCAACGGGAATATCATGAGATTCATATGGGACCTCTGAAACGACTTGACATTCAAACGCAAGGCTTAGCTTCTGTCCGGTATAATCTGTTAGATAACGATCGTAATAGCCGCCTCCATAGCCGATACGATATCCATTTTTGCTATATACTACGCCAGGCACAAGGAGTAAATCAATTGAAGATTTTGAAACGGGAACAGTTTCTTCAACAATTGGTTCGGCTAACCCGTAGTACACTGTTTCAAGCTGTGAAAAATTCGTAATCTCGTAGAAAACCATTTGAGATGTTGTGGGGTTGCATTTTGGAACAGCTACTTTCTTTCCATCTTTCCAAGCACGTTCAATGATGGCTTTCGTATTAACTTCTTTATTTCTTGAAACCGTAGCTGCAATGACTCTAGCTTCTTTCCATAAACAAGTTTCATACAGTGCATTTGCTATGCTTGTTGAATGTGCCTCGTGCTGCTCTTCAGAAATTAAATTAAGAACGCGCTTCATCTCTTTGCGCAGATGAGATTTCATTTTAATTCCCCCTATAAAAAAAACAGCAGGATTGTACTCCTACTGCTTACTTTGTTTCACGATGAAGTGTAACTTTTTTAAGTCTTGGGCTGTATTTTTTTAACTCAAGACGATCTGGGTTATTACGCTTGTTTTTAGTTGTAATGTAATTACGGTCACCAGTTTCAGTGCAAGCTAATGTAACGTTTACGCGCATCTATTTTCCCTCCAAACATTATAAACATAAATCAGACTTTAATATAATATCATTTTTCGAAAGGAAATGCCAGTCTGTTTTTTTGAAGAAAGTCATTTAATTTCATTTCTTCACTTTTTTTTCCTCTTAGAGCCCTGAGCTCCTTCTCTGCTACGCCTTATATATAGATGAAGTTTCTTGAAATAAGCGGAACTCTTTTTATGAGGGGCGTACTTCCTTTCTTTTAAATAAAATCCACTATTTACACTCTTTGATACTCTTGTATTTTTTCTACAAAATATGCCGACAGCTTCTTGGCAGTCTGAGTGTTTAACGCCTCTGAATAAATATTTAATACAGGCAAGTGACCATCGGGCAAAATAAGCGTCCATTCATGGCGATCATGGTAAATTTTTAAGCCATCAATTACATACACTTGTTTACCGATTGCTTCTTCTAATAGCTTCTTCATCACTTGTTCTTGAATTTCTAGCGGACATGAAATATAGCGCCAGTTCATATAAGCGTGCGGGACATATTGAATCATTTCAGAAATTCTCCGCTGTTGCACCATGATTAATTCGATCAGCTGACATAAAGCGTACATGGCATCTAACTGAAATTGAACGGGCCCCAAAAGACTAAGCAAATCACGTTTTTTTGCTTTTGTCCTCATAAATGATTGATTGAGAGATTGAGCAAATGTTTCTAGTGTGGATGAATAGTGTATAGGAATAGGAACGAATGCTACTTTTTTTGTCATGTATACGCTATAAATATAAAGCGACATAATTTCTGAATCATTTACGCTGCAGCCTTTTTCATCATATAGAGCAAATGTTTCTCCATCTTCTTTAATCTGAATACAAAAAGACAGCTTATTTTTTTTAATTATTCGTTTGATTTCTTCTGTTTTCTCCCATTTGTTTAAAAACAACACATGGACACGAAGACGCTTACATAATAATTCGACAACTTCCTGTATAAACGGCGAACAAATCACGCCAATCCGCATACTATCTTCTAATAAAACATGCTGATTAATTGATTTTACTAAAGCATCACAATATTCTTCCCTGATATTTCCTATTCTTGTTTCTTTAAGTGGAACAGAAGTCGTTACGTTTGCTTTTTTAGCTTGAAGGTACATCCGCTCAATCTTTTTTTCAATAAGCTGATTAACTAATTGCCCTTTCTTGTCATATATTTCTAAAAAAAGGCCGCTGTTTTTGATATCCACACCAATATAAATACCAATGCTCGCTTGTGAAATCATCATGTAATATCGAAATACCGGAAGAGCTTCTTTTTTAATATCATACACAGCTGAATGATTACTCCGTAAAAAAGAAAAGCATTCTTTGCGAAGTTGAATGGCTTCTCCTTCATCATCGCTTGCTAGACAGAACGACCCTTGATGTTTGCATACAAGTAATAACGCATTGTATAGTCTTTCTCGATCAACAGATGAATGTACATACAGGCGACCGTTTTTGAAGATAGAAACATCTGGTTTTACAGAAAGTTGAGGTAGCACTTGATTTTCAGCTACTGTATCTTGGACATACGTAGTCATTGCTTGAACATTTACATAGGGACCTATCGTAGCGTTGTATAAAAACGATTCTGCCCCCACCGTTACGTTTTGAAGCAAAATCGTTTTATCGATTGCAGCATGTGCTTCTATGATACTATTGGTTCCGATAATCGTGTAAGGACCAATTGAAGCACCTTTTCTAATCACCACATTCTCTCCTACGTAAACCGGATCGTAAACAGTCACCCCTTCTTCTATAAGCGCGTCATCTGAGACAATACTTTCCTGTCTATTGCCAAACCACTTGCTCCACAAATCATAGTGTGCTTGACGATAATGGTGGATTTGCCCAATATCAATCCAATAATCCTCCGTTACAAAACTGCACACAGTATGATTATATTCCAAAAGAAGCGGGATAATGTCAAAGCTAAAATCTGTAGGACCATAAGAATTCACGTAATCAAGAACGGATTTTTTGATCACATACACTCCCGTATTAATCAATCGGCTATTGGCCTGTTCGTAGGTCGGTTTCTCTACAAATCCCGTGACTCGATGCCCTTCATCTATCGTCACCACTCCATAACCCCGCACGTCGTTTACTTCTTTTGTAACAATGGTCATTTCGCTTTTTTGTTCATAATGAAAATGAATAACGTCTTGAAGATTAATTTCTGTTAAGGCATCTCCACTAATAATAATACAGTCTTCCTCAATAAAGGCCTCTGCTCGCTTAATTCCGCCCGCTGTTCCAAGAGGCTCTTTTTCGATAAAATAAGTAAGCGTCACTCCCCACTGAGAGCCATCCCCAAAGTATTCAATAATTTGTTCATGCCTATACTGCAGCGTAATCCCAATCTCTGTAATTCCGTGTTTCTTAAGCAGTTCAATGCTATATTCCATCACAGGTTTATCGTAAAGCGGCAGCATAGGCTTTGGAATCGTATAGGTCAAGGGCTGCAGTCTTGTTCCTTTACCGCCAGCAAGTATAATGGCTTTCAATTTTTTGCCTCCCTCCTTTTTTTATCCTGGCAAATGTGATGTTGAAACAGCTTACTTGTATCAATAGCGATTTTTTCCCAGCTAAACATAGTTGTTGCTTTTCTATACCCATTTTCGCTGATTTTCGCAGCCATTTTTTCATTTTTTAACAAAAATTCAATACAGTTGATTAATTCGAGCGTATCTCCTCGGGCAAACGTCAGGCCCGTGTCGAAATGTGAAACAATATCGCTTAGACCTCCTGTATCGGCAACGATAGTTGGCTTCTTGGCTACCATCCCCTCTAAAGCCACAATTCCAAAAGGTTCATATAGACTTGGAAAAACAACCATTTTACAAGCTTGAAGAAGCTGATTTCGTTCGTTATCGGTAATGTATCCAATAAAATACACGTATTTGTCTAATTGTTTTTCACTTACCTGTGTTCGAAACTCATGAAGTAAAGGCCCTTTTCCCGCCACAACGAATTGAACATCTATTTGTTTTTTCTTAAATAGTTCCGCTGCTTCAATAAATAGCTGAAATCCTTTTTCATATACAATTCGTCCAATTGAAAAAATAATAGGGGCCTTTCTAAAATTATATTTCTTTTGTAAACTTTCTTTTAACCGCTCATTTACTGCGTCGACTACCAGCTGCTTGTCAATTCCATTTGGAAATATAGCAATTTTATCTTGTTCTACGTGAAATAAAGTGATTAATTCTTTCTTCATATAGTCGCTGCAGACAATGATTGAGCTTGATTGTCGAATCAGCTCCTCTTCTTGCAAGTGAATTTTCTGCTGCATGTCATTATGAATACCATTATTGCGCCCATGTTCTGTCGCATGAATGGTCGTAATTAGCGGTCTATCCGTTTTATCTGCTAAACATTTCGCAGCGGAGGCCACAAGCCAGTCATGAGCATGAATAACGTCAAAAGACAGCTTGTAGCCTAACTGCAGTCCTCTAAGAGCCATAGCCACGTTCAAACTGTTTACCCATGTCAAAAAATCCGGATGATGAGGCTGCAGGCTTTTAACTCGGTAAACGTGAACACCATATAAACGCTCATATTCCGGCAGCCCCTCTACATACGTTGTTAATACACTAACGTGATGGCCCGCCTTTGCTAACGCTCTGGATAAATCAAATACATGTCGTGCAAGTCCTCCGATAACTAGAGGAGGGAATTCCCATGTAAGCATTAGAATGGAGAGACCGCCTTTATATTGATTTACTGATAAAGCCGCCGGCTCTATCTCTTTTGTAGAGTATAAAAAAGAACTTCCTGAAAGAAAACTGTTTTCACTATCCATCCTTGGATTCTCTTCGTGACAAAGAAAATCAAACAGTTGTACTTGCCTTTCGTATTCATCTCTGATCTTTTCAAAATTATAAAGCCAATCGCTGCTACTTAAAAGGAGCCACTGTTGGTAGATAGCATTCACCACGCTAGGATGTTTAGAATCGATAACATCTAGCATCGCCTCTGACTTCTGTACAGTTGAAATAAACAATTGATTGTTCTCACTGACAAATTCGGCGCTTTTTGTTGCACCGTAGAGTGCAAGAGTTTCGTTTTGGTGAAACTGTATATCCCTCGCGTAATCTAAAGGATATTGAAATGTACCGCTTGCTGCTTGCATTCGCTGAAAGCCAAGCGTGTCCTTAGCTTTCAAATCCAAAACAGCGCTCGCTTTATTCATTGTTCCTTCCTCAACTTGTTTTCCTTGCTTAGGATATGGGAACAAGATAATGCCAGCAGGCGACTTTTTTAGTTCATCTGTTGATGACTTCACAAAGGTATAGCGCATTTCATGAGATTTCAGGAGCATATCTACTTGATGAGTATACTCTCCTTGCTGTATAAAAAAACCAACGGGCTTTTTTTCAAAAAACTGTTGAAAAACACGTATTGCTTCTGTAATTTGGAGATTTAATGTTTGTTCCGTTTTAAGGATGGAAACGAACGCGTTCGTTACGGTAGTAGGAATACATTCCATCATGTCATGCTGAAAGAAATATTTGCAGGCTGAGAACAAGCTCCCGTCCCACTTTTTTAAAAAAGTGAGTGCTCTCTGATGCTGCCGGCTTGAAAACTGGTGTAAATACTGAGCGTAACGAGTGTTGAACTCCTCGTCGTTTAATACGTTCAAAAACACACAAGACATCACGGCTGTTGCACCTATCAATTTCTTAGACTCAATTTGATCTAAAAAAGGGATGAATTCGTTCGTTACTTGTTCAAACAGCGGATACTCACTCTCTGCTTGAAGTACATGTAGCAACGGATAATGCATATAAGTTAAAAGAATACAGTCATCACTATTCATATTGCTTCTTCACCTGCTCCAAGTCATTTGAATATAAGGAATATGTGCTAAATTCATTTTGAACACCCTGGTGAACTTTTACAGGTTCGTACATCCAGCCTAACGAAGTTACATTCACTTGTTCATGTTGTTCTTTCATCAAATAAACCGGATTCGAACGAAGAAGGGAAAAAAAACTTCCTTCTTTATCTTGAATACCAATATCTATTACATATGTGCGCTCACTTTCCAAGCTATTCATAAACATGAAGTCTTGCTTAGGAGTAAGACCCTTCATATAATAGCGGTTTGATTCATGGCCGTTAAAATGAAGACCTGTTATATCATACGTACACATAGCTAGATTCAATTCTTCCCACCGTGTCGAAAACATACTTTCTACCATCTCTCGGATATGCTCTGAAAACGACCAGTGAACATAAATATGAGATGAGTCAAGTTGAGTAGCTATACACACATTTAAGTTTTGAATAAGATTAGGAGCCACTGTTTTATCACTTCGTTTCTTAGATTGTTTTTTCTACATATGAATGCCGTATAAACTTATTAACATCTTACCATTCAGAAAAAGTTGCCACAATAAACGCAATTTGTCGATTTGTGTTAAAAATTCAGGTCAACACAGTGGCTGTCATTTGCTCATAAAAAAGAGATTGAGACATAACTAAATCAATGGAATCTACAGACCAACAAATTGGATGCATGAGCCTGTATGAATCGCTTGTTACACCGCTGTTGATTTGCATGCAAGACTTCGCTTTCTGCGGGGTCTCACCCCTTCCGCTTTTCCCGCGGGAGTCTTTGCCTTGCCCTCCAATCAACAGCTGGAAGCAGCTACATTAAACCTACGTTCATCAACACAATGAAAAAAATCCGAACGACTCATCGTTCGGATCTTCCTTCAACTAAAACACTTTTGTCCCAGCCTCTTTTTCTACTATTCATTTAAATCGTAGCGTTTGCCTTTTACAAGGTAAAATACGCTTTCTGCTACGTTAGTGGTATGATCAGCCATACGCTCTAAATAGCGGGCTACAAATAAAAGCTGTGTAATTTGGTTCATGGCCTCCTGTTTTTCCTTAGCAAGACTTAAAAGTTCTTTGATTGTTATTCCGTAAAGCTCATCCACTTCATCGTCCATTTCCGCTACCTTTTTAGCTAAAACAAGATCTTCCTCGTGATAAGCTTTTAACGAAAGACTCAGCATTTCAATCGAAATATCGTGCATTTTCTTCACATGTTCTAACGGCTTAATTAATTCTTCATTTCCAATTCGTATAGCTGATTTTGCTACGTTAACCGCAAAATCTGCCATACGCTCAACATCCGAAGCAATTTTAATTGCCACAATGATACGTCTTAAATCGATAGCCACCGGCTGCTGCTTTGCAATAAGCAAGATAGCTAGGTCATTGATTTCTTCTTCTAAATCATCAACGTATGCATCGCCGTCGATGATTTCTAGCGCCAGCTCAACGTTGCTTGTTTGCAACGCTTCAATTGATTTTGATAGCGCCTCATGCGTTAAGCGCCCTATTTCTAATAATTTTTCACGTAATATCTTTAAATCACCATGAAACTTTTCGCGTACAACCACTCATCCCATCTCCTTGTATGTCTTAACCAAAACGACCTGTAATATAATCTTCTGTGCGTTTATCAGCTGGCATTGAGAAGATTTTATCTGTTTCTGCGTACTCTACCACTTCTCCATTTAAGAAAAATGCTGTTTTATCTGAAATACGTGCCGCTTGCTGCATATTATGTGTAACAATAATAATGCTGAAGTCTTTCTTTAATTCTTGTACTAACTCTTCTACTTTTAATGTTGAAATTGGATCGAGTGCAGAAGTAGGCTCATCCATTAAAATAACGTCGGGTTCAATAGCCAAGCAGCGAGCAATACAGATACGCTGCTGTTGTCCACCTGACAACCCATTCGCATTTTGATTCAAACGATCTTTAACTTCGTCCCAAATAGCTGCTCCTCGTAAACTTTTTTCAACAATTTCATCTAGTTTTTTCTTGTTGCGAACGCCATGAATTCTTGGACCGTACGCAATATTATCATAAATAGATTTTGGGAACGGATTTGGCTTTTGGAAAACCATTCCTACTTGCGTGCGCAGCTCTTCCACATGGTACGATTTATCAAAAATATTTTTCCCTCTATATTCAATTTCACCTGATGTACGGACAATTGGGGTCATTTCTACCATACGATTTAACGTTTTAATATATGTTGATTTTCCGCAGCCTGATGGACCGATGATCGCGGTAACTTCGTTAGCATGAATGTCTAAATCAATATTTTTTAAGGCATGTGTGTTGCCATACCATAAATTCAAACCTTTTGTTTTATATACAATTTCTTTTATTTGCGGAGTATTTACTTTTTCTTTGTTAGTCAATTCCATTGTTATTGCCATTGGATAATCCTCCTTCATCGTCTTTAACCGTTTTGAGCACAATAAAAGTCTCTCTATGTCTATTTAATATCTATTGTTTAATATCTATTGTTTACTATCAGTGTAAATAAATACGAGAAGCCGAAACGCTTCCCCTTATTTTGATCATTTCTATTAATCCTTACACTTACAGAATAATAGCCGACTATTAATTGTGTTTTAACTCAATGTAAAGCTTTTGTAAACGAAGGTCTATCTGCGTGTTTTTTAGGTAAAAAACTAGTTCTTACGACCCTTAAATTCAATAAAAAACCATATATGTAAAGATTTTTAACAAAAAAAGAAGAGGTAGAGACATAACTAAATTAATTTAATCTAAAGATGGGTAAATTGGATAAATAAGCTAGTATGAATCACTTTCGACACCGCTGTTGATTTCCATGCAAGCCTTCGCTTTCCGCGGGCGGCCGGTGAGCCTCCTCGTCGCTTCCACTTTTCCTGCAAGAGTCTTCGCCTTGCCCTCCAATCAACCGCTAGAAGCACCTACATGCACGAAATCTACGTTCACCCTACCAATAAAAAAATCCGAACGAAGTTGATTCGTAATCAACTTCGTTCGGATCTTACTTCAACTAATATGCTTTTGTCTCAGCCTCTTCAATTGGCGTCGTTTGCAATGACAGCCTGTTGATTCTCTTCTTGATCTTTTACTTCTTGTTCACCTTTTTTCTTTAAATCAAAATACGTATCGAGCGCAGAACGAGCAAGCTCTTTTGTAATGGTATTTGGTGCACTTGGCACAAATGCCGATGGTACCACGACAGCTACTGCAATTTCAGGATCATTTGCCGGAGCAAAGGCCACAAAGTTTGAATTATTAACTTTAATCGGATCCCCTCCGCTTGGGTTTTTCTCATAGGCTTGTGCCGTTCCTGATTTACCAGCAGGATTATAGTTCGCTGTATGGAAAGCTGCATACCCTGTACCGCCTTGTTCTTGCGTAACGCGTTTAAAACCATTTTGAACATCTTTAATGTATTCGTCTTTCATCGTGATACGATTTAATACATCAGGTTCAAATGAATGCTGCGTACCGCCAATTTCATCGGTTTTAATCGTTGGTTTTCGGATTTCTTTTACTAGCTGCGGCTTGATGCGATAGCCTCCATTAGCTATTGCAGAAGTATATTGAACAAGCTGCAGCGGCGTGTACGTATCATACTGACCAATTCCTAAATCAAGCGCCGTACCTGGAACATCGCTTCCACCTTGGACACCTGTTGATTCGTTATCAAGGTCTATGCCTGTTGATACGCCTAAGCCGAACTGACTGTAGTAAGAACGCAGTTCGCTGAATGTATCGGGTTTAATCGGTAAAGTCATATTTTTATGATACTGTAACCCAGCCATAGCCATTACCGTTTTAAACATAAATACGTTGGATGAATATTTTAACGCAGACGAATACGTTAAGGGTCCTAACCCTTCAGCCTCAGCTGATTTCTTAACCGGTGTTCCTTTAATTTTTAAAGGTTCATCAACGAACACTGTGCTTGGCTTAATAGCTCCTGAATCTAAGCCGGCTAAAACCGTTGCTCCTTTTACAACAGAGCCCATTGTATAAGATGTTGAAATATTTCCTAATGCAAAATCTTCTATTTTAGGCGCTCCAGTCTTCTTATCAATGGTGTATTTTTTACCTGCCATTGTTAAGATTTCTCCTGTGTGAGGATCCATCATAATAACAAAAGCACGGTCTAAAAATTGCGTTCCTTTCATTTGCTTTTTGGCTAAAAGCTGATCCGTAATTTGTTTTTCTACCGCTTTTTGAAGCTCCATATCAATAGTTAAAACCAAATCACTGCCGCGTTCACCTTTAGACACTTGAATTGTATCAAGGAGATTTCCTTTTTTATCTGTTACATATTGGACTTTTTCTTTTTGACCGCTGAGCTGAGCTTCGTATTGCTTCTCTAAATAGCTCGTCCCAACTTGGTCATTTCGGCTATAGCCTCTTGACAAGTAATACTGGACTTTATCTTTAGGCAATCCTTCGTTGGCAGATGATACATTTCCAAGCAAAGTACGAAGCGTACTGTTTTCTGGGTATGAGCGATCCCAATACGTTGTTGTATCAACACCTGGAAGTTCATCTAAGTGCTCACTTACAACGGCATACTCTTCATTTGTCACACCGCTCTTAACAATTTGGGGCGTGTTAGAATAACCTGCTTCCATTTGGCGCTTAATAGCGAGAACTTCTAAATCACTCTTTAGACTTTCTAAATCTTTTTTAGAGATGCGGTCTAACTGACGTTGATACAGTTCGTCATCAGTCATTTCACCATCTTGAACTTTTTTGCGATCAGCTTGCGTAATTTTCTGTTCCGCTTCTTTTGGGTGAAGCATAATCCAATAATCCTTCATATCGCGTTCTGTAATTTTTACCACATTTTTAGCGTCTTTATTCTTTTTATTTTCTGGAATATCAATCACATTTGTGGTGTAAGGAACATCAATCATAGTGGCTAACTTTTTAGCGATGCGCAGCCTTTCTTCAGCTGTATTTCCTTGAAAACGAGTATATGTAATCGTATTTAAAGAGGTATTATCTACAATTACGCGGTTATAACGATCGTACATTTTCCCTCGAGGAACAGGCGTACTGACTGTAACGTCCTGTGTTTTTTCGACTTCTCGTTCGTAATTCTCACCGTACACAATTTGAACAAGTCCCAACCGCAAAATTAATACGGAAAATAGGGCAAATACGGTCAAGAAAAGTAAGTTCACACGAAAAGGCACGTGACTTTTTCTTCTTTTTTTCTTTTTCATACCAACACCTACACTTTATAAAACATATATACCATAACACCATAAAATCAGACATTTAGCAAATAAATAGACACCTGGCAGGTGCCTATTTACACAACGTATTTATTCTAAAAGAAAAGCGAGACATTTTCCATAGTACAAATGAAGGAGCTGACAATGCTCTAAGCTGGAGACTCTCCGTCTCCTTCATTTAATACTGGAGGAGTAACAGTCGTTTCTTTTTTGTGCAGAGGCTGTGAGATATGTCTCACGCAAAAATAAATGATCGTATGCCCTGCTCCAACAATAGCTAATAAAATGGGAATACTTTTTGCTTCATCAAAAAATAGTACAGCTATTAAAAATAAAGATATGGAAACGACGCGCCCAATATTCAGAAATACTTCTCTGACAACAATGTATTCAATTCTTTTTGAAACAACGTCTTTTGCTCGTCCAATCACATCGTATGTTAGAGAAATGAATGGAACCAACAAAATAGGATAGGCAATGGCAATACAAACAGCATATATAATTAACTTTGGATACGATAAGTTAAAGATAAGCAAAAAGACTGCTCCATAGAGAAGGAGGCCCCCTGTGAAGATAAATCGAAGGCGATTTTTTTGCTTAATAAATCTTGAGGCAACATAGTATCCTACAAACGCAACCGCTGAATTCACCAGTCCATATGTTCCCAAAGCTAATTCACTTCCCGTCGTAATAAATACCATGACGGATACAACAAAAATGAACGTACCTTCACGCAACCCTTGAAAGAAATGAGCCTGCAATATTCGATTCCAGTCTTTATTGACTTTTCGTTCAGCCCATACTTCTTTAAATTTGTATACTCCTTCCGCTGCGCGTCTCGTAATAAAAAAACTAAGCACAACGGCACCGATAAACAATAGCAAAGATACACCAAACACAATTTTATACCCAAGTGATTCATACAAAGCGGAAATAACGAAGCCCGCTCCTAAAGGACCAATCATCCCTGCAAATGAGTTTAAGATCCCTAAAAATCCGTTAAAAAAGTCTCTTGTATCAGGTTCTGTAATTTCAAAAGTTAGCACATTAAAAGCTAGCCAATAAAAGCCATATCCTATACCCAGCAGTCCACCAAGCAATACTAAATACTCGGCTGCGTTAGCTCCACTGACTAATACAGCAATATAAAAAACAGCTAAAAAAGATACACCTAACCTTAAAACCACAACCCGGTCAATTCGTTTGGCCCATTTACCTGCTAAAATAAACGTAAGCGGCTGAAGCACCACTACCGCTAAATTATAAATAGCGAGATCCGAAAATTCGCCTGATTGTTTCCACAGATAAATGTTAACAAACGAATTGGAAATTGAAATAGCCAAGGCATAAAGACCGCCTATAATTAAAAGCAAAAGTAAATCTTTACTAACTTCTACATCTCCAACTACTTTTTTTAATAAAGGCATATCAAAAAACTCCTTTTCTCTTCTACACCTAGTGTGTGAAAAAGAAAAGGAGATATGTAAAAGAATTGGAAAACAAAAAAACCAGTAAAGGTAATAATTACTTTACTGGCTCTTAAATACATCTTTAGCTTACTTTGCAGCGTCGTAACGCTTAGCAACTTCGTCCCATTTTACAACATTAAAGAATGCTGAAATGTAATCTGGACGGCGGTTTTGGTAATTTAAGTAGTAAGCATGCTCCCAAACGTCTAGACCAAGAATTGGCGTTTTGCCTTCCATTAATGGGCTATCTTGGTTTGGTGTGCTTGTTACTTCTAATTCGCCGTTGTTTACAACTAACCAAGCCCAGCCAGAACCGAAGCGAGTTTTAGCTGCATTTGCAAATTCTTCTTTGAATTGATCAAAGCTGCCGAATTTGCTAGCGATAGCGTCTGCTAATTCACCAGTTGGAGCACCCCCGCCGTTAGGGCAAAGGATTGTCCAAAATAATGAGTGGTTCGCATGACCGCCACCGTTATTGCGTACTGCTGTACGGATATCTTCAGGAACAGCATCTAAGTTTGAAATTAACTCTTCAATACTTTTACTTTCTAAATCCGCTTTGCCTTCAACAGCAGCGTTTAGGTTTGTAACATATGTGTTGTGATGTTTTGTGTGGTGAATATTCATTGTTTCTTTGTCGATATGTGGTTCCAGTGCATCGTATGCATAAGGTAGTTCTGGTAATTTGTAAGCCATGAATAATTCCTCCTTCAAAATATGTAAGCATTTTGGCGCAAAAGCACCATATACGTTTAGATTAACAAATTTACCCTACTGTTTCAAATAAAAAGTACCTAATCCATGATTTATATTTACCTAATTCCCATTCGCTATTCTTTTAAACATAAAAAAAGCTTCTTTTTCTCAAAAGAAGCTTTGAATAGACAATAGTATGGCGGAGGAAGAGGGATTCGAACCCCCGCGGGCTTTAACACCCCTGTCGGTTTTCAAGACCGATCCCTTCAGCCGGACTTGGGTATTCCTCCAACCCTATAAATGGTGGACCCTGCAGGACTCGAACCTGCGACCGGACGGTTATGAGCCGTCTGCTCTAACCAGCTGAGCTAAGGGTCCACATGGCTCCACAGGTAGGACTCGAACCTACGACCGATCGGTTAACAGCCGATTGCTCTACCACTGAGCTACTGTGGAACAATATGAATTATGTATGTCACAAACGTAAATTGGAAAATAGCGGCGGAGGGGATCGAACCCCCGACCTCACGGGTATGAACCGTACGCTCTAGCCAGCTGAGCTACACCGCCATGGCTCCACAGGTAGGACTCGAACCTACGACCGATCGGTTAACAGCCGATTGCTCTACCACTGAGCTACTGTGGAACAATATAACATTTACTAGCGACATTAAAAATTTAACATGTTTCTAGCCTAAAGTCAATATATTATTTTAAAACAGCGTATAAAAAATAGGCAATCATCAGCAGTTGAATAAATCCTTTCGAGATAGCGCCACTAAAAAAGCCAATAACCGAACCTACTCCAATTTTTACTGCGTTGCTAATTGTGGTCCGATGAACAATCAGTTCTCCTACAATCGCTCCGATAAACGGCCCTAAAATAATTCCAAATCCCGGAATGACAAACGGCCCCACCAGCAGTCCAACTGTACTTCCCCAAACACCTGCTTTAGTGCCTCCGAATTTTTTCACACCAATAATATTGGCTATATAGTCTGCTAAAAAAAGCGCTACAACTAACAACCCTTGTATCACCCAAAATAACCAGCTATAGGAGCTAAAATCATAAAATAAACCGTATATAACAAATCCTAAAGCTACAAATAGCACGCTTGGGATGATGGGATAAACCAACCCAACAAACGATACAACAAAGCTAATGATAATTAATGCCCAACATAAAATAGCCATGCCCGCACCTATCCTTTTTATTATTACTATTTATCATACAATAACCACTCCTATAAAGAAAGACCTTGCACCACGAGACCTTCCTTTATTTTACTTTCGAATACGTCTTCAAATAACGATTTTCGAGTGTACCTCTGCAATATTAACAGCACGGTCCTCAAGCTGCCCGTAATATCCCCAAAAACAATTACAGCAAAACCTGTACATATACGTCTATTTGAGCATAAGATGTGCTTTTGACAAAACGCTCCATCGCATCATTGTAATTGGTAACGGTTTCTAAAATCTATTGTAAACCTTAAATTTTCGCTATAAAATAAGGTATAATCAGAATTTTTAATAAGAGGAGGCTTTATAATGAGCATGCTGAAAAAGATGGCATGGAGTTTTACTTCCTTCAAAAAAATAAGGTCGCTTCGCTTTGAGCATACGAATAAAACAATTGGCTTTGTGCTGTTTTTAACATTTATTTCTTTGCTGCCTACATTTTTCTTTATGACTTTGACGATTGTAAACGGCTATCATATCGCTACTACAGATCTCCCGAAATCTGTTTCTTCTTTTTCTATTTCCAATTCACAGCTTACGTCAAGTCAACCTTTCACAAAAAAAGTAAACGGTACCGCTTTTATCTTAAACCCCTCACAGTCTATTGAACGGTTTCATTCCCCTGCTCATGCAATTGGTTTTTTAAAGGATGGAATTTACATCACGACTAATTCACAAACACAAACGTATTCATATGAGTTGCTAAACTGGCATCATAAAGATAAAAATGAACTGTTAAACTTGCTACACGAACAAAAATTTTCTTTATACATACTTGTCCCTATCGCTATGCTTTTACTGTACGTATTAACATCTGGACTAAACTTCCTTTCTATTACCTGCCTTGCTTATCTTGGAAAACTGATTGGACTCATTACTAAGAAGCAGCTTCCTTTCAAACAGCTATGGGCACTGAGCGCTTATAGTACAGTAGCCTTCACGCTGCTTTATACGCTTTTTGAAGCTTTTTCTTTGTCTCTAGCAACACATAGCTCTCTTTACTGGATAGGAACATTCTTCATTTACTTGTTACTTATCATCGGACTTCCTATAAGAAAAAATGTAAAGCCTAATAAAGCCTCATTCTCTTAAAGAGAACGAGGCTTTATTTCTGTACAACTTTTCTTCTTCCCATTGCAGAAGAAAGAATTTTCAACTGATACAAAACCCACAAACCTCCTGCTGTGAGCAGAATAAAGCTATAAATAAACATCAGCCTTTCAGTATGCATCCACACTTCAAAAACAACAGGTCCCAACGCTACTCCTAAAAATCTCACCGTTCCATAAATGGATACAATAAACCCTCTTTCTTCGTCTGAAGCCGCTGAAGTAATCATCATATTAATACACGGAAGAACAAATCCTAAGCCGCCAAAGGCGACTGTCAAACAAAACATTAAAATAGGAAGCGTATAAATGATCGTCAATACTCCAAACATTACGAATAAAAGAATCATTCCTACTATCATCAATTTTTTCATGAGCTCTACATCTGTTTTGATTCGCTGACCGGTCCAATAAGAAACGAGCGTCATCGCGCCAAGAGGAAATAAAAAAGCGGTTCCTTTAAAAAAACCGTCTATATGATACGTTTCCTCTATTAGAAAAGATAAGTAATATAAAATGCCAAATAATAAAAACAACCCCAATCCCCCGACAAAGAATAAAGGAAAAAGCGATTTTCTTTTATCATAGACAATCTGAATGGCTCTCTTTAAATATTCTTGAACAGATACTGAATCCGAACCTGTTTTCCCTTCTCTCACATACATCACTATACCTGCTAAAGCAGCACCTGCAGCTAAAGGATAGACAAAAAACGCGGCATACCATACGACGAGTGCTGCCGATGCTCCAATTATAGGCGCAACCACTTTTCCAGCTCCGTTATACACTTCTAAAATCCCGAGGACTTTTGCTCTTTTTTCCCCTGTAAATACATCTCCAGTTAATGCCATTGCCAACGTTGTAGTACCTGCAGCTCCAATCCCTTGAATGACTCTGCCTGCCATCAACACAGCAAAGCTTCCAGAAGAGAATGAAGCACTACTAGAAGCGATGACACTACCTATTATCAGCATGACGAGTGAATATATGATTAACTTTTTACGCCCATACCGGTCTGATAAAATCCCTACAGCAGGGATACACAATGCGGCTGGAATCGAAAATGCACTCAGTATCAAACTGGTTTGAACTCCGCTTAAGTGAAGTGACTTTTGAATGCTTGGTAGCAGAGGAATGAGCATGGAATTTCCCAGCACCATGATTAAAGGCAATAAGCCTAATGAAACAATCATTAATTTTTCTTTCAATTTTCGTTCTCCAATCATATTTAAGTAAGACAAGCATAGGCTTTACACATAAGCAAAAGAATGAAGGAGGAGCATAATGAAAAAGCTATGTGCATTAGCCGCTTTCGCTTTTATCGGATATATTTGTCACTACGACATTAAATACGGGACCATTCCCACTGCTACTGAAGCAGTTCAAGTCAGCAAAGCGCAGCCTGCAGAAACAAAAGCCGCCAGCTCTTCTTCCACCTATACAAAAATAAAAATTAAGCCAGGCGATACAGTTTTGTCCGTCATTGAGGAGCTTACAAAAAAATCAATACCGGTTTCTATGAACCAACTGATTACAGACTTTAAAAAGTTAAATAACGGTACAGCGCCTGAGGATATTCAAATTGGAAAAACGTATAAGTTCCCTATTTACAAGTAATGACAGCATTCTTCTTGTCAAGATGGGATAGTCATTGTTAAAATAGCTAAGGTAGTACTTTCTACTAGTTATTTTGTTCATAAAGAGTTATTCTATTAATGAATTCAAATTCTTGATTTCATTTTGAAGGAGAGATTATCACGTGAGTGAAATTATACATCGTACAAAAACACGCCCGGTTAAAGTTGGAGATTTAACAATCGGAGGCAGCAACGAGTTAGTTATTCAAAGTATGACAACCACTAAAACACATGATGTTGAAGCAACGGTTGCAGAAATTAAACGTTTAGAAGAAGCAGGATGCCAAGTTGTTCGTGTTGCTTGTCCAGACGAGCGCGCAGCAGATGCAATCCCTGAAATTAAAAAACGCATTAACATTCCATTAGTTGTGGATATTCATTTTGACTATCGCTTAGCATTAAAAGCAATTGAAGGCGGAGCGGATAAAATCCGTATTAACCCTGGTAATATCGGACGCCGTGAAAAAGTGGAAGCTGTTGTAAATGCTGCAAAAGCTAAAAATATTCCAATTCGTATTGGAGTTAACGCCGGTTCACTTGAAAAACGTATTTTAGATAAATACGGCTATCCGACAGCAGATGGCATGGTAGAAAGTGCACTTCATCACATTAAAATTTTAGAAGACCTTGATTTCCATGACATCATCGTTTCAATGAAAGCATCGGATGTTAACTTGGCAATTGAAGCTTATGAAAAAGCTGCTCAAGCATTTGACTACCCTCTTCACTTAGGAATTACAGAATCAGGTACATTATTTGCAGGAACTGTAAAAAGTGCAGCAGGTCTTGGCGCTATTTTATCTAAAGGAATCGGAAATACATTACGTATTTCTTTAAGTGCGGATCCTGTAGAAGAAGTAAAAGTTGCGCGCGAATTGCTAAAATCATTCGGTTTAGCTTCCAATGCTGCAACTCTTATTTCTTGCCCAACTTGCGGACGTATTGAAATTGATTTAATTAGCATCGCTAATGAAGTTGAAGAGTATATTTCAACTGTAAAAGCACCGATTAAAGTAGCGGTACTTGGCTGCGCTGTAAACGGCCCTGGTGAAGCTCGTGAAGCTGATATCGGGATTGCAGGAGCACGCGGTGAAGGTCTTTTATTCCGCAAAGGTGAAATCGTACGCAAAGTTCCTGAAGAAACAATGGTTGAGGAACTAAAAAAAGAAATTGATAAAATTGCTGCTGAATATCACGCAAAGCAAGAAGCTGAAAAAGCTGCAGCTAAATCATAATAAAAAAAGCGAGGCGCATATGCGCCTCGCTTTTTTTTATGAAAAGAACGGTAATATAAACGTACCGACAATAATCGATACAACTCCGATCCCTATTGCCCATGCTCCTAGCGTAAGTGCTCCTTTTCTGCGTGCGATAAACCCTAGAATAATCCCAGCGGCACCAAGAATAATTGGTAAAAAGAATAGTGAAAGAATCGAAAGCACGAGTGCGAAACGACCGTATCCCGTTCCTTCTCCTCGTCCAGCGACTTCATGATTGCGATTGCGATCAATATCTATAACTTCACGCTCTGCATGAGGCTCTCCTACTCGGTAAGGAACGCCCACTTCAGCTGCAGTTTCTTCCATGAAATCAGCTTCATATACATCTTTTCTACGCCTTTGTTCTTCATTCTCCATGCTTAATCCCTCGCTTTCGTAAATAAGGAGCATTTATAGTATCTGAATGCGAGGAAAAATTATAAGTGTCAATCTTATACAGCTGCTCATTCTTTTACAAGAAATAGATACAGACGCAATCACTAGGCCGTGCAGTAATCATTACGTTTTGCCAAAGGCGTATAAAAAGTATTACTGTTTCTCTTTGGGCTTTATGTTACACTAGACAAGAATAATCAAGCACCTAAGTAGAATAAACGTATTAAAGGAGTGCACGTAGTTGACGAAAAAGTTTGGAATTGACATTGATGGAACTGTTACTTCTCCTGAAACTTTTGTTCCTCATTTAAATAAAGCCTTTAACTTAAATTTAACACTTGAAGATATTACAGAATATGATTTCAGCCCTTTTGTAAATGTATCACCTGCAGAACTCGGGAAATGGTTTAAAGCAAATGAACGCTCTATTTACGAAACCTCTCCACTTGCAGACGATGCAAAAGCGGTTTTGCAAAAATGGCATCAAAAGCATGAATTATTCTTTATTAGTGCAAGGCACGATAAGCTATTGGACGTCACGGAAGAATGGTTTCAAAAAAATGAACTATCGTTTCATCACATTGAGTTAGTCGGCTCTCATTTTAAAGTTGAGACAGCAAAACGATACGATGTTGATATCTTTTTTGAAGACAAACATGATAATGCTTGTGAAATCAGTGAAGAATGCAATATTCCCGTTATCTTATTTGATACTCCTTATAATCGCTTACCTGTTCCAAAAGGAGTGGTTCGCGTATACAATTGGCTAGAAGCAGATCAGTGGGTAGCCAGCTGGTTAAAAGAACAGCAAAAATAAAAAAGAGAGGTGCATAACGCCCTCTCTTTTTTATTGATTACATTCTATACATTGACCGTAAATTTCAAATTTATGGCCTGTAATATTATACCCTCGCAAATCCTCATCTACATACTCCATCGGACAAGCTTCAATTTCTTTTGTTTTTCCACAATCTAAACAAATGAAGTGGTGATGATGATGGGCGGTTGCGCATTTAAATCGAAAGTGCTTTTCGCTCGAAAGCTCCGTCATTTCAAGTACGCCTAACTCCACAAACAATGATAAATTACGGTAGATTGTATCAAAACTCAGACCAGGATAATCAGGCTTCATGTATTCTAATACATCTTTTGCCGTTAAGTACTTATTTGATTTTGAAAACAGGGCAAGCATTTCTTCACGTTTTCCTGTATGTTTATATCCTTGATCTTTTAATAAATGAATGGCTTCAGTTAAATTCATTTTTGTTTCCCCTTCCGTCCTTTATTAATCATAATAGATATGATTAAAATAACAACAGCAATGACAACAATTGTACCGCCTGGTGCTAAATCCAAGTAGTACGCTGAAAATAATCCGCCTAAAACAGATATTTCACCAAAAATTACCGAAAGCAGAATCGTTTGTTTAAAGCCTCTAGCTAAGCGAATGCTTGCTGCTACAGGAAGAGTCATAAGAGATGACACCAATAAGATACCGACGATACGCATTGATACAGCAATGACAAGAGCAACCATCACAATAAATAAAAAGTGCATCCACTTCGATTTAATTCCAGATGCAGAAGCATGCTCCTCGTCAAAAGATAAAATAAACAATTCTTTATATAAGAAAAAGACAATAGCTATTACAAATACGGCTATGACAACAACTGTCCAAAGGTCCGAACGACTAACCGCACTCACGCTTCCAAACAAATAATTCATTAAATCATTATTAAAACCGTCTGCCAGCGAGATACAAATTGCACTAATACCAATTCCGCCCGATAAAATAATCGGAATGGCCAGCTCTTGATAATGCTTGTAGACCCCTCGAAGCTTCTCAATAAAAAGAGCGCCTGTAACGGAAGACACCATTCCTAAATAGACGGGGTTCACTCCTTGCATAAACCCTATTTTCTGACTAAGAAGCAAGCTCGCAGAAATCCCCGCTAGCGTCACGTGACTTAACGCATCTGCAATTAAAGAAAGACGTCTTACTACGATGAACGTGCCCAATAAAGGAGCTAAGACGCCAATAATCATACCGGTTAAAAATGCATTTCGTAAAAACTCAAATTGAAATAAACTGCTTATCATACGTGCTGCCCTCCATGATGATGATCATGGGTTAACACATGAACATTATGACCATAAAACATAGATACGTCATGTTCACAAAGCTGTTCGAATTCTTTGGCATTCCCATGAAAGTGTAGAAATTTATTTAAACAAGCAACGTGGGTTACTTTTTCTGAGACAGTGCCAATATCGTGAGTAACAAGCACAAGCGTAATTCCTTTTTCTTTATTTAACTTTTCAAGAAGCTCATAAAAAGTGTACACATTTTGTGCATCCACTCCGACCGTGGGCTCATCTAAAATTAACAGCTCAGGTTCGCTTACAAGCGCGCGTGCAATAAAAATTCGCTGCTGCTGACCACCGGATAGTTCTCCTATGTTTCGATTTAAAAATTCGCTCATCCCCACTGCTTCTACCGCTTCTTTTACTTTTTGTTTATGAGAAGCATTCATAAAGCGAAACAAACCTAATTTTGAAGTAAGACCCGTGGAAACCACTTCAAAAACGGTAGCAGGAAAGCCGCTGTTGAAACTATTCGCTTTTTGCGATACATATCCAATTTTACTTCGTTCTTTAAACCTTCTCTGATCTTTTCCAAATAAACGAATTGCACCTTGAGATGGTTTTTGCAAACCAAGCAAACATTTGATTAGCGTTGATTTCCCAGAACCATTTGGACCAACGAGACCCAAAAAAGCTCCTTTTGGAATTGAAAAACTTATATCTTCTAATACATTCACTCCATCATATTGAAATGATAAATGATCAATTTCAATGATATCAGGTGTATTCATATGCGCCTCACCATTCTTTTTTTATATTTCTCCATACAAAAGAGGGCACGGTTTCTATCGTATACTCCGTTACCCATTTACTTTCTCAGAATCATTACGATTTAGTCATTTATGTAGTATACAGGATTGTCTTTTATTTGTAAACTAAGCCGTTTCACTCCTTCGCTTTCTTGCCTCCGTAAGTTCATCCGACTCAAAATATTGTTTTATTACACAATATAGTCACATCTTTCTTTTTTATTCATAAACTGTATATGACGAGGAGGTAATCATATGAAAATTGTACAGCAGATTGTCAATAAGAAAGTAAACAACATTACCCCGAAAGAGCTTTTAAAGTATAGCAAACAATACAACATCCCCATTACAGATCAGCAGGCACACACCCTTGTATCCGTCATTAGACAACAGCCCGTAAATATTTATAACCTCGAAGAGCGCCGAAATTTAATCAAACAAATTGCTCAAGTAACAGATCGCGAAACTGCCAGACGAGTGAACGAATTATTTCAGCAGTTGATGTAAAAGAAGAGGTCATGTCTATAGACATGACCTCTTTCAATCACATATGAAATTACATAAGCTTTTGTTTTAACTCTGAATCAAAGCTTTGTGCACGAATCATATCAATTTCTAATTGATATGGCGCTTTTTTATTTTTCTTATCTTCTCCTACATAAGGAGTTTCTAGAATTTTAGGAACATCTGTAAACGCTGGGTGATGAACAATATAATTCAGTGCACCAAATCCGATTTCACCAAATCCAATATTTTCATGACGGTCTTTTCGAGCACCGCATACATTTTTACTATCATTGATGTGAAGCACTTTAATTCGCTGTATTCCTACGGTTTTGTCAAATTCATTTAATACACCGTCAAAGTCTTGAACGATATCATAACCAGCATCATGAACGTGACATGTGTCAAAGCAAACAGAGAGCTTTTCATTGTGCGTCACACCGTCAATAATTTGTGCAATTTCTTCAAAGCTTCTTCCACACTCTGTTCCTTTTCCAGCCATTGTCTCAAGCGCAATTTGAACTTCTTGATCAGCTGTCAACACTTCGTTTAGACCTTTGATAATTTGCTGAATACCGGCATCTGCTCCAGCGCCCACATGAGCCCCTGGATGAAGAACAATTTGCTTTGCGCCAAGAGCATGGGTGCGCTGAATTTCAGACGTTAAGAAATCTACTCCAAGCTCAAATGTTTCGGGCTTTGTTGTATTTCCTAAATTAATGATATAGGGAGCATGTACAACAATATCTTTCATTCCATGCTCTTTCATATGCAAAAGACCAGCTTCAATATTAAGCTCTTCAATCTTTTTGCGGCGAGTATTTTGTGGAGCGCCTGTATAGATCATAAACGTATTTGCTCCGTAAGAAGCTGCCTCTTCACTTGCTCCTAAAAGCATCTTTTTACCGCTCATCGATACGTGAGAACCAATTTTCAACATTCCTTTTTACACCTCTAACCTATTGCGATTAACGATTGTTGCGTCTTTCACTACGCTTTTTCTTTTGCACATACTTTGTAATTTCACGAGCACGTTTTTTCTTGTAGCCAGGCTTTACTTTCTTCGGCTTTTGAATAAAGCGATGTGCCTCTTCTCCCACTTCATCCGCTTTCTTCACACGCTTTTTACGGCGGTTACGGTCATCAATGGAAATCCATTCTTGCTTTTGAAGATCTTTGTTTACAAACTCGATCCCCATTTTCTCTAGCTTATTTACTGCATCTTCATCTTCCACATCGAAGATTGTAGCAGCAATTCCAGAATGACCGGCGCGAGCTGTACGTCCTACGCGGTGAATGTAGAAATCTAGATCTGAAGGAAGCTCAAAGTTAATTACGTGTGAAATTCCTTCAATATCAATACCGCGAGCTGCTAAATCTGTCGCTACTACGTATTGAAATTCTAAATTATTAATTTGCTTCATCATTTTCTTACGGTCACGAGGAGATAAGTCTCCGTGAATTCTTCCTACTTTTAACCCTTTAGACAGTAGGTCATCTGCTACTTCGTCCGCCATTTTCTTTGTATTTGTAAAGACGATAGCTAAATAAGGATTATACGAAATAAGCATATCATGCAGCAGCTTAAACTTGTTACGATGACGTAGTGGAACTAATACATGCTCTAATTTAGCCGCTGCCGCTTGCTTAGGCGAAACATGCGTAAATTTTGGATTTTCCATGTATTTTTTTAAGAATGGCTTTAATTTTTCAGGAATAGTTGCTGAAAAAACCAGCATCTGTAATTTTTCAGGCATATTGCTTGCCAAACGGTCCACATCTTCTAAAAATCCCATATCAAGCATTAAATCAGCTTCGTCTACTACTAACGCCTTTGTTGTATACACAACTAACGCTTTTTCATTTACTAAATCAAACAAACGAGCCGGTGTTCCTACAACAACTTGAGGCTGCTTCTTTAATTTGTCGATTGTACGCTGCTTATCTGTACCGCCGATAAAACATTTTGCTGAAATTTCTTCTCCTTCAGCACTGTGTTTTGTTAGCTTTAATACTTCTTGATAAATTTGAGAAGCAAGCTCACGAGTTGGAGCGGTAATCACAACTTGTACTTCTTCTTTTTTAGGGTCTACCTTTTCAAGTAAAGGCAATAAATAAGCGTGTGTTTTGCCCGTCCCTGTTTGTGACTGACCAATTACACTTTCCCCTTTTAAAACGGAAGGAATTAAGCGCTCCTGAATCTCTGTAGGCTGATAAAAACCTAATTGTTTAATTGCTTCTATTAAAAATGGTTGAAACTCAAAACGTTCAAAGTTTGTTTTTTCCATAATAGTCTCCTTTTTTACATTCACGTTCATCTTTTAAGGCACAATATATGATTATAATCGATTTTTCCTTCTGTGACTACTTCTCATTCATATTACTAAAACTTATTACCTGTTTCAAAAACATTTTATCGCGAGTTGCATACGATAGTAAAAGAAAATCTACTTTACTAAAGGAGGTGCGTCCTTTGCTACAGCGAAGACCACCATTTCCACCCGGTATGCAAAGAAGAATGATGCCAGGAATGCCACCACAAAATGGCTTTGGGCAACCTGGTAACTTTGGCCAATTCAACCCATTACAGCAGTTCCGTAACTTTGCCCAGCAAACAAATGCTCAACAATCATTTTACCCGAATCAGCAAGGCCTGAACCGTGGAGGAGGTAACTTCTTAACTCGCCTATTCCGAAGAGGCGGAAATAGAAACATACCATTTCAACAAGCGGCTGCGGCTGCTCCTCGAGGTTCTTTGTTTTCTGGCCTTTCAGGAGCCCAAGGTGCTGCAGGAGCGGCTAACTCTTCTTCCCTGCTTGGAGGCTTGCAAGGATTAACGAACCCTGCTAACTTGAGCTCCATGATGGGAAATGTTCAACGAGTATTAAAAGCAGCGGAAACGATGGGACCTATGATTCAACAATACGGGCCTCTTGTCAAAAATGCTCCTTCTCTATGGAAAATCTATCAGGCCTTACGCTCAAGTGATGACACAGATGAAGTACTCGAAGCAGAAGGAACAGAGGTTGCTGAAACAGATGAAAATAAAGACAGTAAGGTTTTATCAGCAAGCGCAGAAAGTACGGATTCATCCGATGATGAGCTGGATTTCTTCGAAGAAGAAATTGAACATTCATCTAGAGATCGCGTGTCTAAACCAAAACTTTATATTTAATAAATCCGCTGATTCCTTAAAGAAATACAGTGAGTAAAAAAAGAATATCTTTGTATTCTGCCTTCCTCTTTTATATAATAGAAGCGAGTTGAATTGCTCGTCAGGATTATGATGAGGAGGAAATTGAAATGAAAGTTATTAAAATTGCACCGCGCGGCTATTGTTATGGTGTAGTAGACGCAATGGTCATTGCACGAAACGCCGCTTTAGATAAATCATTGCCTCGACCAATCTATATCTTAGGAATGATTGTTCATAATAAACACGTTACAGATGCGTTTGAAGAAGACGGCATTATCACACTGGACGGTGCTAATCGCCTAGAAATCTTAGACCAAATAAATGAAGGAACCGTTATTTTTACTGCGCACGGAGTATCTCCAGAAGTAAAAGAACGAGCAAAAGAAAAAGGCTTAACAACAATCGATGCTACATGTCCGGATGTTACAAAAACCCATGACCTTATTCGCCAAAAAGAAAAAGAAGGTTATGACGTTATTTATATCGGAAAAAGAAATCACCCTGAGCCAGAAGGTGCACTTGGTATCGCACCAGATATCGTTCATTTAATTGAAAAAGCAGAAGACGTAGCCGATTTAAATATTCAACGCGAGAAAATCATTGTAACAAATCAGACAACAATGAGTCAGTGGGACGTTGCAGATGTAATGGAAAAAGTGAAAGAAAAATATCCGCACGCTGAAGTTCACAAGGAAATCTGTTTAGCTACACAAGTTCGCCAAGAAGCTGTAGCCGAACAAGCAGGTGAAGCAGATGTTACAATTGTAGTAGGAGATCCTAAAAGTAACAATTCAAACCGTTTAGCTCAAGTATCAATGGAGATTGCCGGCACTGAGGCATATCGTATCGGTGACATCTCAGAGCTTCAGATCGAATGGTTGATGAACGCGAAAACCGTAGCTGTTACGGCAGGCGCATCTACCCCTACTCCAATCACAAAAGAGGTCATCAATTTTCTAGATCAGTTCGATCCAGAAGATGAAACAACATGGACACGTGAAAAAAGTGTGCCTCTTTCAAAAATTTTACCAAAAGTTCGAACAAAAAAATCGTCTTAATAGACGCAAAGGTGTTGACATTCGTCAACACCTTCTTTGTTACATAAACGTAAATGGGTTTGTGTCTACTTTTGAATCAAATACTTCGCACTCAAAGTTTTTCGCATCAAAAAGACTGTTTAATACACGCGTTACACCTTGTCTCATGACTTTTTCAACATGATGACCAGGATCCACAACGTTTAACCCCATTGCCATTGCATCATGAGCAACGTGGAAATACAAATCGCCTGTTACATAGGCATCTGCTCCGCTAAATTTTGCACTTGTAATATACTTGTTTCCGTCGCCGCCAAGAACAGCTACTTTTTTCACTGTGGCATCCATAGCCCCTACTACTCTGACACCATCTACATCCAATGCTTGTTTAACGTGAGCGGCAAACTGTTTTAACGTCATTTCTTCTTTTAATTTACCAATTCGGCCAAGTCCAAGCGTCTCGCCCGTTTGTTCAACTGGATAAATGTCATAGGCTACTTCTTCATAAGGATGAGCACTAAGCATGGCACGAATAATTTTATTTTGGTGACTCGCTTCAAAAATTGTTTCAACTTTTGTTTCATTTACACGTTCTAGCTCTTCTTTTGAGCCAATGTATGGATTGGCTTCTGAAGACGGTTTAAACGTGCCTTCGCCTTCAGTTGAAAACGTACAGTCGCTATAAAGACCCACATGTCCAGCTCCCGCATCACAAATAGCTGTGCGCACTGCTTCAGCATGATTTGAAGGAACAAATACAGCAAGCTTTTTCAGCTGAATAGACGTTGTTGGAACCAGCACTTTTGTCTCTTGTAAACCCAACGCTTCGGCTAACAAGTCATTTACTCCGCCCTTAGCTATATCTAAGTTTGTATGAGCAGCATATACAGCAATATCATGTTTGATGCATTTCTCTAAAATACGCCCTTCAGGACGATCTGTAACCACTTGTTTTAGAGGTCTAAAAATAGGAGGATGATGAGCAATAATCAAATCCACTTGTTTTTCAATCGCTTCGTCTACGACCGTTTCAAGAACATCTAACGTTACCATTACTTTTTTTACAGGCTTGTTTAACGTTCCAATCTGTAAACCAATTTTATCTCCTTCAACTGCTAAATGCTTGGGAGAAAATGATTCAAATGCTTCAATTACTTGAAATCCGTTAGGGATTTTACTCATTTTAACGCCTCCTCAATTAATGAGATGTCTTGGGTAAGTTTTTGAAGTTTTGCTTTGCTTTCCTCTGACTGAGCCTGCTCCATTTGACTGACAATTTGTTTAAGATGATTTAGTTCATGCGTCCACTTTGTAATAAAAGCAGAAGAACGTTTTTCTTTTAAAATAGGGCCCATTAATACACCGGCTTCCACTTCCCCGTTATAAGGAGCTAAGGCATTTCCAGGTTCAGCAACGATGACTTCATACATACGACCGTCTTCTTCGATGATTTTTTCATCAATGATTTCCCAGTTGTGTTGAATCAGCCAGCTGCGAATATGATGTGAACCAATATTCGGCTGAAGCACAAGTCTTTTTACTCCTTCTAACTTTTCTTTTCCTTCTTCTAAAATCATCGTAATAAGCGTTCCGCCCATTCCGCAGATTGTAATACAGTCTACTTCATTCGGTGATATTACTTCTAGGCCGTTTCCTTTTCGAACATCAATAACATCCGTTAAGTTTGTTTTTTTCACCTGCTGAATAGCCGATTGAAGAGGACCTTCTGTAATTTCTCCTGCTACGGCGCCGCTAATATATCCATTTAAATAAGCAAAACACGGCAAGTACGCATGATCTGAGCCAATGTCTGCTATCTTTGCTCCCAAAGGAATCGACTTTACTACTTCTTCAAGTCTTGTTGATAAGTTTAATTCATTCATTTTGTCACCTATTCTCTATGTGATTACTGTTCATTATTTTAACATAGATAGCTACATGATTCCTATTTCTCTTCATGTTTTCCTTCTAGCTGAATGCGTATAAAAAAATCATAAAAAAAAAGCCTGCTTTATAAATGAGCGGCTTTCCAGAAAATCATGTTTCTGAACTCTATTTAATTTCTGATACCCATTTAGCCATTTCCTTCGCTTTTTCCGGAGGAACCAGCCCGGCCGGCATGTTTCCTTTACCGTTCACAACAATATCTGCAATTTCGTCTTGAGAAACTTTTTTCCCAATTCCTTTTAACGAAGGACCTACTCCACCTTGATACTGATCGCCGTGACAACCAATACAAGTTTTTTGATAAATTTCTTCTGGTTTAGCTGAAGCCTGCTGTTCCGCGCCACCGCCTTCTTTTTCAGCCGCGATTTCTTTTGCATTGTTCAATCCGTTGAACGAAAGCGTTAACATTAAAGCAATCCCAATTACCGCAATTAATAAAAATGGTATTAGCGGATTTCGCTTCACTCACTATACCCCCTTTATGTATTCCCATCCCTAGAAATAACAAAATAGTATAAGCACTTTTATTTTACTTGAAAATGCTCATAAGTGAAAGGGTTTTATTTACATAATTAACTAATTTCTTATTGCGTATCTTAACAGCCAATTTGCCTTGCAATAACCGAGCGCTGAATTTCTGAAGTTCCTTCTCCAATTTCTAAAAGCTTGGCATCTCGTAAATACCGCTCCACGTGATACTCTTTCATGTAGCCGTATCCTCCATGAATCTGAACAGCTTGACTGGCTACTTCCATACAAATTTCAGAAGCATACAGTTTACACATAGCAGCTTCTTTCGTAAATGGCTTTCCTTGGTCTTTTAACCACGCTGCTTTATACACCATATTTCTTGCTAACTCAATTTTCATCGCCATATCAGCTAATTTAAACTGAATCGCTTGAAACGATGAAATAGCTTTCCCAAATTGCTTTCTTTCCTGCGCATATGACAGTGCTTTTTCATAAGCCGCTTGAGCGATTCCAACGGCCATTGCTCCAATTCCAATTCTTCCCCCGTCAAGCGTCATTAGAAATTGTTTAAAACCTTCTCCTCTTACACCGAGTAAATTCTCTTCAGGCACTTCAACATCCTCTAAAACGAGTTCAGTTGTATTTGAAGCATGTAGACCCATTTTCTCGTAATTGTCTATTACAGTAAAACCTCGAGCTTCTGTAGGCACGATAATAGCTGAGATTTCTTTTTTACCTTCTGTACGATTTGTAACAGCTGTTAAAGCTAAAAACTTTGCATAGCTGGCATTCGTAATATAGCATTTACTTCCATTAATCCTAAATGTTCCATCCTTCAACACTGCTTCGGTCTCCGTTCCCCCCGCATCACTTCCTGCGTTCGGTTCGGTTAAACCAAACGCTCCAAAAGATTCCCCGGAGCATAAAGCAGGTAGGTACTGTTCTTTTTGCTCCTTTGTTCCGAATAAATAAATAGGTGCCCCCCCGAGCGAAACATGAGCTGAGTATGTAATTCCTGTAGAGCCGCAAGCTTTACTTAATTCCTCTACGACAATAGCAAAACTAACCGTATCTGCTCCTCCGCCTCCATACTCTTCAGGAAAAGGAAGACCCATTACACCAAGCTCACTTAACTTTGTAAAAACATCAAGCGGAAATTGCTTACTTCGATCGCGCTCTAATGCATTCGGTGCTACTTCCGCCTCCGAAAACTCTCTGAGCGTCCGTTGAATCATCTTTTGTTCATTGGTTAATTCAAAATTCATTTTTATTCCCCCTAAAAAAATGTATACGCTTACATTATTTAATTATAATTCATTTTTGTAAATTTTCTCAACTTTTAAAACGTTTTAATTTTTTCATGTTATAATAGAAGAGTACTAATCAAAGCATGAATAAAATGATAGCGATTCCATTTTTCGGATGTTTAAAAGGAATTTGAACAGCTTATGCTCTACAACAAAAGAATATAAAGGAGCATTTGCAAAACGAAGGACAATTCAGTAAAATATATGAAAGAAGAAAAGTTGGTAAAAAAATCAATATACTTCTTCAAAATGCGTTTTTATGAAATTTATTCCATAAAAAATAGATAGCCCCTTTCCTCTAGGAAAGAAGCTATCTCATAAGCGTTGTTTACGCTTTTATCTATTCTAAGAAATCTTTTAAACGTTTGCTTCGGCTAGGGTGACGAAGCTTACGAAGCGCTTTAGCTTCAATTTGACGAATACGCTCACGCGTTACGCCAAATACTTTTCCTACTTCTTCAAGCGTACGCGTACGTCCATCGTCCAGACCAAAGCGGAGTCTAAGAACATTTTCTTCGCGATCTGTTAACGTATCAAGGACGTCTTCTAACTGCTCTTTTAATAATTCATATGCAGCATGTTCAGAAGGTGATGTTGCATCTTGGTCTTCAATGAAGTCACCTAAATGAGAATCATCTTCCTCACCAATTGGTGTTTCAAGAGAAACCGGCTCTTGAGCAATTTTTAAGATTTCACGAACTTTTTCTGGTGTTAAGTCCATATCTTCTGCAATTTCTTCAGGAGATGGTTCGCGCCCTAAATCTTGTAGAAGTTGACGTTGAACACGAATTAGCTTGTTAATCGTTTCAACCATATGAACGGGAATACGAATCGTTCTTGCTTGGTCAGCAATTGCACGAGTAATAGCTTGACGAATCCACCATGTCGCATACGTACTGAATTTATAACCTTTGCGATAATCAAATTTTTCTACCGCTTTAATAAGACCCATGTTTCCTTCTTGAATTAAATCAAGAAACAGCATACCGCGTCCGACATAGCGTTTAGCGATACTTACAACAAGACGTAAGTTTGCTTCAGCAAGACGACGTTTCGCTTCTTCATCGCCTTCTTCAATACGTTTTGCTAAATTGATTTCTTCCTCTGCTGACAATAAATCAACGCGTCCGATTTCTTTTAAGTACATACGAACTGGATCATTAATTTTCACACCAGGAGGTACACTTAAATCATTTAAATCAAACTCTTCTTCTTTTGACAGTTCTTGAATATCGGGATCGGCATCGTCATCATTTGCTTCAGATTCACTCATTACTTCAACACCTTGTTCTCCAAGGTATTCATAATATTCATCCATTTGATCGGATTCAATTTCGAAGTTCGCCATACGCTCTGCAATTTCTTCGTATGTGAGCACACCACGTTTTTTTCCGATTTCGGTCAATTGATCTTTTACTTGTTCAATTGTTAAATCTGAATCAAGTTGTTTTGATTGAGCTGATTTTTCAGCCATCAGATCCCCTCCTTCCAAAATTTTAAGGAAAACCTTCTAAAAGTGGGACTAATACGCAACATCGTTTATTTTAACGTTTTTTTTAACTGTAAAATTTCCATTGCTATTGTCGCAGCTTTTAAATAATCTTTTTGACGCTCTGCTTCTTGCTTTTCTGCTTCTTTTTTTTCTATCGCTACCCTTTGTGGGTAAATCAATATAGTTTGGATATAATCATTCAAAGCTTGCTCCGACAATTCATCATTGATTGACATCATCGCCAATTCTGAAGCTAGACTAGACAACGAAGACTCGGGCAACCGTTCGATAAATCCGCTCGGATTAGGCTCGTGTCCTTCCTCGTAATAAGCATACAAATATAGAACAAGCGCACGATGTTCCTCAACATTGAACTGACCTTGAAGTCGGTCTTGAATTCTAAATGCTACATCCTTATCTTTCAACATATGAGCGATCAAAAAACGTTCTGCATTTTGATAAGCCGGTAATAAGCTTCTCTTTACGACTGGTTGTCTATTTATATTATTTCGATTTGGAGAATCATTATCCTTTTTCTTTTTTTCAGTTCGATATACTTGATACTGCTGTTCTTTAAGCGCATCTAATGAAATGGAAAACTCTTGTGCCAATTGGCGTAAATAATGATCTCGCTCTACAGCTTTCGTAAGGAGGCTTATTTCTTTCAAAATGTCTTCAATGTATTGCATACGTTCAGATTCATTTTGTAGATTTCGTTTTCGGCGGAGATACCTCATTTGAAATGCCATAAAGGTCAAGCTGCTATTAATAACATCATTTTGAAACTTCTCTGCCCCGTATTCTTTAATATAATCATCCGGGTCATAACCATCCGGCATCACAGCAATCTTAACGGTACAACCCACATTTGTTAAGATAGCAGTTGCTTTGTGCGCTGCTTCAATTCCGGCAGAATCTGCATCATAGCAAATAATAACGGACTCTACATTTCGGCGAATAATCTTGGCTTGTTCTTCTGTTAAGGCAGTTCCCATTGTTGCAATTGCGTTTGGGCACCCCGCTTTAACAGCCGAAATAACATCTGCAAATCCTTCAAATAAAATAACCTGCTGATTTTTGCGTATATGTTTTTTAGCGCGGTGAAAGTTGTAGAGTGTGCGACTTTTGTTAAAAATAGAAGTTTCGGGACTGTTTAAATATTTAGGCTGCCCTTTTATCTCTTTTAGCAGGCGCCCTGAAAATGCAATTGTTTTGCCTTGCAAGTCAGCAATAGGAAACATAATTCGATCACGAAAACGATCAAAGTACGTTTCATCTTGGTTGCGTTTAATGATTAAACCTGCATGTTCCATCTCTTGCGGATTAAACCCACGTTTTGTTAAGAACTTACTTACAAATTCCCACGAATCTAAAGCAAAACCTATCCCAAATTCATCGATAATTTCTCGTGAAAACCCTCGATTTATTAAATAATCATAAGCATCTTGGCCTTCTTTTGTATTTACCAATAAATGATGGTAAAATTTCTTTAAAAGCTCGTGTGCTTCAATCATTTTATTGCTAGGCTTTTGATTATCTTCTTCATGAGGATGTATCTCATGTTCGAAAGGAATATCTCCTTTTTCAGCAAGCTGCTGAGCTGCTTCCGTGAAGGACAGTCCTTCTAATTCCATTATGAATGAAAATGAATTCCCTCCTGCACCGCATCCAAAGCAATGATAAATTTGTTTATCAGGCGATACTGAAAAAGACGGTGTGCTTTCCCCATGAAACGGACAGAGTCCAAAATAATTGCGCCCTTGTTTTTTTAGTTGTACATAATCGCTTATGACGTCGACAATATCTACTGAATGCCGAATACGGTCGATTACTTCATCAGGAATTCGATTTGCCATAGTAACAGCTCCGTATTTCATATAATATTCTTCACTAAGTGCTAAATTCCTGCAAGTTTCGACAACATTTTTTCAAAAGCTTGAATGAAATGCTGGCGATCTTCTTCACTAAATGCCTTTGGGCCTTTAGTATGACGCCCTGACCGTCGCTCTTTTGCAGAAACATAGCGAAAGAAAAGCACCGTATTCATTTCGTCGTCATTATAGTACTTTCCACGAGGAGACAGTGCGTAAACCCCTCGACTTACTAACATGCTTGCTAAGCCAGTATCTTGAGTTACGACAATATCCTGCTTGACTGCGTGATTTAAAATATATAAATCTGCGGCTTCCTTTTCTGCATCCACATAGACCCATTTTCCTGGTGTAGGATTTGTTTGCATGTGAGCATAGGAAGCAACAAACACAAGCTCGATGTCATATGTATGTGTAAGTTCAACGATTTCTGCTTTAACAGGGCATGCATCAGCATCGACAAAAACTTTACTTTTTCTTTTGCTATAACTCTGTATTCTACATCCCTCCAGAGATTCCTTCTAACAATTTGTTATTTCCTGTAGATGGCATTTGTCGAATACTTTTTTCGATTTTGACTTGACTTTTATATAAATAGTTTATTCGTTCTTAACAAAGTCTAAACCTAAAACTATTCTTTTTTATCACAATTTTTTATTATAATATAAACAACCTATATTTTCTATACAAAAGTCACTTGTTTTTAAAAGTTCTGTCATATTCATCTTTGGTATATTTTCTTAGGCTTACAGCATACAAACATAAGAAAGCAATCTCCTTTATGTCACGCACAGAGGAGATCCATCGTTTATTTCTTTTTGATGGTGTTGAGAATGATACCAGCTGTTTCTTCTACGGCTCTGTTGGATACGTCAACCACTTCACAGCCAATCTTATCTACAATCCCTTGGAAAAATTCAAGTTCTTCTTTAATACGGCCAATATTAGCATAAATTGCTTTATCGTTTAGACCAAGAGACTTTAAACGCTCTTTACGAATATCGTTTAATTTTTCAGGACTAATAGTAAGGCCTATACACTTCTCAGGTGATACGTGAAACAGCTCTTCTGGTGGATCTACCTCAGGTACAATCGGAACATTTGCTACTTTCAAACGCTTGTGTGCTAAAAATTGAGAAAGAGGTGTTTTAGATGTTCTTGATACACCGATTAATACGATATCCGCTCTAAGAATGCCTCTCGGATCACGCCCATCATCATATTTCACTGCAAATTCAATCGCTTCTACTTTCTTAAAATAATCTTCATCTAATTTTCTAGCCATTCCAGGCTCATAGCGGGGAGAAAGTTGATAAGAAGATTGAATTTTATCAATTAAAGGTCCAATAATATCAAATACCTCTACCCCGTTCTTGGACGCTTCTTGAATTAAAAATTCTCTCATTTCGGGCTTTACTAGCGTAAAGCCAATAATAGCGTTGTTCATCTTCGCTACTGAAACCACTTCTGAAAGTGTTGCGATGTCCTCTACGTAAGGTACTCTTTTGATTACAAAGTCCGTCATATTGAACTGACTTGATGCAGCCTTTACAACTAGTTCAGCTGTCTCACCTACAGAATCCGAAATGACATAAAGACATGGGTTGTTCATATTTTGTGCATCCCCTTTTTAATCCTTTTTCACTTATAATACTTCATCATTTGCTAATGCTACTAGTAATTTTGTAATATTTGTTTTGGTAATGCGTCCCACCACTTCAAAATTGCCGTCTCCCTCTTTAATAACGGGCATAGCATCAATCTGTTTTTCAATTAAGATCTTAGCAATATCAATTAACAAATCTTCGCGATAGCAATATGTAATGTTGGGCATTCTCGTCATGATAATATGAACAGGAATAGATGTGAGCTCTTGCTTTCCGATACTCGCGCGCAATAAATCTTTACGCGACAGTACTCCCACTAGCTGGGATTTCTCATCCACTACAAAAAGGGTCCCCACGTCTTCTAGAAACATTGTACAAATAGCATCATATACCGACACATTTTCGTTCACGACTACCGGGATAGACTGATATTCTTGCACCTGTATTTTTTTTATTTTATCTGTAAGAAGCTGTGCTCCTGTTTTACCTGTGTAAAAGTAACCTACGCGCGGTCGCGCTTCTAAATAACCAGCCATTGTTAAAATAGCCAAGTCCGGTCTTAGCGTTGCCCGCGTAAGGCTAAGCTGATCTGCAATATGCTCGCCTGTAATAGGGCCTTCGTCTTTGACAATTTGCAAAATTTGTTCTTGTCGTTTGTTCAGTTCGATTGTACTCACCACCTAATCATTAAATGTGACATACTATTTATAAAACATTATATACTTTTTAAGCAAAAGTAAAAGCTATAACTTATTAATTTTAGCATTTTATCTTTTTAGAATGCCGTTTATTTTACCACGGCTTCTCAAAAAAAGCAGGCATTACGCTTACAATAAGCGAAACTGCCCCTTCGCTCCACAGTAAAAAGGGTGTCCCCTACACAATACGAGGCACCCTAGCGACAGCAATTCCTTGCATATCACTGATTATCTTTTCTATTTCTGATCAGAGAGCGATTGTTTTAAAGACTCCATCTGATTCAAAAACCGCTTTGTTTTTAAAAACAATCCTGAATATTCTTCGTAATATTGATCAATTACAAACTTTAATTGTTTTTTTGTTTCGGGCTTAACAGAAATAGAACCTAATCGCTTTAAATCAATGTAATAAAATAGCCTTAATAGTTTAACCGTCATCGGACTAATTTTCAAATGATAAGGATCTTTTTCTAAGCATCGATGACAAATAAACCCGCCTTCTCGAATGGAAAAATGAAATGTTCCTTCACCTCGATGGCAGACTGCACATTCATTTAATGTAGGATGAAGACCTAGAACGTTTAACATTTTCATTTCATAAATAAATGTTAAGATCTCTGCATCATACTCTTCGTTCATATAATGAATGGTTTGGTGCAGCAGTTCAAATAGAAATGGATTTGGTTTATTGTTCTCAGTAGCTTTATCCGTTAATTCAAGAATATAAGAAGCATACGCTGTTGTGAAGATATCTTCGCGTATGCTTCTCATAGATGAGATAACTTCTCCTTGATGGAGAGTACCCATTCCTGAACCTGCTTGTATAAAAAAGTATCCATACGTAAATAATTGTGTGACGGAAGCTAAGCGACTACTGGGCTTTTTTGCTCCTCTTGCCATGAGACCCACTTTTCCGAGTTCACGTGAATAAATGGTGACAATTTTATTTGATTCACCGTAATCATTCGTTCGAATGACAATTCCTTCACACTTTTTAAACAATCATCATCACCGCCATCTTACAGAAGGCTAAGACAAGGGAGAATTGAGACTTTCGCTGTTGTCCTCATATGTTTCGGGTCTTTCTTTCACTTCATTTTCAAGTTCCTTAAAAATGAGATAAGTATCAATGCTACCTGTTTGTGAAAAAATGTTCCAAGTAAAATTCAACATAGAACTCCCACCTTTCTAACCATAAAGATCAGATACATATTTCAATTCCTTATGTTTAGAATAGCCTTCCGACGTAAAATCATGTAACACAATTTTTTACAAATTACCTTCTTTTATGAAGGGATATAAATCGACGCAAACAAGAATTCAAATGATTAATATTCGTCTTCTCTAAATCCAAAGTCACGGAGATGCGACGCTCGGTTTCGCCAATCTTTTTGCACTTTTACCCATAGTTCTAAAAATACTTTTGAACCTAAAAGGGCTTCAATGTCTGCTCTTGCTTTTCTTCCTACCTCTTTTAACATCTTTCCTTGCTTTCCAATTACGATGCCTTTTTGTGAATCTCTTTCGACGATAATTGTAGCGCCGACGTAAACAGCACCATTATCTCGTCTTTGCATAGAATCCATCACAACGGCAATAGAATGAGGTATTTCTTCCCTCGTTGCATGCAGTACTTTTTCACGAATTAATTCCGTAATAATAAAGCGCTCTGGGTGATCTGTTACTTGATCTGCCGGGTAATATTGCGGCCCTTCCGGCAATCGCTGCTTAATTTGATCAAGCAAACGCTCCACGTTATTTCCTTGTAAAGCTGAAATTGGCACAATTTCAGCAAAAGGATATAAGTCTTTATAATTCGTGATAATTGAAAACAATTCGTCTGGATGAATTTCATCAATTTTATTAATCACAAGGAAAACAGGCGTTTTTGTATCCTTTAAACGCTCGATAATAAATTCATCGCCTCGACCTAAGCCTTCTGTTGCGTTAATCATAAATAAAATTAAATCTACTTCTTTAAGCGTATTTTGCGCTACCTTCATCATAAAGTCGCCTAATTTATGCTTCGGTTTATGAATTCCTGGTGTATCAATAAACACAATTTGCGCCTGATCTTCCGTGTACACACCCTGAATTTTATTTCTAGTTGTTTGCGGTTTGTCACTCATAATCGCAATCTTTTGACCAATTACTCGGTTCAAAAAAGTTGATTTCCCTACGTTTGGTCTTCCAATAATTGAAACAAAACCTGACTTAAATTCATTATTACTCATGTAAATCCTCCGATGAAAATGCTCCTGGAAGTAATTCTTCCACAGTTAATTCTTGTATGTCATTTTTTAAATTGGTTAATATAACTTTCATTTCTTTTGGACAAAGCTCAGAGATTACTTGTCTGCATGCTCCACACGGAGAAACAGGACGATCAGTATCAGCTACTACAGCAAGTGCTGCATACTCTTTATCTCCTTCTGAATAGGCTTTAAATAAAGCCGTACGCTCAGCACAATTGCACATGCTATAAGCTGCATTTTCAATATTGCAGCCGCGATAAACCTTTCCATCTTTCGTCAATAAAGCTGCACCAACTTTAAATTTTGAATACGGTACATAAGCCATTTCACGAGCTTTTTTCGCCTCATCAATCAGTCCGGTCTTATCCATTTATCCGCTCTCCTTTTGCGCTTCTACATGTCTTTTAACTTGTCCTTTTTTATTATACCACGGGGGTGTAAAGAACCAAAAAGAATCCTTTTTAAAACAAATACTTTAAGAAAATAATTCCTCCTATAAGGACAGCAAAACACGCATAGACCAACACCGCCGCTGCAGCTGCATCTTTTGCGTGTTTTGCTAGTATGTGATATTCAGGAGAAACTAAATCGACAACTTTTTCAACCGCTGTATTCATTAACTCCAAGCTGAACATGCCTGCAATCAGAAGCAGCACAACCGTCCATTCACCAGCTGTAATTGACAGCACGGTGCCTAAGAGAAGGACGATGAAAGAAGCTGCTACGTGAATTTGCATATTTCTCTGTGTTTTACAAACATAGAGAAACCCTTCTATTGCATAACCAAAGCTACTGACAACCTTAGCTATCCCTTTTTTATCGCGAGAGTCCATATTGTTCTAAAATATCTTTTTGACGTGTAAACATCTCTTTTTCATCTTCTGATGTTTCATGGTCATATCCAAGCAAGTGCAAGAAACCGTGAACCGTTAAGAATCCTAGCTCCCTCATAAACGAGTGATTGTATTCTTCTGCTTGCTCATGAGCTTTTGGAATCGAAATGACAATGTCCCCTAGGACTCTTGGCATCTCATCTCCGATAATTTGCATTTCATCTTCGCCCATTTCTTCTAGCGCAAATGATATTACATCCGTTGGCTGATTTTTATGGCGGTATTGATGATTGATTTCTTGAATTCGATCATTATCCACAAATGTAACGGATACTTCTGCATCCTCTTGCAGATTTTCATATATAGCAGCGGCTTCAAGCAGCTTTTCAAGCTCTTTTTGCTGCTCTTCACTCACTTCGTTTGTTTCATCAATAAAATCAATAACTAAACTCATACCTTCACCTTCTCTTTTTTTATCTCTGGATATTCGATTCGGGAATGAAAAATCCCATTTAAAGTTTCACATAGTGCTTGGCGAATTAACTCTAGCTCTTTGAGCGTTACGTTACACTCGCTAAGCTGCCCATCCTGCAAGCGATCTTTAATAATATTTCGCACCAAGTTCTCAATTTTTTCCGGAGTCGGATTGGACATTGACCTTACGGCTGCTTCTACACTATCAGCTATGCAAATAACCGCTGCTTCTTTCGACTGAGGCTTTGGTCCAGGATAGCGATATTCTTTTTCATCAATTTTTTCTTCTGTCTGTTCAAGTGCCTTATGATAGAAAAACTTAAGCAGGGTCGTTCCGTGATGCTGCTCTGCAATATCTACAATCTCTTTTGGAAACTTGTGATTTCGCAAAATGGTAGCTCCATCTGTAGCATGTGCGATTATAATATTTTTACTAGTCTTCGGACTTAGTTTATCATGCGGATTGGTAATATTCATTTGATTTTCAATAAAATACTGCGGTCGCTTCGTTTTACCAATATCGTGGTAATAAGCCCCCACTCTCGCTAATAAACCGTTAGCTCCTATCGTTTCGCACGCCGCTTCAGATAAGTTTGCCACCATTACACTGTGATGATACGTCCCCGGTGTTTCAGTTAAGATTTTGCGTAATAGCGGATGATTAGGACTCGATAATTCAATCAGCTTCATCGTAGATAAAATGCCAAATCCACTTTCAAAAAACGGAAGCAAACCTATAGTTAAAACGGACGCAATAACACCAGATGCAATTGACATCATGCTGTAATAGCCAAGCTCTACAGTGCCGATTTGGCCATTTTTAATAAAAATAATAGCAAAGCTGATAATTACGTTTACCATAGCCACAAATAGACCTGCCTGCAAAATCCGTGAACGCCTGTGCTGCCTGCTTAAAAATAAAATAGCAGCAATATTGCTAATTAAAAAGTAGATCCCAATGTTCATATTAAACGAGGTTGTCAATTCACCATTAAAAATAATGCTTCCACAAATAGCAAATACAATGCTTGATAAAATAGCAATGCGTTCATCCATTAAAATTCGAATCAGTAAACCTCCCACCGCAACAGGAGCTAAGAAACCAATTTCCGATAAATCAATTTGCTGAAACAAGCTTAAAATTTTCATGAGGCCAATCGTAATGGTTGCTACCAATACATACAGCAACAAGGGCTGATATGTATTGGTGTGAAACTCACGCAAATAGTAAATGAGGCCCGCTATCATCATCACAATTAGCAAAGCTAATCCCGCAAAAGGCTGAATAGATCCTTTATTATTCAACAATCCCGCGAGCTGGAGCTGACGATATATATCAGGATTAATAAGCTGATTTTCTTCTACAATAATCTGGCCTTGTTTGATTCGCACAGGCTCCACTTTTTCCACAGCTGCTTGGCGGTTTTCAGCTGTTTTTTGCGGATCATAAATCACATTTGGAATGATAGCGAATTTAGCAATTGCATTCATTGAATCCTTTAGGGAGTTGCTGACATTGGTGTAAACAAGCTGACTTTCTACCTGGTCTTTTTTCTCTTCTACATCGCTAATCTTCACTTGATCTTTCATCACATGATGAACGGCCGTGACTACAGCGTCTTTCGCAATCGATAAATCACTGTTAGAAGACTGAAGCAACTGCTTAATGGTATCCTTTGGCAAGTTTTTTTGAATGTCTTCAGGAAGCTTGTCTTCTAGCATTTTTTGTTTGGTTTTTAATACGGCATCGATACTATCATCTTCATGATCTTCTTTTTCATATTCCGTATTAACTTCCATCATCGCATCAAAAATAGATGCAACAAGATCGACTTGGTTCTGTGCGTATTCTGTTTTTTGTGTATACACATCTTCAACGGCTTGTTCTGCCTCTGCCCGTTTTTTCTCTGTGCTCTCTTTATCTTCAATGGTAACGGGTGAGTAAATGGTTTGCGGGGAAATAGACAGTAATCTGAGATCTAATTCCTGCGGCTTTACATTGCTATACATAGACGCAAACATCATTACACCTAACAAGGCATATAACCCAATTTGAATTAACCGTAATCGCTCGATCTGTGCCATTGTTTGCTTGATTATCCGAAACGTTGACACAAACGTACCCCCTTTTACAAAAAATAGACCCTATTAAGAAAGGGTCTTTTGGTCAGCTTGTTCGTACGCTTGAATGATGCGTCCCACAAGTGGATGGCGCACAACATCTGACTGTTCTAGATGAACAAACGAAATACCTTTAACATTGGTCAGGATTTTCGAGACAGCCGCTAGACCAGACTGAGCTCCTTTTGGTAAATCAATTTGTGAAATATCTCCTGTAATCACCATTTTAGACCCAAATCCTAGTCGTGTTAAAAACATCTTCATTTGCGCCATCGTGGTGTTTTGTGCTTCGTCTAAGATAACAAACGCATCATCTAGTGTACGGCCTCGCATATAAGCAAGGGGTGCTATTTCAATAACTCCGCGTTCGATTAGGCGTTGCGTATGTTCTGTTCCTAATACATCATGTAAGGCATCGTACAGAGGACGCAAGTACGGATCTACTTTTTCTTTCAAATCTCCTGGCAAGAAGCCAAGACTTTCACCTGCTTCAACAGCAGGACGTGTTAAAATAATACGCTGTACGTGACCATTTTTAAGAGCATTAACGGCCATGACAACGGCTAAATACGTTTTGCCGGTACCAGCAGGCCCAATTCCAAATACCAAATCATTTTTCTTAATAGCAGAAATGTATTGACTTTGTCCTAATGTCTTAACACGAATAGTCTTACCTTTTACATTTTTACCAATTTCTTCTTCATATACATCTTCAAAAAACTCGAGAGAATTTTTCTTAGCTAATTGAATCGCATACACAACATCTCGTTCAGATATGGAAATATTTTTTCGGATAATGTTCAGTAACTTTTTAAGCATTTCTTCCACTAGCTGAACATTTTCTGTACTTCCGGAGACTACAACAGTCTCACCTCTTGAAATAATAGAGACCTGCATTTCTTCTTCAATTCGCTTTAAATTCGCATCTTGTACGCCAAATAATGAAATGGCTTCGTTTGAATCATCAAGTTGTACGTTAATTGTTACTAGCTGTTCTGACATTCATCAATCTCCTTGAATAATTGGTTGAGTGTTCGCAATATTTTCTATAACTTGGTAATGTATTGATAATCTAACTTTACCATTGTCCTGTTCTTGGTGCAAAACTTTTTCACCTTTTATTTTAGCATCCTCACCTAAAGTTGATAGTAATTTTTTTCGACCGATTTCCAAAGCTTTTTCCACCGCCTCTTGTTTAGAATAGACGCGCTGCGAGTTCTGTTCTTCTCGTACAGCAACTATCTCATACGACAGAGGTAATTTCCATTTAAAAAAATAGAGTGGATGCTCCACTTTTTCTGTCACCTTTGAGCCGTATTTTTCTTTGTTAAAAGCCCAAAGAGGCATTTTAAAAGCTTGAAAATCTAAATAGTGCTTCGTATATCCATTACCCGTTAATACCTGAAAATCAGTTTTTAAAGGCACTTCTACCTCAGACTTATACCATGTTTCACCGTAGACTTTCCCTTTAGCAGCTACTACTTTTTTATTTTTTTCGTTTCCAATAATACCGGAAACTAAGACCTCGCCTTCATTGACAAAATCATTAACCTTGACTAAAGGTTGTCCTTTTTCGACAAACAAATTCGTAATAATGGCTTTCTTTTTAGCAATTAAATGTTGGTAAGGTGTTTTTTGCTGAGCCTTGGGTTCATTTTTTTCAACCACTTGGAAGTGATAAGAAGTGCCGCGCACTTCTACTCCCACCCAGGTAATATTGTTCATATTATCCGTTAAATAGCGCTGAATTTTTTCAGGACTCTCTAACAGAAATTGAAACTCTCCTCTTTTTACACCTATTTTGGCAAGCTGCTTAGTCATTTGATGTTCTGTTTGTGGTTCTGCACCGCTAATTTCCACTTTCCACACCATGTTGGAAAGCAAACCAAGAATAATAAAAAAAGAAAGAAAACCTAAAGCAAATCCACTATTTTTGATCACTCGTTTTGTTAAAAAAGGAAAACCTCTGCCTCTTATAAAATAAATTTTACAATCTGCGTTGCGAATTAGTATACGAATTTTCTTTACATCTTTCAATAATATCGTTGCTGTCGCTAGCTGACCGTCAACTTTATGGACATTCGAAATCATAATCTGTTGTCTCACACAATTATTTAAGAAACGTTCAATTCCTTTTCCAACAATTCGAATACGTACGGTACCAATAACAAAGTTTGTCCATCCATTCTTCATTTTTTTCCTCCTTGTGTTATTGTTCTAAATAAAGAACTTGATTGATTTTACCTTCTAAAACCAGTTCTTCTGGCAGTATTACTTTAATGACCAGTCCTTCACCTCGAATTAACATTTGTCCCTGTTTTAGTAACACGCGTATTTCAGTATCAGAAAAGGCTAATAAACCTTTATGATTTTCAATATAAATGTGTATTTGTCCAACTAACGTAATACGGGGAAGATCCATTAATACATCAGCGGGTAGTTCCATTGTTTTGGTCATCCATCTTTTCATTTGGTGTCTCCACTTTTTGCTCATAAAAAGAACCCCCTTTCATCTCATGTTTATGAGAAAGGGGGTTAATGTATCACATCTATTTATCGTTTATATTTACGTTGTTTCGATTTTGGCGGCCCTAGAATTTCGGACCATATCACTCCTTGAACAGCTTCTTTACGAGAAATGGGCTTAAAAACGTTTTTCTCACCCGTGATTTTTGGTTTGTCAACTGTGATTTTCTTTTGAATAGACGGTTCATGATACGAACGATTTTTTAGCTCTTCCAATTTTTCTTGCAAAGGATTTGTTTCTGCTGAAGGAACAGTTTCTGGCTCCATACGAGCTGTTTTTGGCTCTTCTTTGACAGGGCGGTATCTAGGTCTTTCCCGCCTTGAAGGATTGTTTACAGGAGGCATAGGAGCTCTTTTAGAACGCTGCTGTTCTTCCTCTTTTGACTGAGCCATAAAACGCTGCACAACGTTAAAAATAATCCCTCCAATGATGACAAAAATGAAAGCATTATTAATAATTAGTTTAATAAGCGTTTCAACGATATTCATTAGGAGAAAACCTCCTTGTTAAACTGATTCATTATTTCTCATCGTCTTCTTTAGACATTTTTCCAATTGAATCACGCATATCCGTATCAGCAGTCAAGTTTTGAATATTCATATAATCCATGACGCCAATATTGCCGGAACGCAGTGCTTCTGCCATCGCTAACGGTACTTCTGCTTCCGCTTCTACTACTTTTGCACGCATTTCTTCTACTTTTGCACGCATTTCTTGTTCTTGAGCAACGGCCATAGCACGACGTTCTTCGGCTTTTGCTTGTGCAATATTTTTATCTGCTTCCGCTTGGTCTGTTTGAAGAACTGCCCCAATATTTTTACCAATATCGATGTCAGCAATATCAATGGATAAGATTTCAAACGCTGTTCCTGAATCCAACCCTTTTCCTAAAACCGTTTGAGAAATCATATCAGGATTTTCCAATACTTTTTTGTGATCAGTTTGTGAACCGATTGTGGAAACGATCCCCTCGCCAACACGGGCAATAATCGTTTCTTCTCCAGCTCCCCCTACTAGTCGATCAATGTTTGCACGAACGGTAATTCGAGCTTTTGCTTTGACTTCGATTCCATCCATAGCCACCCCTGCAATAAAAGGTGTTTCAATAACTTTTGGATTAACGCTCATTTGTACAGCTTCTAGCACATCACGGCCCGCTAAGTCGATAGCTGCTCCGCGCTCAAATGTTAACTCAATATTTGCTCGGTGCGCTGCAATCAACGCATTTACCACGCGGTCAACGTTACCGCCTGCTAAATAGTGGCTTTCTAATTGATTAATGGTAATACCTAAACCTGCTTTACTTGCTTTAATTAACGGGTTCACAACGCGAGATGGTATCACTCGACGAAGTCTCATTCCGACCAGTGTGAAAATACTAATACGAACGCCTGCTGCTAATGCTGAAATCCATAGCATAATTGGTACAAAAGTGAAAAAAACAGCTAAAGCAATAATTGCTAGACCAATAACTACAAAAAACAATACGCTACCTACTTCCATTAATTAAGGTCCTCCTTTTTCAAAGGCTCTGTAAGCTTCCGCACCACAACCCTTGATCCCTCTACTTTTATAATATTTACTAACACATCTTTGTCTAAATATCCGCCTTCAGTGACTACATCCACATACTCTTCATCGATGAGCACGGTACCTGAAGGACGCAGCGGTGTTGTTGTTTTACCTTGTTTTCCTATTAATTCATAACGATTTTGATTCGACACATAACCAGATTCGGTATTAAGTGAATCATTAAGCACCATTTTTTTGAAAGGTGTAAGCTTTCTTTTAAAAAATTTCATCATCACAAACGCACCTCCCAGTGCCACCACTATTGCAATTACAAGAGAAATTCCCATTTCGACATTATTATCTGTTGACATAAAAAAACTTAAAATGATAGCTCCAAGCCCTAGTAGTCCTAAAACTCCGCCTGGTACTACAATCTCTAAGAGAAGCAATATAATTCCTGCTATAAATAAAACGAGCGCTTCCATTCCAGCTAATCCTGCTACCATATGACCATAGAAAAATAAAAGAAGTGAAGCTATTCCAATAGAGCCCGCAATACCAAATGAAGGCGTAAACAATTCAATTACAATTCCTAAAGCACCAATGGATAATAAAATGGGAACAACAAGCGGATGGGTAAGAAAACGAGCAATTTGTTCACTTACACTCATTTTTGCATACGTCAGTTTAGCATCTTCATAGCCAAGTACGCTTAGGAGATCGTCTAAATTTTTTACAGTCCCTTCTGAATAACCAACTTGCTCGGCTTGCTTCGGAGTGAGCGTCAACAATTCGTTTCCTTTTAAGTTGAGCTCAGGTATTACCATCTTTGTATTTGCCATCGCTTCTGCATATTTAGGGTTTCGGTTATTTTGTTCTGCTGCGCTCTTCATAGCCGATAACCAGTAGGACTGAGCTTTTTTTCCTGCTGCATTTCCCTGTTGGTCAATCACAGCTGCCGATCCCATTGTAGAACCGGGTGTCATATAAATTTGATCGGCGTTAAGTGCAATATACGCTCCGGCTGATAATGCTTTTTTATCGACAAAAGCAGCGGTAGGAATAGGTGTTGAGGTTAAGCTTTTAGCTATTTCAGAAGCTGCATTTACAGCTCCTCCAGGAGTATCTATGTCCAATATAATCAAATCTGCACCGTCATTTTCCGCATCTTCAATGGATCTGTTTAGAAAAGAAAGCAGTCCATTTTCTACCGTTTTATTTACAGGAATAACGTGTACGCGCTTCACGTCAGCGGTGCTAATAGTGGGGAATAACCCAGTGGCTAAGATAAGAAAGCACACGAAAGAAAATAAGGTTTTCACCGAATACACTTCCCTCCTTCCATAGATAGTATGAGTATGTATCTGTATATACGAATAACTTTAACAATAGTTTCAAATTTTTTAAAATTTATCTATTTTATTCTTCACACTAGAAAAACAAAACATACGTTCGTTTATTATTCATATAAAAAACACCTTACACAAGGTAAGGTGTTTTTTATGATAAGTGTTGAAGGACAAGCTTATTAACAAGAGAGCCATCCGCTTTGCCTTTTACTTTCGGCATAAGCGCTCCCATAACTTTCCCCATATCAGCTTTAGAGGAAGACTGCGTTTCTTCAATCGTCGTTTTAATAATTTCAGATAACTCTTCTTCAGTTAGCTGTTTAGGAGCGTAAACTTCTAAAACCGCTAATTCAGAATGAATTTTATCAACAAGATCTTGACGACCTGCTTTCTCAAATTCATGGAGGGAGTCTTTACGTTGTTTGAATTCGCGAGAAATAACCGTCAACTCGTCTGCTTCAGTTAGGTCAGTTCCTAACTTAATGGCTTCGTTTTGAAGAGATGCTTTGACCATACGAATGACCCCAAGCTTCTCTTTCTCTTTGTTTTTCATCGCTTGTTTCATATCACTATTTAAACGCTCGAGAAGACTCATAAATCCACCCTCTTATTAGAACTTGCGTTTTCTAGCAGCTTCAGATTTCTTCTTACGCTTTACGCTAGGCTTTTCATAGAATTCGCGCTTTCTTGCTTCTTGTAACGTACCAGTTTTTGAAACTGAACGTTTGAAGCGACGAAGAGCATCTTCAAGCGATTCGTTTTTACGAACAACTGTTCTTGACATTCTAATTCCCTCCCTCCGAACAAAACCACTAACATCATAATGAAATGACATGTTAGACATGTCTTTTGCAATTATAATATAATGATTCCTTAAGGTCAACCGCTTTACACAAAGTAATGCAGTTATTCCCCCTTTATTTTATGAACTTTCTTGATAAAACATTACTCGTTCAGCTTTTTTATACGTATGAAAAAAGCTGCGTATACACGCAGCTTTCCAATAAGTGTTATGAGCTCATTTTCACCTGATCTTGAAGATGAACCTCATCTAGCACGCGAACAAACTCACCTTCATTATAAGGATATCCAGCTTTTGAAATTTTAACTTTTACAAGCTTTCCAACCATCTCTTCAGACGCTTTAAACACAACCTTTAAGTAGTTATCAGTATATCCTACATATAAACCACTTTCAGGATCTTCTTTATATTTTTCTTCCGGAATTACTTCTAGTACTTCTCCTTCAAACGTTGAAGCATATTCTTTTGCCAATTGATTTGAAAGTTCGATTAAACGATGCACACGTTCATTTTTTACTTCTTCATCAATTTGGTCGGTCATACGAGCTGCTGGCGTACCTGTACGTTTAGAATATGGGAATACGTGAAGCTCTGAAAAACCGTGCTCTTTAATAAAGTTATACGTCTCCATAAACTCTTCTTCTGTCTCACCTGGGAAGCCAACAATAACATCTGATGTAATCGCTAATCCAGGAAGAGCTTCTTTCAGACGGTTTAAGCGCTCACCAAAGAACTCCATTGTATACTTACGACGCATGCGCTTCAATACCGTATTTGAACCTGATTGAAGAGGAATATGCAAATGACGTACAACCATTTCTGATTGATCTAGTACCTCAATCACTTCGTCCGTAATTTGGCTTGCCTCGATTGACGAAATACGAATACGTTTTAGCCCTTTTACTTGAGATTCTAAATCACGAAGAAGCTGGGCAAGATTGTAATCTTTCATGTCTTCTCCGTATCCGCCAGTGTGAATACCTGTTAACACAATTTCTTTATATCCCGCATCCACTAGCTGCTGTGCTTGTGCTACTACTTCTTTAGGATCACGTGATCGCATTAAACCGCGCGCCCATGGAATAATACAGAATGTGCAGAAGTTGTTACAGCCTTCTTGAATCTTTAACGAAGCACGTGTACGGTCTGTAAAAGCCGGTACATCTAGCTCTTCATATACGCGTGTTTTCATAATATTTCCTACGCCGTTAATCGGTTGACGCTCTTTTTTAAATTGTTCAATATAATCAAGCATCTTAACGCGATCTTGTGTACCTACTACGATATCAACACCAGGAATGGCCATAATTTCAGCAGGCGAAGTTTGAGCATAACACCCGGTTACACAAATAACCGCATCTGGATTTTTTCGCACAGCTCTGCGAATAACTTGACGGCTTTTTTTATCTCCTGTATTTGTTACCGTACATGTATTAATTACATATACATCGGCAGTTTGTTCATATTCAACACGCTCATAGCCTTGGCCTTTGAACAATTGCCAAATTGCTTCTGTTTCATAGTGATTTACTTTACACCCTAGCGTGTGAAAAGCAACTGTTGACATAATCGTCACCTCATTAACTCAGTTTGATAAGATATAGCAGACAGCGCATATAAAGGAGCTGTTTCTGCTCGTAAAATTCGCGGACCAAATCCGCTTATTGTAAATTCATTTTCTTCTAATACTTCTACTTCCTGCTCGGTCAAACCACCCTCGGGGCCTACAACCACAAGCACGGAATTGCCGGGTTTTAAAGCTGAAAGAACAGCATGCAGATGAGATGTTTCTCCTTGCTTCGCTCTTTCTTCATAGGCTACAACTTTATGAGTATAGTCACCGCTAATTTCTACTAGTTTTTTAAAAGAAATTGGGGCTTCTACTGCTGGTACAATCGTACGATGAGATTGTTCTGCAGCCTCTTTAGCAATCTTGTTCCAGCGATCTAATTTTTTTTGACTCTTTTTATCATCCCATTTAACAACTGAACGAGCCGCAATAAAAGGGATAAACTTATACGCCCCAAGTTCTGTCCCTTTTTGGATAATAAGCTCGAGCTTATCCCCTTTAGGCAGACCGTTCACAATTGTAACATGGACTGGAAGCTCTTTTTCTTCGCTTATCCATTCTATAATAGATGCTTTCACTTCGTTAGCGGAAATATTTTCAATTTCACACAAAGCAGCTTGCCCCTGTTCATTACAGGCAATAAACTGTGATCCTTCATTCATTCTCATGACGCGTGAGATATGATGGGCATCATCATGTGTCACTATGACACTTTGCTCTTGAAATTGATCATTTGGCAGAAAATAACGTTGCATCTTGACACCTTCTCACTTGTTAAGCTTGTTTTTGCGCAATAATTGCTACCCAGTCTTCCATAAGCGTTACTTCTTGAATAACAAAGCCCGCTCCCGTTAACGCTTTTTTGACATCTTCTTTTTTCGCACTAATAATACCTGATGTAATGAACATGCCTCCTGGCTTTAATACCTTTGCAGCATCGTCTACAAAACGAACGATTACTTCAGCTAGAATATTCGCCACAACAATGTCAACCGGTCCTTCTATACCTTGCAATAAGTTGTTTTGACCTACTGTTACGACGTTCCCAACTTGATTCAGTTCAATATTTTCGCGGGCAGAACGTACGGCTACTTCATCAAGGTCTAGAGCTTGTACATTACTTGCTCCTAACAGAGCTGCGCCAATACTTAGCACTCCTGAACCTGTACCCACGTCGATAACAGTATCTCCTGCTTTCACTGTTCTTTCCAATGCTTGAAGAGACATAACCGTCGTTGGATGCGTACCTGTACCAAAAGCCATTCCGGGATCAAGCTCGATAATCAATTCATCTGTGCTTACTTTTTCATAGTTTTCCCAAGTTGGTACAATCGTAAAACGCTCTGAAATTTTCACGGGATGGTAATATTTTTTCCAAGCAGTGGCCCACTCTTCCTCGTTCACTTCACTGATCGTAACTTTGTTAGCTCCTAAATCAAAGTCGTAAACAAGCAGTCCATTAATTTCTTTTTTGATACCATCCACAGTTTCTGCTAAAAAGCTGTTAACTGGAAGGTATGCTTTAATCACTACACCTTCTTCTGGATAGTCTTCTACGTTTAAATCGTAGATTTCACCAAAAGTTGTATCTCTGTCCTTCACTAAATCAGCAGGATCTTCAATGACTACCCCGCTAGCTCCTGATTCATGTAAAATATGAGAGATGGGTTCAATTGCTTCTTGCGCTGTATGAATACAAATTTCAGACCATTTCATTGCTACCAACTTCATCCTTTCTGCCTTCAGTAATATAGGATTTTAAATATGAACATGACAGATGACAGGTTGGCAAAGTACCTTTACCAACCTGTCTCTGTTTACTATGAAAGACAATTATTCTCCTTTAATTGCTCGTTTTACTTTTGCAAAAAAGGAATCATGCTGCTCATCAACGGCTTCTTGACCGCTCAGTTCAGCGAACTCACGCAATAATTGTTTTTGTTTTTCTGATATTTTTGTTGGAGTTACAACTCGAACGTGAATATGCTGATCTCCTTGACCATACCCTCGTACGTTTGCCACACCTTTTCCTTTTAAACGGAATTTCGTCCCCGTTTGTGTACCAGCAGGAATCTTCAGCTTCACCTTGCCATGTAGAGTTGGTACTTCTACTTCATCACCTAGCGCTGCCTGAGCAAACGTTAAAGGCATTTCGCAGTAGATATCGTCTCCATCACGTTCAAAGAATTCATGAGTGCGCACGTGGAACACTACGTATAAATCTCCCGGAGGACCACCATTTACCCCTGGTTCTCCTTGAGCACTAACGCGCAGCTGTTGACCATCATCTACACCAGCTGGAATTTTAACATTAATTTTACGTCGTTTTGTTACTTTACCGTCACCGTGGCACGTTGCACATTTGTCTTTAATGATTTTTCCCGTACCATTACAATGATGACACGCACGTCGATTTACCACGCGGCCAAACGGCGTGTTTTGTTCAACGTTTAACTGACCTGAACCATTACAGTGCGAACATGTATCGACTTTTGTTCCAGGTTTTGCACCTGAACCGTGACATGTTTCACACGTTTCTTCACGTGGAATTTCAATTGTTGTTTCTTTTCCGAAAACAGCTTCTTCAAAAGAAAGTGTCATCGTGTATTGTAAATCGGCACCTTGTCTCGGAGCATTAGGGTCACGTCTGCGACCACCACCACCAAAGATCGAGCTGAAAATATCTTCAAAGCCGAAGCCGCCAAAGTCTGAGCCGCCTCCACCAAAGCCGCCAAAGCCTTGATTTGGATCAGTATGACCAAATTGATCGTATTGTGCTTTTTTTTGGTCATCACTCAATACTTCATATGCTTCTTTTACTTCTTTAAATTTGTCAGCAGCATCTTCCGCTTTGTTAATATCTGGATGATATTGTTTAGAAAGCTTGCGGTATGCTTTTTTTATTTCATCTTTTGTAGCGCTCTTACTGATACCGAGTACTTCATAGTAATCTCGCTTACTCATCAATACTCACTCCCGAATCGTTTCACATAAACGTAATTGTATCATTATTAATAATTCCATAGCAACATAAAAGTTACTTTCTATTGCTCCCGTGCACGCAGAGAGCTAAGAGAAAAACTTTCCCTTTCGCTTTTCCACGTTAAAAAAGTCAAAGCCAAGAAATAAGCTTGACTTTGACTTTTTAAAAAGATGTGAATCGCACCATGGCGTCATTCACGTTAGTCGTCAAGATGCATTATTTTTTGTCGTCGTTTACTTCTTCAAACTCTGCATCTACAACATCATCATTTTGAGCGCCTTGTTCACCTGCTTGCTGAGCTTGTTGAGCTTGCTCATACAATTTTACAGTTAACGCTTGAACGATTTCTTGAAGTTCATCTTTTTTCGCTTTGATTTCTTCAAGGTCATTCTTTTCAATCGCTGCTTTTAAAGCATCTTTTGCTTCGTTAGCTTTTGTTACTTCAGCTTCTTCTACTTTTCCTTCAAGATCTTTTAATGTTTTTTCAGTTGTGAACACTAATTGATCTGCTTCATTGCGTAGTTCCACTTCTTCTTTACGTTGCTTATCAGCATCTGCGTTTTCTTCCGCTTCTTTTACCATGCGGTCGATTTCGTCATCTGATAAACCTGTTGAAGATTTAATTGTAATAGCTTGCTCTTTGTTTGTTCCTAAATCTTTTGCACGAACGTTTACGATACCGTTTTTGTCAATATCGAATGATACTTCGATTTGAGGTACTCCGCGTGGTGCAGGTGGAATGTCAGTTAACTGAAAACGACCTAGCGTTTTGTTGTCTGCAGACATTGGACGCTCACCTTGAAGAACATGAATATCTACAGCCGTTTGGCTATCTGCAGCCGTTGAGAATACTTGTGATTTACTTGTTGGAATCGTCGTATTACGCTCAATTAGCTTTGTAAATACGCCACCCATTGTTTCGATACCTAGTGATAAAGGCGTTACGTCTAGTAATACAACGTCTTTTACATCCCCAGTTAATACGCCACCTTGAATTGCTGCACCAAGTGCAACTACTTCATCAGGGTTTACACCTTTGTGAGGATCTTGACCAGTTTCTTTTTTGATTGCATCTTGTACCGCTGGGATACGAGTTGAACCACCAACTAAGATTACTTTATCAAGTTCGCTTGCAGAAAGGCCTGCATCTTTTAAAGCTTGACGCACAGGAGCCATTGTACGCTCTACAAGGCCTGCTGATAACTCGTCAAATTTAGCACGTGATAAAGATACCTCTAAGTGAAGAGGACCAGCTTCTCCAGCAGTGATAAATGGTAAAGAAATTTGTGTAGATGTTACGCCTGATAAATCTTTTTTCGCTTTTTCAGCCGCATCTTTTAAACGTTGAAGCGCCATTTTATCTTTGCTTAAATCAACGCCGTTTTCTTTTTTGAATTCAGCTACTAAATAGTCGATGATTACTTGGTCAAAGTCGTCACCACCAAGGCGGTTGTCACCTGCAGTTGCGCGAACTTCAAATACGCCGTCGCCAAGTTCTAGAATAGATACGTCAAACGTACCGCCACCAAGGTCATAAACTAAAACTGTTTGATCTTCATCTGTTTTTTCTAATCCGTATGCAAGTGCTGCTGCAGTAGGCTCGTTAATAATACGCTCTACTTCTAAACCAGCAATTTTACCAGCATCTTTTGTTGCTTGACGCTCAGCATCATTAAAGTAAGCAGGAACTGTGATAACAGCTTTTGTTACAGGCTCACCTAAATACTCTTCAGCATAACCTTTTAAATGTTGAAGAATGATAGCTGACATTTCTTGAGGCGTGTATTGCTTTCCTTCAGCTTCTACCTTATGGTCTGTACCCATATGACGTTTAACTGAAATAATTGTGTTAGGGTTTGTAATAGCTTGACGTTTCGCTACTTCCCCAACTTGACGCTCACCGTTTTTGAATGCCACAACTGATGGCGTTGTACGGTTTCCTTCTGGATTTGGAATTACTTTTGGTTCGCCGCCTTCTAATACAGCGACACAAGAGTTAGTTGTACCTAAATCGATACCAATGATCTTACTCATTGACAATGACCTCCTTCATAATATGTAGTGTTATTGATTCACTTTAACCATCGCAGGGCGGATGATTTTATCTTTTAATTTGTAACCTTTTTGAAGCTCTTCTACTACCGTGTTTGGTTCGTATTCATCGTCTTCTACTTGCATCACTGCTTGATGCTCGTATGGATCGAAAGTTTTCCCGACTGATTCAATTGCTTCAACACCTTCTTTTTGAAGTGCCTCTACTAATTGACGGTATACCATTTCTACACCTTGCAGCACAGATTTAGTTTGTTCGTCCGCTGTGTTAACTTGTAATGCACGTTCAAAGTTATCAAGTGCTGGTAAAATATCCGAAACTAATGATTGAGCACGGTATTTTTGAGCAGCTTCTGCATCGAGACGTGAACGACGACGGAAATTATCGAAATCAGCTTGTAGACGTAAGTAGCGATTCTCTTCTTCTTCAAGCTGTTGCTTTAATTGATCATTTTCTTGTTGAAGAGGGTTTACTTCCTCAGACACTTCAGCTTCAGTTGCTTCAGCAGCGTCTGTTTGAACTTCTTCAACCACTTCTTCGTTTTGTTCTTCTACTTGCTTTTCGTTTGACAATTCATTCACCTCCCTTAAATGTTTACACACATTTTCACATTTTAAACAACGATTTTTATTTTATCACAGGGAAAGGATGGAAGTAATATATTCCACCCGATTCCTTTATTCTTTATACAAGTTTGTTAATACTTGAGACATATCTGATGACAGCAGTGTAAGCAAACTAATCACACGCGCATATTCCATGCGGGTCGGTCCTAGTATAGCAATTGTGCCAAGCTGTTCGTGACCAAAGGAATAACTAGCTGTAATTAAGCTGCACCCTACCATTTCATTCAATTTATTTTCATGGCCAATTTTCACATGTATGCCAGCCTCATTTGGGCTTAACAGCTTATAAAACTGCTGTTCATGTTCAATAATGTTAAACAGCCCGCGAATTTTATTAAGATCATGAAATTCCGGCTGAGCAAACATATTCGTTTTGCCGCCAACTACTAATTTGCCATTCATGTTGAGCTTTAATGCATCATTGAGTATATCCATCGTCTGCTCATACCCTTGAATATGGCTTTTTAAGAGCGTCGCTACTTCTTTGTACATTTTATCATGTAAATCAGTAATGCGAACGCCGATGAGCTTTTCGTTTAAAATGTTAACCATTTTTTCAATATCGGAAGGTTGAATACTGCTCGGCAGCGTAATCGTCCGACTTTCAACGTGTCCTGTATCGGTCACAATAATGGCAACAGCTGACTGAGCCGTTAAAGGTAAAATCTGAAGCTGTTTTAACTTATGGCTGACCGCTTTTGGTCCTAGCACAATAGACGTTAAACTCGTTAAATCAGATAAAATTTGCGCTGACTTTTGAACGAGCTGCTCCAGTTCTACAATGCGTTCAGCGAATACCGAACGTACCGTCGAAACGTCGCTTGCTTTCAAGTGCTGCGGGGACACTAGATGATCAACATAATAACGATAACCTTTCTCAGACGGAACGCGCCCTGAAGAAGTATGAGTTTTTTCAATAAATCCAAGTTCTTCTAGGTCTGACATCTCATTACGAATCGTAGCCGAACTAAAATTAAACTCTTCTTTCTTAGATAATGTTCGAGAGCCTACCGGCTGCGCAGATCGAATGAAATCATCAATAATGACTTGTAAAATTAATAACTGTCGATCAGTAAGCACGCTTCATCACCTCTGTTAGCACTCTAAAACTCTGAGTGCTAAATCTAATAATAAATTACCAAATCACTATAGCGATGTCAACGATTTGATATTAGATTATCCCAATAAAGGCTTGAAAAACTTCATTCCCCAAAAATCGACCATTGTGTGTTAAAAAGACTGAGCTATTGTCTTCACCCAAAAGTCCTTTCTCTTTGTATTCTTGAATAGGTTCTCCAAATACATCTTTTAATTCTCGATTGAATTTTTTCTTAAACTCCTCTTTTGAGACTCCTTTCGTTTTACGAAGGCCCAAAAACATTTCTTCTTCCATTTTTTCAGCCTCGGTCACGCTCACTTCATTGAGATATGCATTTCCGTTTTGCTCGACCGAATCAATGTACTTTTTTAATGGTCCAATATTTGCTCGTCTTATTCCGTCTATATAGCTATGTGCGCCTGCGCCAATTCCGTAATAATCTTCGTTGTTCCAATATGTTAGATTATGAATACTCTCGTAGCCTGGCTTTGCGAAATTACTGATTTCATATTGATGAAAACCTTGTTTGTCCATTTCTTTCATAAGCAGCTCATACATAGCTGCTTCTTCTTCTTGAGCAGGCAACGGTAGCTTTCCTTTATTCATTAAATTATAAAATACCGTTTTAGGTTCAATAATCAACGAATAGGCAGACATATGCTCTACCTCTAATGAAAAAGCCGTTTGAAGCGTAGAAGAGAAATCAGCTACCGTTTGTTCCGGCAGGCTATAAATTAAGTCTAAGCTTATATTCGACATTCCAATCTTTCTCGCTTGCTCAACACAATCAAATACCTGTCTATTTGAATGCACACGTCCAATTTTCTCCAATAATCTTTCATTAAACGTTTGTACACCAATGCTTAAACGATTCACACCATAATCATGGAGAAGCTGAAGCTTTTCTTTTGTCAATTCATTCGGATTCGCTTCAAATGTAAACTCACCTTTCTCGTCATAAGGGAGGTACATACGAATGGATTCTAAAAAATACTCTAGCTGCTGTTCATCTAAGGCTGTGGGCGTTCCACCCCCAACGAATATCGTGTTTAAATTGGTCGTTGGATAACGTTCGACTGTTTGTTTCATTTCTTCTCGCATGCTTTCCAAATACGGCATAACGGGCTGATTTTTGAAAAACACTTTATTAAAGTCACAATAGTGACAAATATGATGACAAAACGGGATATGCAGATATGCTGCCTTCACCATGGACTTCCACCTCAATCACATTTATAAATGATAAAAATACCGCAGAGTCTCTCTGCGGTATTTTTATCTATGTTCGTTCACACTTATTTACAGCGCTCAAAACTCTTTACTATCGTATCAGATTAGCTTGATTTTCAAAACTAATTTGACATGTTAAATAATAGAATTTCAGCTATTAATCTTCGTCCATGCGAAGCACAGCCATGAATGCTTCCTGCGGTACTTCAACAGAACCGACCTGCTTCATACGTTTTTTACCTTCTTTTTGTTTTTCAAGAAGTTTACGTTTACGAGAGATATCTCCTCCGTAACATTTTGCTAAAACGTTTTTACGAATGGCTTTAATTGTTGAACGCGCCACAATTTTTTGACCGATTGCCGCTTGAATCGGCACTTCGAACTGTTGACGTGGAATAAGCTCTTTAAGCTTTTCTACAATGACTTTACCACGATCGTAAGCTGAATCTCTGTGCACGATAAAGGACAGCGCATCGACCGTTTCGCCGTTTAAGAGAATATCCATCTTCACAAGCTTCGAAGGCTGATATCCAATAAGCTCGTAATCAAACGAAGCATAGCCTTTTGTATTTGATTTTAATTGATCAAAGAAATCATATACAATTTCAGCTAGTGGAATTTCGTATACAATACTCACGCGATTAGCATCCAAGTACTGCATATCAATAAAGTTGCCTCGCTTCTTCTGACAAAGCTCCATCACAGCACCAACATAATCGTTTGGTACCATCATCGTTGCCTTCACATACGGTTCTTCCACACGTTCAATCTTTTGTGGGTCCGGCATATTAGACGGGTTATCTACAGACAGATGAGTCTCGTCTGTTAAATACACGTCATAAATAACGCTTGGAGCTGTTGTAATTAAATCAATTTTAAATTCGCGCTCAATACGCTCTTGGATAATTTCCATGTGAAGCAACCCTAAGAATCCACATCGGAAACCAAACCCTAAGGCCTGAGACGTCTCTGGTTCAAACTGAAGTGCAGAGTCATTTAGCTCTAACTTTTCTAGTGCTTCACGAAGATCGTTATACTTCGCTGTATCAATCGGATACAGTCCGCAGTATACCATTGGATTCAGACGACGATAACCAGGAAGAGGTTCACTTGCTCCGTTTTTAGCAAGAGTAATCGTGTCCCCTACTCGCGTATCTCCAACGTTTTTAATAGCTGCTGTTAAAAACCCTACGTCGCCAACAGAAAGTTCATCTTTAGCAACGGCTTTTGGCGTTAACACACCTAGCTCCGTTACCTCAAACTCTTTTCCTGTTGCCATCATTTTAATTTTGTCGCCTACTTTTACTCGTCCCTGTACGATACGAATAGATGCAACTACACCTCGGTATGCATCATAAAATGAATCAAAGATTAGTGCTTGAAGCGGTGCATCTGGATCCCCTTCAGGAGCAGGAACTTTTTCAACAATTTGTTCTAAAATTTCTTCGATTCCAATTCCTGCTTTAGCTGAAGCTAATACAGCTTCCGACGCATCTAATCCAATTACGTCTTCAACCTCTTGGCGCACTCGCTCTGGCTCTGCGCTCGGCAGGTCAATCTTATTAATGACAGGTAAAATTTCAAGGTTGTTATCAAGCGCTAAATATACGTTTGCTAATGTTTGAGCTTCAATACCTTGAGCTGCATCTACTACTAGAATAGCACCTTCACACGCGGCTAAACTTCGCGACACTTCATATGTAAAATCGACGTGTCCCGGTGTATCAATTAGATGAAAAGTATACTCTTCTCCATCTTTTGCTTTGTATTGAAGCTGCACAGCATTTAATTTAATGGTAATTCCACGTTCACGTTCTAAATCCATCGAATCTAAAAGCTGAGCTTTCATTTCTCGCTGTGTTAACGCATTTGTTTTTTCTAAAATACGGTCTGCTAATGTTGACTTACCGTGGTCTATATGAGCAATAATCGAAAAGTTTCTGATTTTCGATTGTCGTTTCAATCTTGCTTCTCTATCCATATTTTTTTCACTCCTACTGAAAATCGGCAAAATACACTAAATTAAATTATAACAACACATTCGTCAACATTCAATAAGCATTCCATTGGGGATTTTTCCATACAAAAAAGCAGAAAGAGATTCTGCTTTTAATTAAGAAGATGATGGATAGCCTTAAAAGCTTTTCCTATTGTACTTTTCACGCCTTCCGCTAGACTTTGACCTAGCGAGGAGAAAAAGTTAAAAGCCTTTCGTTTTTCTAAAAACTGCTGTTTTTCATCAATGTTCACGACTTTTTTTGAACCTAAAACAGCAGCTTCCACCTGACCATCTGACGTTTTAGACACATTAATAACATGTTCAATCGAAGGATCATTATATCCCTTCATTTTAATCAACCCTTGCTGAGCCGTCTGCATTCCTAAAAATACGACACACAGTAAAAAAATGGTTAGCACTACTGATTTTAAAGTAAATTTAATCATATTATTAGGCCCCTTACTTCTTTATCTTCTGTAGTACTAACCATTATGACTATATTCTGAAGAACTCATTCATCTAAAAACGTATTAATGAGTATATGCCCCAAAGTTCTCTTGATCCACTTCATGATGCAAAGCAGCGTTAAGTCCTCCTGCAACTACATTAGCCATATCTTCAATAAACATATCCACTTCTTTTGGCGTAACCATCAAATTATGGCCTAAAGGTGCAAGCACTTCATGAATAAGACGTCTTTTTTCTTCATCGGGAAGAGTACCAATCATACCGAGATACGTTTGACGCTGCTCTTCATTAGGTAAATCATCCTCCGTGAGCTTCTTTTTTTCTCCAAACGTCATACCAGACGGAAGCAGTGACTTAGACGGCTTTCCCTGCTCTTTCATTTCTCGGCCGAAATGTTTTAAGATAAAGTCAATTGTATCGCTTGTAATGGAAACAGCATCCACCACCGTTGGAATACCTATTGCAATAACTGGAATGCCAAGTGTTTCATAACTGATTTCTTTACGCTTGTTTCCAACCCCAGACCCCGGATGAATACCTGAATCTGAAATTTGAATGGTAGCATTTACCCGTTCAATCGAACGAGCGGCCAGCGCATCGATTGCAATAATAAAATCTGGATTCACTTTCTTTACAACGCCAAAGATAATATCACTTGTCTCAATACCCGTCATTCCCATTACTCCCGGAACAATGGCGCTAACGGGTCTAAAGCCATCTTGCACGCTTTCAGGCTGTAACTCAAACAAATGTCTTGTAATCAACAAATTATCTACTGCCTTTGGTCCAAGCGCATCTGGTGTAACACTTAAGTTTCCAAGACCCACTACAAGACAGCTAGCATCATCTGGAATGTTGAGGCTTTTAATAAAAAAATTCAGCTCTTTAGCAAATACTTCTTCCATGGCCTCTTGCTTTTCAGTATCCTGCTCGCGAATGCCTACCGATTCAAGGGTTACATATCGGCCTTTTTTCTTACCGATTGCTTCTGCGCCCTCTTCCGTAATTTCTACCATTGAAATTTTGACATCTTGTTCTTCTTTTTCTTTTACAATTACGCCTTTGATTTCTGACTGGTTATTCGGTTTAGGCTGGTTTTCTAACGCTATGTCTTTTGCTTCGACAGCTAAATCCGTGCGCACGCTATATTGACTTAAATCAAGTTCTTTTTCCATTTCTTAACCTCCTAGACAATCTTTGTTGAAATTATTGTCACCGAGGACTGGCAGATTCATGCATTTAAGAAATGAAAAGTAGAAGGAAGGGCTCAATATCAGCTACAAGCTTGTGAAGAGAGATCTGTCATATAAAATTCCTTGTCAAGGCTATTGCATTCTGTCCTTGTGTTTGATAAAATATCTTTTGTTCTTATTGTGAAGAATGTCGAGTTCTATATAATCTCGATTGTTATCATTTCGGGAGGTGAAACGGATGCCAAACATTAAATCAGCTATCAAACGTGTAAAAACTACTGAAGCTCGCCGTGCTCATAACATTCAAGCTAAATCAGCTATGCGTACTGCAATCAAAAACTTTGAAGCTTTAGTTGAAAACAACGATGTAGATAACGCAAAAGCAGCATTTGCTGTTGCTTCTAAAAAATTAGACAAAGCTGCACAATCTGGTATTATCCACAAAAATGCTGCAGCTCGTCAAAAATCTCGCTTAGCAGTAAAACTTAACGGTTTATCTGCATAATTGAGACAAAAACGATCCCATTAGGATCGTTTTTTTATTGCGCTCTTTTTAGTAAAAACAGCTGTAAAATAAGCGCTTTATCCATTTTTCCTGTCTTCATTTCATAATCTGCCTCTGCTAAATCCCTTAAAATTCCTTTAAGCTGCTGTTCCTCAAAACTTCTGCTCTGCTGCAAAGCAATTTTTACACGAAACGGATGAACCTTAATCGTTTGAGCAATTTGCTGCTGACCGTACCCTTGGCTAGACAGCTGCTTCGTATGATAAATCAAACGAAACTGCGTCGCTAACAAAGATAAAATTTTAATAGGCTCTTCGTTATTACGCAGTAAATCCTGATACATATTTAAAGCAGTAGAAACCTTTCGCTGAATAACAGCGTCAATAAGCGTAAATACATTTTGTTCAAGCGTTTTTGCCACAAGCTTAAGCACAACTTCTTTTGTAATGACTCCGCCTTGTCCAACGTATAACACCATTTTTTCAATTTCATTTGTCACAAGCGTTACATTAAGACCCACAAGCTGAATAAGCAGCGTTACAGCATCTTCATCCATATTCACTCCATCTTTTGAAAGTAAATTATGAATCCACTGCTTCATTTCTTTTTCACCAAATTCGTTCGCTTCGATGTAAGCTGCTTGTTTTTTTAACAATTTTGTTATTTTTTTTCTTTCATCCAGCTTTTCATAAGGGGCTAGTAGAATTAATGTTGAAAAAGACGGGGGCTGCTCCACATATTGCTGAAGTTTTGCGAGATCATGCTCTACTTTATCTTTCGATTTTTCAGCCGTTAAAAATGCTGCATTTTTCGCAACCACTACACGCTTGTCTCCTAAAAAAGGAAGCGTTTCAGCATCTTCTAGAACTTGATCAATCGATGTTTCTTCTAAATCGTATAGTGACAAGTTAAATTCTTTATCTTCTTCATTTAACGTATAGTCGACGATTTTATCTCTAATCTTTTTACTCATAAATGCATTGACCCCGTGTATTAAGTAAACGGGGGCTATATTATTTTTGGTAATACTTTTTAAGCTATCAACTGCCAACGTATATACGCTCCTCTTTTTTATTCATCTATATTGATTATGTATAGTTACTGATAAACAAAATACAATTTCTATCGTAAAGGTGTTATGAGTTTTTGGCAACAATACAAAAGGAATTGCCTTAAAACGACAATTCCTCAGTTTATAATAAACATTAACAATATAAGCCCTAGGTTACTTATTTGTTAATGATTAAACCCTTATCTCTATTTTCTCCTCATGCTCATAAAGTATAGTTGTTAACTGTTGTCAGTTTGTGAAAACGCTTTTAAATTGTCTAGATTTTTAAAAAAAGTTAGATTATACTGTAAACAGGAGGGGTGTTAATGAACCAATTTGAAGAAAGTGTCCAAAGTAAACGCAACGACGCTGTCGATTCTGCCGTAGGATTTGGTGTTTCATTTGGCTTTTTCACTGCCTTATTTGTTATTGCAACTGTGATTCACTACTTGGGTTCGTAAAATTGCTTCAAGGCTGCTTCTTAGCAGTCTTTTTTAGTTCGTTTTTCTTACTATAGACTATGGAAGTTGCCGCGAAAACGTTCCTGACTTTTTTGTAAATTCATACATTACCCCACCATCTTCATCCGTTCGATAAATATACACTCCGTAGCTTTTCAGAAGCTCTAATATTTCTTGATGAGGATGACCATAACGATTTTTTTGTCCCGCTGAAACAAGCGCTACTTTAGGATTTAAATGTTGAACAAACTCTTCTGAAGTTGAAGTTTTACTGCCATGATGCCCAACTTTTAATACATCTGCTTTAAGGTTTGGAAAGCCTTTCAATATTCTTTGTTCTCCTTCCTTTTCTAAATCTCCGGTGAATAGCCATCTTAAATTTCCTAACTTAGCGTCTATTACAATTGAGCCGTTGTTGCTCGTTTCTTCGAAACCTGTCGGAGAAATAATCTCAAATAAGACACCTCCTTCTTGCCAGCTATCTCCTTGTTGAACAATTTGAACAGGCACGCTTTGTTTTTGAGCAGCGATCACCAAGCCAGTCTCTACGTCATTTAATTCAGCTTTTTTCCCAAGCACCAGCTCTCCGACAGCCACTTGTGAAAATAAATGCTGTGCCGCCCCTGCGTGATCATAATCGCCGTGTGTGATAATCATTTTATCTACCCTTGTCATTCCTTTTGAATGCAAAAAGGGAACAAGTACGTCTTCTCCCACGTCAAAAGAAGAACGACGTTTTTGCCATGGTTCTTTTGGAAATGAAACGGTTCCTCCGGTATCGATCATATACACACCTTTTCGATAAGGAAGCTCAATGATAAAGCAGTCGCCTTGTCCTACATCGACCATTGTGATCGTTCCTTTTGGATTCAAATAAGGATACATACATTGTGCGGCTAACAATGCCACGAGAAGAAACATATAGCGAACGAAAAATTCTCCTTCTTCCACCGCCACAAATAAAGCATAAATGCATAAGTACATGCCCAAAAACAGCACAATGTGGGGTTTTCCCGTTACAAAATCAGCGGGAATCCACTCAAAAAATCCAAGCAATTTTTCACAAAAAAGTAAAAGAATATGAAGAATTTGCTCCAGCAATTCACTCACTCCCGGCAAGATGATACGAACAAAAAGAATGAGCAAACAAAGAGGTAATACAACAAGAGAAAACAGCGGTACAAAAACCATATTTAATGGCAAACTGAGGAGAGATACTCCATAAAAATAGTACAACAATAAAGGAAGTGAACTGACTTGTGCAATCGCTGAAACAGCCATGAGCTGGCTGAAAGAAGAATGAAAACGAGGTAAAATCGTCTGACTCGATAAAATCAATGCAAAACTAACGGCAAAAGAAAGCTGAAATCCTACATCAAATAAATAGTACGGCTTAAAAAGCAGCATGGCCATAAAAGCAAGGCTGATGCTATCAATCAAAAGAATTTTTCTTTGTATTTTTATCGATATAAGCATCAGCATACTCATAAGAACAGCTCGGACAACTGAAGCGCTGCCACCGGCCAAAACCATGTATACAGGAAGAAGCAAAAGTAAAAGCGTAATGGCTCGCTCGCGCGTTATTCCAATCCGAATTAGCAAATAAAAACACATCGCTGTCAGCAGTCCAACATGAAGACCTGATATGGCAAGCAAGTGTATTAAACCAAATTGCTGATAGCGCTTGATACTCTCTTCTTCGATGCCAGTGCGCTCGCCGTAAATTAGTGCCTGCATAAACCCAGCGCCTGGATCCGAAATATTTTGTTGAATGTAATTAATTCCTTTTTGACGAATAAAAGTAAGGTACGTAAGTGGAGTTAAAGTGGGGAGATGGCACTTTACCAAATCAAGTCTCTTGACGTTAAGCTGCCAATGAATAGACTGATGGTACAAATATTGCTGATAATCAAATGCATGAAGATTGCGAGCAGGTGAAGGAGAAGTTAATTGCCCCGCTAGTTGACAAACTTGATGAATCGTTAGCTTTTCGAGCTGCCGTTTCTCTTCCAACGTTTTTAGTTTATAAAAAGCCATGACCTCTTCATTTTGAACCGTAAACTTAAAAGTAAGCTTATCGCCGTCACTATGCGGAACAGATGAAATTTCGCCTGTAAAAGTAGAAGATTCAGCTAAAAGAACCGTTTTGTTATGCTTATTTGTCTCAGCTAATAGGTAGACGCACAAAACACTCAACAGTGCAGAAGCAATAACCACTTTCCTCGGACATTGTAGCCATTGAAAAATGAAAAGCAAGATTAGCAAAAACAGGCTTACAGCGGAATGATTATCATATACATATAAAGCTATCATCATGCTAAAAGCACAGTAAATATAATATCCTTTCACTTTTAGCTCCTTTCTTCTTAAAAGAAAGAGGCTTCTTACTGTTACCAAGTAAAAAACCTCTTTTACCTTTAATTTGCCGTAAACAAAGCGAGAGCTTCGCGCTGTAAATTCATCACTTCTGCTTCGTCAGCTCCGCTTTTTTCTAAACGAGCGAGAACATCCGTCACAAATTGAAGCTTCTCTTTACTTTTTAAGTCAATGATTGCTTCATCAAGTTCAACTTTTGCTGTTTTCACTCCCGCCTGTTGAAATAACTCAACAGCATACGGATGATTTTTGTAATCATTAGCGTAATATACTGTTTTAATTCCCGCTTGAATAAGGGCTTTACAGCAGTTTAAACAAGGAAAATGCGTGACGTATACTTCCGCATCTTCTGTTTTCACACCAAACTTAGCACACTGTAGCAGTGCATTCACTTCTGCATGGACAGTTCTTACACAGTGTCCATCAATCACATAACAGCCTTCGTCAGCACAATGCACGCCTCCGCTGATCGAGCCGTTGTATCCTCCAGCTATAATACGTTTATCACGCACCACTGTAGCCCCAACAGCCAGACGTTCACAAGTGCTTCTTAAAGCTAGCAAATGGCTTTGTGCCATAAAATATTGATCCCATGAAATCCGGTTCATCTCATTCCCTACCTTTTTATTTAACTGAATAATTATAATTATACTTGTCTCTTTCATAGTGTAGCGTTTCTTTTCCTTTTTCGTCAATAAGTCTCTACTGTACCGTAATTTGAGCTTTGATTTTTTCTAGCGACTTCTCGCCAATACCTGATACTTGCCCCAAATCCTCTACTGTTTGAAACAAGCCATTTTCCTCTCGATATGAAACGATGGCACTCGCTTTTGAAGGTCCAATGCCATTTAACGTTTGTAGTTCATCAGTGTTCGCTGTATTAATATTAACAAGGGGCTGATCATTTGAAGTTCCTGAGGAAGAGATTGAAGAAACTGGAGATGAAGGCGGGATTTCTTCTCCAGCAGCTGGAATGTAAACAGCCATTTCATCTTGTAGCTTGCTAGCTAAATTGAGCTGTCTTAAGTCCGCTTCTTTCGTAGCGCCTCCGGCTTGTGCTAGAGCATCTTTTACCCTTGCATCTTTCGGAAGCTGGTATACACCAGGCTTCTGAACAGCTCCTTTAATATCCACCATAACAAACGGGGAATCTTGGCTTGAAATGACTTGATCAGACGACTCTCCTTCTTTTTTTGTAGCAGAAGATTCTGCCTTTATCATATCTGAGGTTTGAAGAGAACTTTCCGGTTTCTCTCCGCCCGTGCGATAGATATAAAAAGCCAATCCAACTGCTAAGCAAACACACCCAATTAGCCATTGTTTTTTTGAAAAAGTCAAATTGTACACTCCTTTGAATTTTGAAGTAACGTCATAAATTCCGTTACGTCTTCATAGTGTTTAGAAGAAAAGGCTTTTGAAGGAGGGAATGAATCAGTGAACATAGGGTTTATCGGAACAGGAAACATGGGGAAAATATTAATTGATGCGTTTATTGAATCAAAAGCCGTACGTCCTTCTAAAATTACTATTATGAATCGCACAAAAAAAAGAGCCAAAGAGATTCAACAGCAGCATAAAAAAATTCATGTTGCTGATACAGCTGAAGAAGTTGTTCACGCATCCAAAGTCATTTTTATTTGTGTTAAGCCATTGGATATTCACCCCCTTTTAATAAAATTAGAACCACTGCTGACGAAAGATCACTGCATTGTATCCATTACCAGTCCAATTAGCGTAGAACAAATCGAACGCCTCATTCCGAGTCAAGCAGCTAGAATTATCCCTAGCATTACGAATCGAGCATTAGCAGGTGTTTCTCTTTTCACGTTTGGAGAAAGATGTACGCCTTTTTACCAAAATTATTTACATGAATTATTTTCATCTATGTCAAAGCCTGTGGCCATTGATCAAACGATTACGCGCGTATCATCTGATATCGTAAGCTGCGGTCCTGCATTCTTCAGCTTTTTGCTTCAACGCTTTATTGATGCAGCAGTTCAAGAAACAAATATTTCTGAAGAAGAAGCTACCGTCATGGCCAGTGATATGATTATTGGAATGGGAAAACTGTTGGAAAAAGAAATATTTACGCTTCCTACCCTACAGGATAAAGTATGCGTAAAAGGTGGTGTAACTGGAGAAGGTATTAAAGTTTTAGAAGCTGAACTCGGAGAAATGTTTGTGCACGTATTTCAAAAAACACATGAAAAATTTGACGAAGACATTGAGCTTGTTCACAATCAGTTTGATAGTCTTATTCCATAATTTCTGTAGAAATCCTGCTTTGAAACAAAAAAAGAAGCCTCTACTCGGCTTCTTTTTTTTGCGCAGAGAAAAAGATGCGCTCACTGTTTGAAGTAGGCTCACTCATTTTGAAATCTGCACTTACTTCTATATTTATAAAACCAGCTTCGCTCAGCCATGATTGATAATGGTCAATCGACCAAGTGCGCTGAGCATGCACCTCATCAAAGCGATGATATGCATCGATTTCTTCATCATAAGCAAAAAACGTAATATCATGCTCTACGCGGATATCTGCATCATTATAGGCGCAATTCCAAATATATGACACGTCTTCATCTACGTAAGAAAAAGATTGATTTCCAAATACATGCTGCATCTTATGCACCGAATGAACATCAAATATAAAGAGTCCACCTGGTTTTAAGTGCTTATATACACGTTGAATGGTTTCTTGAACTTCTTTATCACTTTGCAAATAGTTCAAAGAATCACAAAAAATTACTACACAGTCAAACTCTTTCAATAACTCAAGTTCCGCCATGTTTTGTTGAAAAAGAGATAGCGTTACCCCTGCTTCTGCTGCCTTTTCTTGAGCTACCATAAGCATATCATCAGACAAATCAACGCCTACTACGGAGAAACCTTCTTTTGCAAATCGAACGGAGAGTTCTCCCGTGCCGCAGGCAAGGTCTAATATACTGTCAGGCTTTGTTTTCGCTTTTGCCACCTGCTGATTAAAAAATTCAGCCCAATCGTCATACGGAACGTCTGCCATTAGCTGATCATATACGTAGGCAAATTCTCCGTACCTGCTCATAGCTGTAGCTCTTCTGAACTTACAAATGGTGCATCTCCCCATAAGCGTTCTAAGTTATAATATCCGCGCTCATCTTTATGGAAAATGTGAACCACAACATCTCCAAGATCAACAAGAACCCACTTAGCCTGCTCAAATCCTTCTAAACGCTTCACAGAAACGCCTTGTTCGTGTGCTTTTTCTTTAATTTCACGAGCGATTGCCTGCACTTGTTTATCTGAGTTACCGTGACAAATAACAAAATAATCTGCCACAAGTGAGATTCCTTCCATATTTAACGCTACGATATCGATTGCTTTTTTATCGTCTGCTGCTTCTACAACAAGAGATAGCAATTCACGTTCAGTCATGTGTTTGACCTCCTAAGATTAAATCATTATATGTCATCATCGTATCGGGATAAACGGCCTGATGTTTAGTCATTAAAAAAGAAATGGTGTTTTTTAGTGATTGAATAAGTGCTGCATTTAAGTCGGTTTTAGCTAACTCCCGCACTTCATCAACACCTAGAAATCTCCTTCCAGGTTCAATGTAATCAGCAACGTACACAATTTTTTCAAGTAACGTCATGCCAGGTCTTCCAGATGTATGGTAAGCAATTGCATCCAATACTTCCTTATCCGTAATCCCTACTTCATTTCTAACTAAAAACGCGCCTACTGGAGCATGCCATAATTCGGTATTGTATTCCAATAAAGAAGGATTCATGTTTTGATCAATAATAATTTGCTTCATCTCTTCCTTTGGACGAAACTTGGCGTAGTCATGAAAAATAGCAGCCAGTTCTGCTTTTTTTTCGTCTGCTTCAAAACGCTTAGCTAATTCAATTGCTGTTTCCATTACCCCAACAGTATGAATATAACGACGTTCTGTTAACTGTTTCTTTACGATTTCTAATGCCTCAGTTCGATTCATATAATTGATTCTCCTCGATATATTGTTTAACACCAGCAGGTATAAAATAACGAATGGTTTCTTTCTTTACTACTCGTTCGCGAATAAAGGAAGAGGAGACATCAAACTGTGGAACTTCTACTTCTTTTATCGGGTAAGGGGACGTAATGGTATACCCCGGGCGCTTTACACCTACAAATGTAACCAAATTGACTAATTCATCAATTTCATACCACTTCGGCAAATATTCTACCATATCAGCACCAATGATGAAATGAAACTGATACGTTGGATATTTCTCTGTTAGTATTCTCATCGTATCATATGTATATGAAGGCTCTTTGCGCTCAAATTCAATCGGCTGCAGAGTAAATTGATCATGTTCTTCAATAGCTAGCTTTAGCATCTGTAAACGATGATATGGCTCAATAGGCTCTTTGATTGTTTTATGAGGTGGAATGTACGACGGCATGAACCATATCTCATCTAATTTCAAGGCATGCAAAACCTCATTTGCCATCATTAAATGCCCCAAATGAGGCGGGTTGAATGTTCCACCTAAAATTCCAATACTCTTCAACAATCCCCGACTCCTTTAATTTACTTCATTATTAAATAGAGCGGGTTTCCCCGCTCTATTTCATTTCACTTTTGGAAGCATTAACTGCTTATTTTCGCGTGATTCTTTATATAAAACAATTGTATTTCCAATCACTTGTACAAGCTCTGCTTTTGTTCCTTTTGTTAATCGAGCAGCAACCGTGTCACGATCTTCGTCACAGTTTTGCAGAATGCTTACTTTTAATAATTCTCTTGCTTCTAATGCATCAGCAATTTGACCAATCATATTTTCATTGACTCCACCTTTTCCTACTTGGAAAATTGGATTTAAATGATGTGCTTTTGAACGTAAAAAACGTTTTTGTTTACCTGTTAACATAAAAACCTCCGCTGTATCTTATCTCTTAGTTAGTGTTGAAAGGACAATGTGTTCCATTGCCTCTTCGTCAGGACGAACGTTCGTCCACTTTTCAAATGCAAGTGCACCTTGCAGCACGAACATACCGACACCATTATGAGTGCCTGCCCCTTTTGCTTCAGCCTCTTTTAAAAGCTTTGTTTTTAAAGGGTTGTAAATAATATCGCTGACTACCGCTTCTTTTTGCAATAAAGTAAGTGCTAAAGGCAGCTCATCAACGTTAGGATACATCCCCACTGAAGTGGTATTAATAATAATATCGAATGTATCTAATTGTTTTTCCGCATCAGAAATAGACATCGCCGCCGTTTTCGTCGAAAAAGGCAGCTCATTAGCTAATACAGCTGCTTTTTCGACGGTACGATTGCATATCGCAATTACCTCGGGAGCGTGCTGAGCTGCAATTGTATAAAAAATAGCTTTGGCAGCTCCTCCAGCTCCAATAATTAAAATTCTTTTTTGGGATAAGCTGCCTTCTACTGCTTTTAGTAAAGAAGTCACATATCCCTCTCCGTCGGTATTGTATCCAATATAACGGCCATCTTGATTAACAACTGTATTTACAGCACCAATTGCCTTTGCTAATGGATCGACTTCATCCAAATGATTCATAATATCAACTTTATAAGGAATCGTGACATTAAATCCTTGAATGTTTTTATTTTTTAGCTCTCCAATGGCTGACTCAAAATGAACAGGTTCAATTGGAAAAGCTTCATAATGAGCGTTCATATCCAGACGTTTAAAGGCATCATTTTGCATCAATGGCGATAGTGAATGCCCAAGCGGATAACCAACTAGACCATATAATGTACTCAAGATTTTTTCCCCTTTTTGTTTAAATTAAAGAATCGCGCACAAATACGCCGACTCCTTTTGGTGCATGGGCCACAACTTTTGAACCTGCTTCATTAACCGTCACCCAGCCAAGCCCTGAAAAAACAATATCGGTTTTTTCATTTTTTATTGTAAATTCATGTGCAACGAGTTCAGGAAACTCATCCATTTGCTCTGGGCGCGGCGGCTGAAGCAGTTCACCTGCTTGCTTTTCATACAACTCATCTGCTTTTTCAAGCTTCGTACGATGGATATGCAAATCATTCGATACATAACATGTTAATGACTTGCGGCCTCCCTGTACATAATCTAAGCGCGCCAGTCCTCCAAAGTATAACGTTTGCCCTTCATTTAGCTGATAAACCTTCGGCTTTATTTCTTTTTTAGGAGAAATCAGCTTTAAGTCTCGTTTATCTACATAGTGAGCCATTTGGTGGTGATTAATAATGCCAGGCGTATCATATAAAGACGCGCCGTTATCAAGCGGGATATCAATCATATCCAGCGTTGTGCCGGGATATTGAGATGTAGTAATAATATCTTTTTCTCCCGTTACTTCTTTAATAATGGCATTAATAAATGTTGATTTACCAACGTTTGTACATCCCACAACATATACATCTTTACCTTCGCGATAATGTTCAATGGCTTCGGCAATTTCTCGAATTCCTTGTCCTTTTTGTGCGCTCATGAGGAACACATCCACTGATTTTAGCCCAAGCTCTTTCGCTTCTCGCTTCATCCAATGAATTAGTTTATTTTTCTTTATAGACTTTGGCAGTAAATCTGCTTTATTTCCCACTAAAAGAACCTTGTTATTTCCAACAAATCGATGCAAACCAGGTAACCAGCTGCCGTTAAAGTCAAAGATATCTACAACTTTTACAACTAAACCGTCCGTTTGACCAATTCCGTTTAAGATTTTTAAAAAATCATCGTCTGTTAAGGAAACATCTTGTACTTCATTATAATGCTTCAAGCGAAAGCATCGCTGGCAAATAATAGCTTCTTTTTCTAGTGCTGATTTTGGAGCATAGCCAAGTTCATCCGGTCGTTCTGTTTGAATCTCCACTCCGCATCCTACGCACTGTAATTTTTCTTCACTCACGTTTTAATCCTCCCAGTTAATCATACCTTTTCGTTTCATCCAACCTAGAATTCTTCGTTCCATTTTACGGTTAAATTTCGTTACAAATCCATCTGTTTGCGCAACTGGTACAACCAAAACTGTATATACGCCGAGACGATTTCCTCCTAATACATCCGTTAAAAGCTGGTCACCAATAACTACAACCTCATCTTTTTGCAGCTCCATATCACGAAGAGCTCTTCTAAATGCTTTACGCATCGGTTTGCGTGCTTTATATACAAATGGAAGTCCAACTGGATCTGAAAACAGCTTGACTCGTTTCTCCACATTATTCGATACAATCGTAATTTTAATTCCACTATCTTTCATTAACTGAAACCACTCAATTAATTCCGGAGTGGCATCAGGGCGATCCCATTCCACCAACGTGTTATCTAAGTCGGTAATAATTCCTTTTATTCCGCGCTCTTTCAAATCGTCTGGCTTAATTTGAAACACGTTTTTCACATGTTCATTTGGTAAAAAAAGTTTCAACACGTATCATGCACCTCGAATATATAGTTACATACTAAAATTAACGCCGTCTATCATTATAACGACTTCTTGTTATTTTCCAACCTAAAATTTTATTCTCTTCAAAAACAGGTCTTTTCTTAGTATAAAGGATATGCCTTGTGAATGCTTTAACTTTATACAGAAAGTTATTGACAAAAGGTAGTAAAACTCCATTTGTTCGTGAGCTTATGATATATTCACCCACTGTAAACTTAAAATAAAAAATAGTGCAGAAAACGTTTATTACTTATCAAATAGGGTAAGTGGTAAACAAATTCCGTTAAAAGTTTTCGACAAAAATTGATAAGCCCAATTATGTGGATAAGGTTATACACATTATCCTCTGTTATAGTTCAGCAATTAATGGTAATTATAAACAACATACCCACATTTTATCCACCGAAAGCTGTGGATAACAGAACGATTGTTCCTTTATTTGATTCATGTTAGATTATAAATAAGGAATTTATTAGCATTTAAATATAACTTTTTAGGATATTTATTTTAGTAGGAGGTGGCGGCAATCTTATGAGAAAATTATCAGATGAGCTGCTTATTGAATCATACAGCAAAGCAACTGAACTGCAATTAAGCCCTGATTTTATAAAATTAATTGAAGAGGAAATTGAGAGAAGATCATTAAAGATTAGCATACAAATTCCTTCTTAATGAATAAAAGAGCCTTCTTAATAAAAGAAAGCTGCATCTTCATTTATCTATCTACTCTTTTATTATATAGGCTCTATTTTTTCAAATGAGCAATTGGTTCTCCACATTTTACGTAAGAACCTGAGTAAACATTAGAAGCAAAAGTGATTGAGTTCTTCTCAAATAATAAAATGACAGTCGAGCCAAACGTGAAGTAAGCCATTTCTTCCCCTTTTTCGACTACTTCTTTTTTAGAAACCGCTTCAATGCTATTGATAAACATGGCTCCTACTTTTACCATCAGCATGTGACCATTTTCAAATGTTAACTCCGTGAGCTTCCGGAAATTTTTCACAAGCGGTTCTTTCCCGTATTTGATTCCTAATGAATTTACTGGATAAGACTTTTGTCCAACGGTCCACGTATCCCCCACTTGGGCTTTAAGAGGGCTGTGAATGCGATGATAGTCTTTCGGACTAAGGTAGAGGATAATAAACTGTCCCTCTATATATTTTTCAAGAACGAGATCATTTGAAACCATTTCCTGTATAGAATAAGGTTTGTTTTTTACAATCATTTCTTTTTGAGGCGTAATGACTCCATATGCTTCTATCTTTGCATCTACAGGACTGACAACGCTGTCTTTCTGCTGATCGACCGGACGGGCAGAAGGTTTCAAACGGCGAATAAATAGCTCGTGTAAGTTTTGATAGTGATGCAGAGGCTTGTCCATTTCTTCTTTATTTACTTTAAAAACTTTTGTATAGGAGGGTATAACAAACCGACTCCATTTAGAGAAAGTGAATTTTCGAATGAGCTTCGATGATCCTTGGTGATTCGTAAGCTCAATAAACGTTCGATACAGGTGCTGCAACAATAATTTTACCTCCACATACTGAATAGTTCTTTACTAGAATAAGGTTTGCGTCTACAATGAAATTACCATTATTTTTACCTTTAGTTCATTCCATCCTTTAAAGGAGTGAGGAAATTGTTTTTATTAGACTATCTAGATCATACAATTAAAAAGCTGAGATCCCAAGCGGCAAACTCCTTAACGATTGTTAATTTAAGTTTAGGAAGCTTTGCTATTTTATTTGTCATGAAAAATGAATTGAACTTAAGTTTATTACTAATTTTTTTAGCAGCGTTAGCAGACCGATTCGACGGCATGGTAGCCAGAAAGCTGCAAATTGAATCTGAACTTGGAAAACAACTGGACTCCATGTGCGATATTATATCATTTGGCATCGCTCCAGCTCTACTACTTTATCAAAGTATTTTGTCTCACTTTGGTGCTGCAGGTTCAATTGTTACCATCTGTTACATTGCTTGCGGAGCACTTCGTCTTGCCCGCTTTAACATCACAGAAAATACTGGGTATTTTACAGGGCTCCCTATTACCGCAGCAGGTTGTTTATTAACTCTTAGCTACTTGGGCGTCCCTTATTTGCCTTCACACTTTTATATGTTTTTAATTATCGTACTCGCTTGCTTGATGATTAGTACTTTCAAGCTAAAAAAAGTATAGAGCTCCATTTACTTTTACAGAGGGATATTATCGTCTTGCTTCTTTTCTTAATTATAGAATAAATCATCTTCTTTAAGAAACAAAGCGAAAATTCCTTAAGAATTCTTAAAAATGAATGGTTCTATTCGGTAGGATATGTCATCTAAAAAAACTCATGCGCATGCATGAGTTTTTTTTAACACCAGCAGCTAAACCAATAGAAGCTTCCGAAAATTAATAACAGGACAAACAGAACAATCAACAATCCAAGTCCCCAGCCAAAGCCTCCTCCACATGGGTAAGCTGGATAATTAGGATAACAGCAGCCTCCGTAACCGTACATACTCTCCCTCCTTACGCTATGAACTACTACTAGCGTATGTACATACTTTTTTCCCTGTATAGGCTGGTAACTATCTCTAAAGAAAAATCTGTGGACTTTTTCAAACTCTCTTGTCCCCGGGGGGAATTTTAAACGTACAGGCAAAGACATCCTTCTTTTTACATATAGTGTAATGTTAGTCTCTCACAGGTTGATATCCCCTTATGGAGGTGAAGAGATGTCTGCATTATTTACCGCACTAGGCTATTTCTTTAAAGAATTGGTTTTCCTTGTTTCCTACGTAAAAAACAATGCGTTTCCTCAACCCTTGTCTGCTGCTGAAGAAAAGAGATATTTATCTTTAATGGAACAAGGAGATCAAGAAGCGCGAAACCTTCTTATTGAACACAATCTCCGACTCGTTGCGCATATTGTTAAAAAGTTTGAAAACACGGGAGAGGATGCGGAAGATTTAATTTCAATTGGGACAATCGGTTTAATTAAAGCAATCGAAAGTTATTCTCAAGGAAAAGGAACAAAATTAGCTACTTATGCCGCACGCTGTATTGAAAATGAAATATTGATGCACTTGCGAGCGCTCAAAAAAACAAAAAAAGATGTGTCGCTGCATGATCCAATTGGCCAGGATAAAGAAGGAAATGAAATCAGTTTGATTGATGTATTAAAATCAGAATCAGACGATGTAATTGATATGATTCAACTAAATATGGAATTAGAAAAAATAAAAGAATACATCGATATCCTCGATGATCGAGAAAAGGAAGTAATTGTTGGCCGCTTCGGTTTGGATCTGCAGGATGAAAAAACCCAGCGAGAAATTGCAAAAGAATTAAATATTTCAAGAAGTTATGTTTCGCGAATTGAAAAGCGAGCGCTGATGAAAATGTTTCACGAATTTTACAGAGCCGAAAAAGAGAAAAAAAAGAGCGGAAAGAAGGAGAATTAATCCTTCTTTCCGCTCTTTTTTTAAAATAATTTCCAAATAATAATCCGTAGCAAACACATCATTACTCCCCCTACTAATCATTTAGGTGGAATCTTTCTCCACAAGTAGCCATACAACGATATATCCTTTTTGATTAATCATCATTCATCCACTCCTTTCCACTGTTCAAATTAGAAATGACGATAAAACTCATACTTGCGGTCTTTTATTTCTTCTTCTAATTGTCTTACATACTGTTCATGCTTAATTTCTGCCTCTGAGTATTGACGGGACTTTATGGTAATAGTTAAAAAGAAAATGTTCAGTGTCATTACAATCACCTCCTTATACACAAAAAAGCCACAGTAATGCATAAGCATCCTGTGGCTGAAAAATAATAAAAACCACAGGGCTACTATTCGCACCTGTGGTGAATTAACGTGTTTTAATGATCAAGGTAAGAAAGTTACTTGATACAGGAACACGGCCGAATAGTATACGTATATAGACGATTTTTGAACATAGTTGAAACTGGATGACCCATAACTGATAAACGTCTTAACATATGACTCGACCTCCTTTTAATAAAGTATTTTCCTTACAATGGTAATTATATCCACGAACTTATAAAAAGTAAACTGTTTTTTTGAAAAATAGGGAATTTTTTTATTTTTTCAACCCTCATAAAAAAAAGACGATGTATGATCGCCTTTTTATATCTATTATTCTTTTTCTTTCATTAGTTCTTTTTTCAGTTTTTTAGTTTGATAACTAAAATAAAAGGCAAGGGCGGCAAAAAGAATAACGATCGCTTCCATTATTCCAAGCTGCATATCACTTTTTTCACCTTGGCCAATCATAACACCAATGTACAAGAATGTACTTACGGCTAGAAGGACGTAAATAAAGCGGCTGTAATCTTCAATTTTTGCTTTGATGTGTTGAGCTTTCATACAATCACCTTCTCAGTAGAATGTTATAGCTCTACTTTATCATAGATCTATAGGTCTATAAAAATCCTATTTTTACCACCCTTATTTCAATGCCTCTTCTAAGTCTTCAATTAGATCTTCTACATCTTCAAGGCCTACAGAAATACGAATTAATCCATCTGTAATTCCTAGCTCTTTACGTCGGTCGCTCGGTATAGACGCATGAGTCATTTTGGCAGGAATTGAAATGAGGCTTTCAATGGCTCCTAAACTTTCTGCTAATGTAAAATACTTCACTTTGCTCAGTACTTGTTCCGCTTTCTCTTCGCTTCCCACATCAAAAGAAACCATTCCTCCAAAACCTCTTGCTTGCTTTTTAGCAATGAGGTGGTTTGGGTGGGTTTTTAATCCTGGATAATATACTTTTGTAACAGCAGGATGAGCAAGTAAAAATTCTACTATTTTCCCAGTGTTGAATTCATGTTCTTCCATGCGTATTCCTAATGTTTTAATCCCCCTCATTAAAAGCCAGGAATCTTGGGGTCCTAAAATGCCTCCAGTCGCATTTTGAATAAAATGAAGGTCTTCTGCCAATTTAGGCGAATTCACAACGGCTAGCCCTGCTACAACGTCACTGTGGCCTCCTAAATACTTAGTTGCACTATGCAGAACGATATCCGCACCTTTTTCGATAGGATTTTGCCAATACGGAGTACTGAATGTATTGTCGACGATGGTAAGTAAATGATGCTGTTTAGCTACTGAAGAAGCATGCTGCAAGTCAGTAATTTTTAGGAGAGGATTCGTGGGAGTCTCGATATAAATAGCTTTTGTGTTGGGGCGAATTTCTTTCTTAATATTTTCGATGTCGCTTGTATCAATAAAAGTAGCTTCAATGCCAATACGGCTCAGCACTTTTGTAATAACTCGGTACGTTCCTCCGTATACGTCATCTGTAATTAACACATGATCTCCGCTGTTAAACAGCATGAATACAGCAGTAGTAGCTGCCATACCAGATCCAAACGCAAACCCAGCATATCCTCCTTCAATTTCTTTGATAAGTTCTTCTAAGGCGTGTCGTGTAGGGTTACCGGTTCTCGAATACTCGTATCCCGTATGTTTTCCAGCTCCCTCTTGTTTATAAGTGCTTACTTGATAAATAGGAACAGAGACAGCACCCGTCTGTTCATCGCCAACAATTCCACCATGAATTAACTGTGTTTTACGTTTCATCTTATCTTCCTCCACTGTAAATATTTTTACTTAAGTACCGTTCGCTGCTATCGGGAAAAATGGTGACAATATGAGCGCCTTTTTCTGCATTTTTTACTTCGAGCAGGGCTGCTTCGAAGGCTGCTCCTGAAGAGCTCCCTACTAGTAACCCTTCTTTTAAAGCCAGCTCTTTCACTCTTTGAAAAGCATAAACATCTTCAACAGTATGAATAGCATTAAAATAAGACCGCTCCATATAATCAGGGATGAACTCCATTCCAATTCCTTCAGTTAAGTGAGGGCCGGATTTTCCTCCGTTTAAAATTGAACCTTCTGGCTCAACAATGACTGTTTTTAGAGAAGGATTTTTTTCTTTCAAAAATTTTGCTGTACCCATAAATGTTCCACCTGTACCTGCTCCAGCTACAAACACGTCAATTTTTCCATCAAGCTGTTCATATATCTCTGGCCCTAAGGTTTTGTAATAAGTCATAGGATTGGCCGGATTAGCAAACTGCTGAGGGCAATAAGAACCAGGTATTTCACGCAGCAGCTCTTGAGCCTTGTTTATAGCACCTTTCATACCACCTTCAGTAGGCGTTTGAACCACCGTTGCCCCCAAAGCCTTCATAAGCTGCTGTTTTTCAATACTGAATTTTTCTGGAACACATAGTATAACGTTTATTTCGTGCTGAAGAGCAGCTAAAGCCAGACCAATCCCCGTATTCCCAGCAGTAGGCTCAACCACCGTTCCGCCTCGCTTCAGTCTTCCAGATCCAAGAGCTTCTTGCAGTAGTTCTTTTCCTAAACGATCTTTTACACTTCCTCCTGGATTAACATATTCCAGTTTGGCAAATATCCTGATTTTTCTAGGTAAATCAAATTGTGTAATCTCAATCATAGGTGTGTTTCCAATCAATTCATGAACGTTTTTGGCTACCTTCATAATCTTGAACACCTCGCTATCGAAATAATATAACTTAACCCATAAACAAAGTGGGAATTAAAGTAAAAATATAGTCTACACCCCATGTTATGACAAACGATGCAGAGTGTAGACGAAAACAAACTCTATATTTTATGAACAGCTTATTTTAATTTTGTAATAAAATTCAATACTAATTTCGTTGAATTAACAGCTGCTTTTTCTAAAAATTGCTCAAAAGAAACATTTGATTCTTTGCCGGCGATGTCAGAAAGAGCACGAAGAATAACAAACGGTACGCCAAATTGATAGCATACTTGAGCAACAGCCGCCGCTTCCATTTCAGCTGCATACAGGTCTGGAAACTTAGAGCGAACAAACTCTACGCGCACAGGATCGTTCATGAACGAATCTCCTGTAGCAATTAGTCCTTTTACAATTTTCATATCCGTTACTTCAAGAGCACTTTCTTCAGCAAGACGAACTAGTTTTTCATCTGCTTTAAAAGCTGCAGGCAAGTTTGGCACTTGACCGTATTCATAGTTGAATACCGTTACATCTACATCATGATGACGAACTTCTGTTGAAATAACCGCATCCCCTACGTTTAACTCTGGATGGAAGCCGCCTGCTGATCCTGTGTTAATAACGTAATCAGGTTTGAACTTCTCTAGTAAGATGGCTGTAGATAACGCCGCATTTACTTTTCCAATACCTGATTTTAATAATACAACCTCCACGCCGCTGATTGTTCCTGTCGAGTATTCACATCCTGCGATTACTGTTTCTTGACGATTCTCAATTTTATCACGTAAAATCGTCACTTCTTCTTCCATTGCTCCAATGATTGCTACTTTCATTTTAAAACCTCTTTCTACTATTGTTTCGTTGCCTCCAATACCCACACAAAGTGATTAAATTGTGTAAAGGTTATGTGAAAACCATTGCTTTCAAAGATTTGCTGTAAGACGGGAATCGTTGTATAGTATTCCCTCTCTAGATCTTCTGCTAGTTGCGTATACCCTTTTTGTTTTGCCTGAACAATGGTATCAGCAAATGAATCCGCTGTTTCAAACATTGTATCAGCAAACACTATTTTACCACCGGTTTGAAGTAACTTTCCATAGTTTATCACAGCTTCTTCTTTTTCTTTATCTGTTAAATGATGAAAAGCATACGTACTAACTAAGCTCTCTGCTGGAAACAATGATGTATCAAATTGTAAAAAGTCTCCTGGTGTGACTAAAACATCTGCCCCTAATTTCTGGTGTGCCAATTGTCTCATTGGTACTGAAGGTTCAATTCCTACTACCGTCAGTTCTTTTTCTAACAGTTTTTTTGTTAAGTTTCCAGTCCCTGTTCCAAATTCTATCACATGCCCTATTGAACGGTCTGCTACATATTCTAAGATTTCATTATAATTGCGAAACACTTCCCTATACTGTTCATCTTTCCCGCTTACCGATGCATCATACTCATTCGCCCACTTTTCAAAGATATCTAAAAACTCTAGACCCATAAAAAACGCCTCCTTATAACTAATAATTCTTATGGATATAGTATGTTTTTAGCTATCGTTTGTTCTTCATTTACAAATATTTTAAGCTTTTAACTTTCTATTTGCTATACTATAGTAATGAGGTAAGGAGGTCGTAAGATGAATTTTGAATTTGAAATGATTGAAGATAAAATAGAATTTTTTGAAGCGCCTGATGTTAAAATGCTTGAGAAACAAATTGCTGAAAAAATTGATCAAAATAAAGCTATTTTACTTGAGGTGTATAGCGTATCTCATCAAATGTCTGTGGACTATGAACAAGGTAAAAAACTGTACTCTGCAGTTGTTCATTTCAAATTAAAAAAGCAGCGCTAGCGCGCTGCTTTTTTATTGAAGCTTATCCACTACTGCGGGCTTCCAGCCTTCTCCATCTACCCATTCAATTTGAACGCGGTATTTTGTTGATGAGTTTCCTTTAGGACTAACCGTAGCTACGGCTTTACCTACGCCACCGTTATTCCCTAAACGCCATACGGTCATATTGCTTGGGCTAATGCCTGACCCTTCGCCTACAGCTTTTAGCATTTCGTTCCAATCCGTTGATCCTTTTTTATATGTTGCTGCAGGTGCATCTTGTGACGTACCTACTGAATCCCATGAAGGATCTACCTTGCGTTCTGCCACGCCAGGCTCTGGATTTTTCTCTACTTCAGCCTGTGAATCTGAGTCGTTTGATTCTTCATCTGTTACTTGATCATCTTCAGAGCTTTGGTCATCTTCAGAACTTTGATCGTCCGTTGCTTGATCATCTGTTGCTTGATCATCTTTCGAAGAATCATCGTCTTTTTTAGCCGTCTTGTCCGTTTTTTGGTCATTTGTTTGCGGATTGTTTTGAGTTGTTTCCGCTTGGTTATCCGATTTATCCTTGTTTCCAAGAATCATCGTACCACCGACAAATACAATTAAAACTGCTACGACAGCAATTAACAGATTATATAATCGGTTTACTTTTTTTTCTTTGTTTTCGTGTCTTGAAGAACGATTGTTATTCATTGCTACAATTTCCTCCAACTTTTATAATGCTTTATTCTAACATGTGTTTTCTTATACATGAAGCATCAAAATTTATTTGAAGTATATTTGTAATATTTTTTACAAATTCTTCTTGTTTTAACGTGTATTTAAGTCATACATCCCTTTAACAATATCATAAAATACGCTGTTTGTGGGAGATATCGCA